>JAGKWY010000054.1 GCA_021151625.1 Gammaproteobacteria bacterium | reverse complement strand
TCTGTCTCACTGTTGTTGAGTGTTGCAGCGGTATTGGCAGAGCGCCGCGCGCACTTGCGCGGTAAAACCAGCCGTTGGTATTGGATAGGTGCGCTGATCGCCTCGCTGCTTATTCCAACCGTCATTACATCCGTTTCTATTGAATTACCCAACATTTTTAATTCGCAATCGGCACAAAAAGTCATCGTTCTGCGCGAGACGACATCAACCCATCTGTCACCTTTTCTATGGCTTTCTGAAACTCTTATTGCACCATCGGCGCAGCATAACTTTGATGCAATTATCAAACAGTTATGGCCCTGGTTTTCGTTGTTTTTGCTCTGCGCACTGATTGCCAGTGGTGCACATTTATTGTGGTGCAAACAGCAATGGAAAAAATCAACGCTGCTCAACACACCGGTATTGGTTACCGAAGATATTGGCCCGGCAGTCGTTGGCTTAATTAATCCACACATTGTTATTCCGCAATGGGTAGTTGAATTACCCACTGCACAACAGCGAGCAATATTGGATCACGAACAATCACATTTGGATGCAGGCGATCCGCGATTGTTAACTGTTGCAATTTGCTTGTTGGTTTTTATGCCCTGGAATATTCCGCTGTGGTGGCAACTTCATCGCTTGAGAGGCGCGATTGAAGTGGACTGCGATGCGCGAGTAATAAGCAAGGGGCAAAGCGTAACGAACTATGGCGAAACCTTGATAGCTGTAGCACAGCGACAATCCCGTTATATCGGTGTGGTAGCAGGAATGTCGGAATCACAATCATTTCTTGAAAAAAGGATCAAACTCATGATTTTCAAACCAGCAAAATGGTGGCGTTTATCAGCAATTGCTTTGGGACTTACATCAGTTGCACTTGCCGCAGTGGCAGCTCAGGTCAGCCCGCCTAATGCAACATCAACAAATGGTGCTGCTCATACAGAAATTTCATTGCCCGCAAGCGAGCTGGAAAAATTTACGGGTTACTATAAATTGTCAGAGACAGCGATAATGACAATTAGTCGTACCGGCAATCAACTGGTGAGTCAACTCACCGGTCAGCAAGGAATAGAAATTTATCCCGAATCAGCAACCAAATTTTTTGTGAAAGTGGTTGATGCGCAACTGAGCTTTACTACTAATGAACAGGGGCAGGTAACAGCACTGGTACTACATCAACACGGTGCCAACATGAATGCACCACGGATTGAGGCGGTCGAAGCGGAAAAAATTAATAGCGCATTAGCCAATAAAGTAAAAAACCAGCAACCCACACCGGGTAGTGAGGAAGCCTTGCGTAAACTTATTGCTACGCTGGGTTCGGATAGCCCCGATTATTCAATAATGAATGAGGGTATGGCCAAGGCCACAAAAGAGCAATGGTTCATGTTGCACTCAGGTGCGCTAGCGTTGGGAGCGGTTCAATCGGTAAAATTTGATGGCATTAGTGATGAGGGTTGGGATCTGTACGAAGTGAAACACCAAAACGGTCGTTCAGACTGGCGAATTGCCATATCGGAAGATGGCATTATTGTTGGCGCTCTGGTCAGTAAAAAACCTTAAAAGAAATAAATGCGATATTGGGATGGGGCGTCAGGGCCCCACCCCATGAATCCCACTAGCGATCTTTCCAGGTCAGACCGCATAAGCTCATCGCCATTGAGAGCTTCTTTTATTTTTCTTCCGATAAAAGAGCTGTTACTTACCTCCCCTCTCGCCAAATCACCAAAAGACACTACAATTTCAGACCAAGACTTAGGAAAGTCATACATGAAAAAAACACAACAATTCTCGTTAAAAATTTTTAACAGCGCAATTTTTATTAGCATCATACTAACAGGCTGCAGTGACGACAAAAAAAATAGTGCTGGCAGTGACTCAATATTACCGAATGCTCACAACTCCAGCATGAACAGTTTGACAGTCTCTAACACCAGCGACCCAATTCTCGGCTTAGCGATTGATAACAAAATTAATACCATAATGAAAAAAACGGGCGCAACTGCGGTGACCATTGCGATAGCAAAACATGGCATCATGAAATATGAAAAAGCCTATGGCTTTCAAGATGCACAAAAAGCAATTCCATTAAAAGCCGATGCCTTATTACGCACCGCCAGTATTGTGAAACCAATAACTGCAGCGGCCATCCGAAAACTAGCAAACGATGGAAAGCTGTCATTATCAGATCACGCATTTTGTACAGGTAGCAATGCACCCTGCTGGCTACCAGCAACTCTACTTTCCCCCAGCTCAGATCCACGCGCAAAAGACATTACAATTCAACAATTAATTGTCCATCAGGGTGGTCGCTCCCGCAACCATGATCCCTTCGGTTCTGAAGCCCAATGCAAAGCGGTATCTGCACCATGCCCACCAAGTCGAATTGATGTTGTTAAATACATGATGACATTACCACTGGATTACACCCCAGGCTCTCCTGGCCATCTCGATGGCTATTCCAATTTCGGCTACTTAATCCTGGGCATGATTATTGAGCAAGCCTCACACACGTCATACACCCAATATGTACAAAACTCACTAATGAAACCACTCGGCATTTCGAGCAATGATTTTAAAGCGGGAGAGTCATTACCAGCAGATCATGATCAACGCGAACCCATTTATATTTCCAAACAAATGGCACCTAGCGTATTTAATATTGGCAAAGAAGCACCTTTTGCCGAAGAAGGTTTTGTTGCAAAAAACTGGCTGGCAGTTGGCTCCAGTATTTCAACAGCGAAAGCAATGGCACTGTTTGCGTCGGCTTATAAACTGCCGCATGGAGAAATGTTGGGAAGAAGCAGTACTAATGATGGAAATCACCTCGGGGGTTTGGATGGCTCTGCCACTATTATTCGGCAATTACCGTCAGGTGTGAGCTATTCCATTCTTCTCAATATTGCAATTGGTGGTGATGACTATAGGTCACTACAAACACATCTGGATGAGGCTAGCAAATTAATATTCTAAGTAAAATGCAGTTAAGCTGCGGGCCAAGTGTTTTATTTTCAAAGAAAGTGTAATGTTGTCGCAGTTGGCCTGCTGCGCTATCACACCCATATTGTTAGCCCTTTAGATATGTACTCTTCATCAAGATCTTCATATTGCAGAGTGCGCCGAAGCTCCAGGTATTCCCTGAATATTGCTTTTTCCTCAGTGTTAAACACTGCAATTCGTTCTTGCCAATATTCATCCATTTCATGGGGTGCAAGTTGGTAAAGGCAATTATCAAAAGCATTACAATCCTGATTCAATAGACCAAACTCAATATATCTGGGAAAGTAATATCGTAGCGCCTTCGGAGACAATAATGGTAAAGCGTCCCCATGGTATATAAGGAGTTTATCTGGAATGTTACGCTGATCATAAGGATGCAGCTGATCGCGCACCTCATCACATTCCATGCAACGATGAGGCGTCACTTCATCAATTCGAGGCTTCTCAGCAGATGAAAAAGTCTGATACATTTTCTCTATAAATTCTTTGTACATATTTAGATAGTATAAATTTTAGTGCGATAGCAGTTAATAAATTGTGGCTTTAAGGGTTATTGCCCTGCAGAAAGATAACACCCAATAGAAGAAGATCTGGAATGCATAACTTCCTCCACTACAAACACTTATTGGATTCACTTCTCAACACTCACATCAAATTGCTTTACCCACACCAGGCCTGAACCACTTTTTATTTCAGTTCCCAGCTCTATATCTGCAATGTAAAAATCTTTTGGTAATATTTTTTGCTCAACCGCGTAGTTGGTAAATTTAATAACATCAAATTTCGCTTTAAGGTTATTGGTTGTTGCGCGAAACGTTATATAAACCCATTTATTACTATTTTCACCAGAAACATCGCCCCAGTTTTTATCAACCCAAACTTCCCAGCTCTGATTTTCGACTTCTACATTACCTATATGGGTTCCACCAGGGTTCATATGGTTCGGTGTTGCGAAATTCCAAATCATCAACTCGGCAATAATGATCGAGGGATTTGGCTTATTGCCAATTTCATGGGTATTTGTCAGCCATATTGATGTAGCAACATTGTGTTCACTATTACCTTGCACTTCCAGTTCATGCTCAATAATCAGGCTGCGCACATCTGTGCCATTCAGAGGAAACCCGGAATTTGCGGGCGACCGGGGGTCCCAGGGGGATATGCCGACCTTAACCTGCGGGTACGCAAAAATGGCGTTGCTATCTGTTGGCCACTCCCAAGACCAGCCAAACAGATCAGCAGTTAAACTTTTCTCTAAACATTGTCGCCATTGAAATCCTTGCGCAGCATGCTTATTCCAGACATTGTTATAAAGGGTTCCATCAGGTGTTTCTTCAGAAGTGAAATCACCGCAATTAATCGTTTTTGTATCAGGCTTTTTCCAGACGGACTCATCGGTTACTTTTTCATTGCATGCAGAAAAAAACAAACATGACGCTAAAATTATTAAGACAAAACGCAAAGACATAATTCATCCTAGAGGTTATTCCAAAGTCGTACTCAACGGCTGTTTTTAATGAGCTTTTATCAGCCCTGATCTTAAAGGGCAAGCTATTTACGAATCACCCTACCCCTCTGATACGGTTAGCCCCTTTTTGCGAAGCTTCTCCAAGTTTACATTGATAATCTATCACACACATTAAAAAGACCATTAAAATCAAACAGTTACAAACTAACAAGCGGAAAATTAAATCTACTGGGCACTTTTATTACGTTTGATAACCTCTGCCACCACTTTTAAAAAATGTACCATGAATGGTACACTTCATGAAAAATGGAAACGGATGACCATCTATGCCTCCACAGCCTTTACTCGCAAAGTTTTTTCAAACAGACCTTGGAACAGAACCGGTAAAAGATTGGTTACGCAATCTCACAGTAGGTGACCGCAAAACCATCGGTAGCGATATTCGCACGGTTCAAATTGGCTGGCCGCTAGGAATGCCATTAGTACGCAAGTTAGAAGCCGAGTTGTGGGAGGTTCGCTCCCAAATTACCGATGGCATAGCCCGCGTTATTTTTACAATGCGCGGCAATACCATGATCTTGTTGCACGGGTTTATTAAAAAATCACAAAAGATTCCAACCAGTGAATTAGCTGTTGCTAAAAACCGGCTGAAACAACTCAAAGGTGATGTATGAAAAAAGTAGTTAGCAAACACATTGGTAGCGACTTTGAAACTTTCCTTGCTGAAGAAGGTTTGCTTGATGATGCAACTGCTGTTGCTATTAAGCGCGTTATTGCATGGCAAATTCAAAATGAAATGAAGACTCAGCACATTAATAAAACCGATATGGCAAAACGCATGCAAACCAGCAGATCATCGCTGGATAGATTATTGGATGAACATGACACCAGCCTGACCCTGACCACATTAGCCAGCGCGGCTCAGGCACTTGGGAAGCAAGTAAAAATTGAGTTAGTTGAAGCTGTGTAATCAAGTTCAATCCGCCACGACCCCCCAATAAAAAAGCCCCCGCAGTGGAGAGACTGGCGGGGGCAAACTACGACAGAGTCGAAACACTGTGACCAGTGTTTTTTATTTCATATCAACGTTTTATTCGTCGGCAACCAACAACTGCACATAATCAATTTCGGCATAGCCGGATGCGCGCTGCAGAACCACGCGGTTGTAGCCGGCGTTAAGCTGCACAGTTACCTCGGTTGTACCGCGAATAGCAGTTGGGTTGCGGGCGCTGAACCAGCCGCCGCTGGGGGCGTAGTTGGCACTGGTGGCGGATGCACCGTTAACCAATACCGTGTGCACGGCATTGGCGGTAGTGCCGTTGGCGTAGGCGATTTTTAATCTGAAGCTGCCGGCAGTAGGTGCATCGACCATAAATTCGATGGTGCTATCGTTATGATCCATGCGCCCCACTACGCTTTTTACGTTATCCACAGCAAAGAATTGCGCGGCGTAACTGGCGTTAGTAATTTTTGCCATTTCCGCTTGATACTGGTGGGTATCTTCGCGCACTTCAATGTAATCAATTTCCGCAAAACCGGATTGGCGACCAAGCACCAGCGCATTATCACCCTCTTGCAATAACACACGGCTGCGTGCAATTTGCGCTTGCTGGTTTAACCAGCCACCAGTTGATGGCAAATCAATTGCACGCTGGACAACACCATTGGCTTGTACGTAATTAACCGCACTATCCGCTGTGCCATTGGCGTAGCGCACCGCTAATGTGTAGATGCCAGTTTTGGGAACATTCACCGCAAATTGCAATTTACTGTTATTGAAATCCAAACCGCCGACATAACCATCGTTAGATGACATAAACAGCGCATCAGATCCCAAATGCAAAGTACCACCGGTCACCTGTGCATTTTCCGCTTCGTATTTATGGGCAATTAAATTGGTGATTTCAAAACGGCTGAGTGCACGGTTGTAAATACGCAGATCATCCACCGCACCATCCAGATAGGAATCCGCAGCAAATTGCGATTTTCCAACATAGTTAGCGGTAGTCGGTGCCAATTGGTTTGCGCGCAAACTGAATGCAGACGAATTCGCTACTTCAACTCCATCGATAAACATGCGCGCATTGCTACCGCGTTGGGCGATAGCAATGTGATGCCAGGTTCCAGTGCTGATTAAATCACCGGAGGCAACCAGTGAATTAGTAACACCCGCATTGGCAATATCAAAGCGAATATTATTTTGTGCATCGCGCACCGTCAGCATCATGTAACTGCCAGTACCTTTGCCGAAATCAAATACCCGTGCCCAGGGGGTTTTGCTATCCAGTTTCACCCAGGTGGAAACAGTAAAATCGCTCGCAGTATCCAGCAAACCATTGGGTAATTGTGCGTGACCATTGCTACCGTTGAAATGCACTGCGCCGCCATCCAGATATTTTCCTTTGGTGATGCTATCGGCACCGCTCAAACGCAATGCCGCACCACCTTGTGCATCCACCGCCGTTAAACCCGGCTCGAATTTATAGCGAGCAACCAAATTTTTCTCTTCCGTTTTTGCACGCGGCGTGACGCTAATGCGATAGGCATCGTATTTATTCATGCGACGAATCGGCACGCGCAATTCATTGGCAGTGCCGATGGTAAATTCCTTTTCGTAAACCACTTCTGTACCCAGGTTTACATCGCCCGCCAATTCAATTTCAGCGGCATCGAATTCCATCGGGTCTTTTTGCCAGTGCGCAACTTCTACCAACACTCGCACTTCACTGCCAAGACCCGCACCATTTAATCCGCTAATTAAAATATCGCCGTCGTCATCAGAACCGCCAACCAACACCTGAATGCGTTTTTGTTGCGCGTCAAAACTCGCAAGGCCATCAAAGCTTTGGTACAAGCGTTTATCCCAACGATCGGAATACACATATTCGCCGGTCATATCGCGATACCATTTCATCAACCACCAACCGGCATTAGGGCCCTGGTAATCCCAGGGATTGCGCAGTGTATTTCCCAGTGCGCCACCCGCTGTGAATACGGCTTGCGCTGCCCAATCCACACGTGCGCGTTCCAGTTCAGCAAAATGCTTCATGATGGTTCCGGCAACGCCTTCAAAATCACCGCTGCCAGGGCCGTATTCTTCAACCGCAATCGGCAAAGGCCTGCCGGGAACATTTAATTCCGTTTCCAATTGGCGATAATAGGAGCCCAACGCAAAAGGCACATCGCCAGGACTTGGGCCAAGGTTATGCCAGCCCATAATTTCCGGAACTGTATTAGTGTTAATCGCATTGATTAAAAAATTACGCATGCGGGTATGGTCGCCGCGCGCCGGGTCCCAGGGGCGATAGTGTTCGTAATTCGGGCCCATAATTTTTATACCAGTGTTGTAGCTGCGAATTAAACGCACGGTATAAGTCCACAACCAATTCACGCGCGCATCGTAAGTGCTGCCTTGAATGGTTGGGTCAGTCATAAAATCGCCCTGAAATTTATTATCCGGCTCATTGAACGGCGCGATGGCGTAAACCACATCTTTGTAAGTCGCGACATTTTTCATCGCCTGATCAATTTGCGCATTCCATTCGCTCATATTTTTCCAGCGGTAGGGCCAGCCGTAGAGCAAATCATTAAAGCGCAACAGCATTTTGCTTTTACCGGCACGCGCCACATCGGCCACTGCTTCGGTATTCATAGGCACACCGCCGTTCTCACCAATACGGCCCTGCCATTGCGAGGTGTTAATTTGCACCGGCCATAAAAAATCTTCCGCTGAAATGTCTTTCATGGCGGCATGCAAACCAAACAGTGAACCAATGCCCGGCTTTTTCAAGGCACCGTAGCGCGTGGCAATATCCACCTTCATAGTGTATTTCGCAGGCGAAAAAGGCCCAACAGGTGCTGGCGGTGGCAACACAACGACTGGTGTTGAGCTACTTGAAACCACAGTGATCGACGAGCGCGAAGAGCTTGAAGATGTTAAGGGTGCAGATGATGGCTTCACCGAGCTGGAAACAACCGGTGCAGATGATTTAATCGAACTACTGACACTGGTTTGCGCAACGCTGGTTCTCGTTGAACTACTTTGCGGGCTGCTGCTTGGAATACTACTACTTTGAATACTACTGCTTTGAATAAGAGTACCGCACACACTACCCGTCACTGCCGGTTTCTGCGCTGGCGCATTGGCGACACCTTTATTACCCTGCACACCAAATTCAATAAATTGACCGGGATTAATCGTGTTATTCCAACCCACTCCGCCTGCGCTGTAAGGGTTATTCCCTGCAATAGTGGCATTCCAGCTGCTGGTTTTTAGCGAGCCATCGCTATAACCCCAGTTCACTGACCAATTATTAATTACACTTGCGGTATCGTTAGTGATGCGAATAGTCGCCACGAAACCGGTATTCCATTCGTTGCTGACAATATATTCACACTTGGCCGCTTGTGCGGATTGCTGCACAAGCAATAACGCCCCCACACACGCAAAAGGCCACAACCTTTTTGTGCGAAGACGTTTTATATGAATAGGAATTTTACTGAATAGAGAGAAAGTTCTAGTCGTCATAGTAGCCTCTGGTAGCATTGACCTTGCTTTTTTAATAATTATTTTCACAAACCCCGGGCAAATAGCTCCCGCTGCCGTAATTCATCAATAATGAAAAACAGCAAAACGCCTGTAAAAATTATTTTTTGGCCCGGGTAATCGCTAAATCACCAACCCAAAGCCTTTCCAGAGAAAAGACTATTTTTATTCCGCTCTTTATGAGCTGGATTATTATCTTTTTGTATTGCGAGACTGATTACTAGTATTTATACAAACCCGATTTAGATCGGTTTTTATCGTTTTAAAAGCACAACCATTAAAGCGATAACTGGCAACCAGGAAAAGAAGGATTTCACAGTAAAAACAGGAATACTTCCAAAATAGTGAACCACTACATCCTTGTAACCGGTTTAGTTTTATATATTAAAACCCTGCGGCAACCAATGAAACCATAGCGAGGGAGAATATGTCTCTAACCCAGAATATTTAATCCCAACACAAACCACATACCCATGACTGCCAAAAAATTAATAGTAAATATTGCACCTCGAAGCCGGATATTAGCAGTAAAAATTTGGACACCACTATGGATAAGACGACCAAAGACAAATACCCATGCACACCACAAATAGATAGGATGAAAAAATTCAGGGCGGGCAATTAGAATGATGCATATCGCATAAAATAAAACAGGCCACTCAAACTGACTGGAAAGGTTTGCACTAACTCGCGGCTCCAGCTTGGCAAAAGGGTTACTTCCATCAGGGTTAGCGCCAACCCCCCATATTTTGGGCGCGCGCATTATGGTGAGAAGAACATAGAGCATTGCTACCCATAACGTATGAACCAGCATTGGTGCAATTAGTAAATCACTCATAGCTATATTCCATTAACAATAGCTTTAAAAAGCAAGAAGAACATAACAGCAAAAAAACTAAAGAATAAGGTTCTCAATGACGGAGAAGGCAGTCATAGGGTGTCAGTTTTCACTCACATCACCCCACTCCACACCCAACTGAGTTATAACCACAAAATCGCTATATTCCACGTAGAACATCACCGACTCACATTGATTTTCATCAACAAAGCGAATTAATGCATGGGTTTGATTTAAAAGTCTGTTCCATGGCCCATTTTCTTGGTCAGCAGTGGAAATAAGACCGTAATATTCAATCAAGACCCAGTCAAAATTCTCGAGTGATCCACCGTCTCTAGGTGGAATTTTTTTATAGATAAGATCAATGAATAGCTGTCTAACACCTTGATAATCAATTTCAGTTCTTTCTAGTAGTTTTCCATTTTTACTAATACTTTCAATATCCTGTTGGATGATACATTCCATCCCATTTGTTTTTTGCTCAAATTGAGCATTAAAAAGTCTTCCTGGGCATCCCAAAATGCATCTCGAGGCATTCAGAAATCCATCAAGTTCAATAACAGGTATTTGGGCCCAATGAATTTCGACAATCTTTGAATCTGCCAATTTAATTTCCTTTCTCAAAAAACAACAATAGAGGCTTAAAGTTATTGGCTACATCCATCCATTGGCTCCATAAAAAATACACTATCCAGATCTAGCTTTTTTCCAGTTTTTATAAACTCTGAAACTTGATCGGAGTAACCATCATCATGTTTTTTTCCAGGGTAAATCTGGCTTCTAGAACATATGTCAACTGTTCCATCATTTGTATATATGATGTATTGAAACCCGACATTAAAAGGCAGCCCACAGTCACCGCCACCAAAGCCGCTATACAATTTTTTTATCTCTTTTGGATTCCCCTTTAAGGATTCTACAACTTTAAAATCTGCTGCAACACTTTTAAGAAATTCCTCACCAGAACCATTTAGCTTTGTTGAGGTTATCGTAGCCACAAAGACATATTTTGAGCTTTTTATGATTTCCTCCATATTTACCTTGTCACAACTGCATGCCATTGACAAAGAGGGAAACAAAAGTATCAGTAAAATCGTTATCTTCATGATTGACTTCCTTTTATGAAGATTAAAAAAATATTTTTGTAAGAGTTTCGGTAATGGCACTTTTCATAAACAAGCAATTACTACAACCTATCAACCTCGGAGGCGGCCAATAATAATGCACCTACGCCATAAAGTTGTGTATCTTCCGGCAATATTTTTTCCGGCGATGCGCCCACTTGTTGCACCCAACCTAATTTTCCGGATTCATCTACAGCGCTTGCCAAACCTTTCCAACCAGCAGTGACGGCCGGTAAGTAATCCGCGCGGGACAATAAACCATTGTTAATTCCCCATGCCAAACCAAAGGTCATAAAACCGGTGCCGCTGGTTTCGGGAACGTTGAATTCGTCTTTATCCAATAATGATGAGGGCCAGAAGCCGTTGGGTTGTTGGAGTTTGATCAGGCTGGCGGCCATGATTTTAAATAATTGTTCGTATTTTTGTTTGCGTGGATCATTTGCCGGGATTTGTTCGATTAATAATGGCAAGCCGGCAAATACCCATCCGTTACCGCGACTCCAGAATATTTTCTTGCCATTTTTACTGCGACGATCAAAGAAACGGCCATCGCGATAAAACAGATGTTCCTGTTTATCAAACAGATAATCGATAGTGGCCTGGTATTCTTCTTCCACGTAATTTAAATATTTAGGGTCGCCCGTTAGTTTTCCTACTGCTGCCCACACCGGTGGTGCCATAAATAGTGCATCGCACCAACACCAGCGTTGCTGGCAAGTGGCTTCGCCCTGCCCGGTTGGATCTGGTTTGTATTCAAGGCTGTGGGTTGCACGATTGGCCAAAATTTCCTTAAACACTTTTTGCGTGGGTACAATCAAGCTGAGATCTTTTTTGCGCGCAGCAACTGCCGCGTAAGAATAACCAATTACCTGGTCATCGGCATGCCAACTCTTATCGCCGAGTTTCCATTTATTGGCCTCACCTTTGGCAACCAATGCTTGCAAGTAACGCTGGTTATTGGTCTGTTCCGCCCAGCGAGTTAAGCCCACAAAAAATGCGCCTTGAATCCAGCCATGGGGATTTTCCGTGTGGTCACGAAAAGTGCGCACGTAATCAAAAGATTCCATATGGGCTAACTGCCAATCGGCAGCGCGGTTGGCAACGGCAGTAACAGACGCTGAATTGCTTGATGAGGGTTTGTGTCCGGCACAGCCGGTTATACAAAAAAGAGTAACGAGAATAGAAAGCAAAAAACGCATAGAGACAACTCCTGTGGCAAGCACATCCATCCAACGATTACCTCTGGCTCAGAGGTCAAGTCAGATCCGCGGTGCAAATTCATATTATTGGTATGTCAGGTCATCTATTTTTATGCCGTTCATCCTAGGCCAGAGCTTGAGCAAAATGAAGTGCTTTACGGAGATTTACTTTAATTAGTGAATAAAAAACAGGCAAAAAAAAGGGCAGCAAAAGCTTGCTGCCCAACACGCAAAATCAATAGCCATCCCCAGTCAGCACGGCTATTGAATTCCAATATCTCTGGTTAGAACACCCTTACAGCTGTTGCAAGTAGTTAATCAACGCCTGGCGATTGGTAGCCGAGGCAGAGTTGTAATTCGCTTTGGCTGTTGCAGCATCGCCATTGTGACGGCTGATCGCGGCTTCCAAGGTGGTAGATGCACCGTCGTGCATAAGCGAATAACTGCTGGCATTGCCGGAGCGAACATAACCACTTAAGCCAACACCCCAGAGCGGTGCAGTGCGGAATTCGCCTTCACCCAAATCGTGCAACAACAAATCGGTGTAGGGGTGAATGGTTTGGTTGCTCAGCTCGGGGAAGCTGGCATCTACACCGGTAGTCACCGTCATTTTGTGGCAACCGCCGCAACCCATAGTGGTAAATTGTTGATGACCGGCATGAGTAGTGAGATTTGTGCGCGGCACAGGAACCGATAACAATTTCAAATAAGTGACCAGTTGATCCAAACGTTGATCCGAAATTTCTTGCGGGCCAAAGCCGGAAAAACTGCTGCCTACACCCATATCGTTTTTCAATGCTTTGGCTACTTGATGACGCAAGCTGACCGTTTCTGCACGCCAACCGTAACGACCAATTTGTTGCTGGCCATTAACCGTTACGCGATTAACGCGACCACCATTTTGCGCCGCCCAACCTTCAATGGTTGCATCGGGAATTGCACCCAATAACCCCAAGCCAATCATTTTCGGAGGCACAACATTTTGACCGGTTTGCATAGTGCCGGATGCATTCAAGGTGTGGCACCCGGTACAAGTTGGTTGAATGGGATTAGTGGCAAGGTTTGCCAATTCAGGCATTGGCAAGTTACCGCCCTGCGCTTGCGGGCCTGGCATAAATTGTTCCAGGTGACTGCCGTTAACCATATTGGTGTGCAGCACACGGCGCCCCATCAACCAATCCGCAATATGGTTTGCACCGATGTTGTAAGCGTGTTGCATGTACGCAAAACGTTGTTGAGTTCCACCGGTCGCCGACAATTGCGGCACCGTAGTATTGCCACCGAGTTTTGCAAAACTGTCATTCACATTGAGCGGGCCAATTGCAGAATCGCGGTTATTTACAGTGAAGCCTTCACCCAATACATATTTAAACGTTTGACCATAGTAATTGACGTTATCGCCCGTTAATTGTGCGCGATCAAAATTGATAGTAGTTTCAAATTCAATTTGTGCACCATGCTCAAAGGGACGATTAATATGTTGCCAGCGCTGCATAACTGCACGCCATTTGGTTGCAGCAGTGCGCTGTTCTTGCGTTGCATTACAGGCGGGAACTACTGTGCCGTTGGGCAACACAATATCCATCACATAACCGTATTCAAAATTGGTTTCGTCACCGTAGTATTTGTGATAACGCCAATTGGGAACTTGCTGGTTACAACTTTTTGTTGCACCGGATGAGTCGGTCATTGCAGCAGCTACTGCGCCCGTCAAAGTAACTACTACGCAAGCTTCGGTAGTACCGCAAGCGGCTTGACGCTGTGACGCTGCTTCTGCGCGGGTGTAATCGCGCAGCTCGACAAATCCAAAACGCCCTACCCAGTATTCAATATTAAAATTATTGAAATCATTGCCGCTTAATTCATGGCGCACACGATAGCGCTCAGCAAAATTGGAAATGAGTACACCATTTTCCAAACGGGTTGACGCGGCAGGCAATCCGTTTGAGCTGGATGCTGCTGCAGAACTTGCTGGTGTTGAACTGATTGGCGCTGCACTAGAACTTGAACGCGATGAGCTTGCTGGTGTTGATGATGCCGGTGCTTGCGGTGTACGAGTTACGCGCGCACTGGTTTTTTCACCGGCAGTGTTGATGGCAGTGACCGTGAAATCGTACGCGAAACCGTTGCTTAATCCACCGACATTAATACTGGTTCCGGTAGTGGTTAATACGGAATTTAATGCACCTGTGGCAAAGCCGTAGTTAATTCGATAGCTGGTTGCGTTGGCCACTGCACTCCAATTTAATGCAACGCTGGCATTGCCGGCGGTTGCACTAACGACAGGTGCATTTGTCGGCAGTGCAACTGATGATGCAGAAGAGGATGAGCCGGTGCTTGCGCAGTTGTAACTATAGAATGTAGTGTCGGTTGGGCCGGGCAACCAATCCACGCGACTGTAATTACCTTGCACGCGCAGGGTAAATTGATCGCCGGTATCGCACTGCAAGTTAGTGGTGTACACGTAGCGCCAGTAGCCATTCGCTAAACTGGTTTCGGTGGCGCCGGTGATGGTGGTATAGGAGTAAGAACCATTTTCATAGGCTGTTAACCACATACCGCCGGTTTTGCGTTCGTTAAAGGTGTAGTCGAGCACAACTTTATTTTGTGCATTTTTACTCGCGCTAATTCCGGTTGATTGAGCTTGCGCGTTATTC
The DNA here is from genome assembly GCA_021151625.1 of Gammaproteobacteria bacterium. GTDB lineage: Bacteria > Pseudomonadota > Gammaproteobacteria > Pseudomonadales > Cellvibrionaceae > Cellvibrio. The sequence goes on along the minus strand of JAGKWY010000054.1, from coordinate 18,652 downwards.
GCTAAAAACGCGATGTTCAGCAGTGCGGAACTGCCGATAACACTTCCATATGCGAATAGTGTTTTTAATGTTTTATTCATTTATTCGCCTCTTTAATTTCGGTTGCTATTTTTAAAATAATAATGGGATTGGAATCATCGTCCGTGCGAGATGAAGCACGATATTCCTTCATGGACACGCCGTGAACCCGTCCCTGGGGGCTCGAATCGGCATCCATGCCTCATACGGTCCATGAACAAATACCGCGCTTCATCTGCAAGATCGTAGAAGTTTTCTCAAATTACGAAGTATTTAAAAATCAAGGCAATACACATTGGTTAGTAAACGTTTTTGTTTGCACACCGGCTGTGTATTGACCGGGAGCGGGAGCTTGTTGAACCTTGAATTCGATTTGGTAACTTTGGCCAAGTACACCGTTCACACTGCGGCGGTAGTAACCATTGGTTAAGGTTCCCGCGCGGCAGTCGCTGTTCAAACACAAATAATTCCAGCTGGCAGACCAGCCGTTATTTTTGTGGTAGAGCACCATGGTGTTGTTATTGCTGTAAGCAATTCCAAAATCACCACAAGCATTTGCTGTTGATGAGACAGCCGCGGAAGATGCAATTGATGAGCGACTGGATGAGCTGCTCGCAGGTGTAGATGACGTAGCGGCAGATGAAACGGCAGCGCCATTGGCACAAGGCGATGCAGCTAAACCTTCACCAGGTTTGATATTGCTGGCAGTGGCAATACATTGCGATGTGGCATTGTCTTGCACTTTAAATTCCAAACTGTAGGCAGTGTTTGGATTTACTGTTGCAGTGCGCTCCCAACGTGAACCATTTTTGGTAGCTGCACGGCAGTCGCCATTCAAACATAAATACACCCAGCTCGCGGTTTGATTGCCGACGTTGTGGTAAAGCACACCGTTGTTTTGGATTCCAAATACATAACTGCCGCCCACCGGTGCTTGTGGTGTTGCACTTACACGCACACTGGTTTTTTCGCCCGCGCTGTTAATAGCGGTTACGGTGAAATCGTAGGCGTAGCCGTTGGTTAATCCACTGATGGTTGCACTGGTGCCACTAGTGGTTTGGGTTGAGGTCAATGAACCGGTCGCGAAACCGTAATTGATGCGATAGTTGCTTGCGTTAGCGATTGCATTCCAACTTAAACTCACACTCGCATTACCCGCTGTTGCTGCAAGCTGCGGTGCCGCAGTTGGTGGAGCTACTGCGCTGGACGATGCAACTGAACTCTGGGCATTAGAGCTGGGCCCAATTGAACTAGGTGTAGACGAGGTTGCAACGCTTGAATTGCCACCGCCAATTTGACTACCCGCATGGGCATAAAATGTTTTTGCCATTTCGGTTTTGAAATTGCTCATCACTTGTGTGTTCGCTTGAACACTGGTGATGCCCCAATATCCCGCTGCACAGGATGCAGCGCCCGGTGCACAGTACCAGCGCGATTGCGATTGCCAATCGGTATTGATGTAAGCCACTGCGCGCAAGTGATCACGGTTGTCGTAAATCCATTGGAAATAATCAGTGAAGAATGCATTCCAGGCCGCTTGGCCGCTGGCAAAATTTTGCGTGTTCTGGCGCGCGGCAGTGCAGCTGTAATTTAAATTGCGTAAATCAAATGCTTGCGGGGCAGATTCAGCAATCATCGCCGGTTTGCTGTGAGTGCGCGCAAAAGTCATAAGTGCATTTTGCAATGTGCGCGGTGTAGTATCGGGAACTGTCCAGGGTTTGGAACCATCCTGGCAAGACCATTGGTAACTCAGATAACTGCTGCTGGCAAAATAGGAAATGCCGATCCAATCTACATAGGCATCACCGGGATACCAGCTTTCATAATGTGCAGCTGGATTTGGCGAAACTTGGTAGCCGTACGTGGGATCACCATCATCTGGATAAGTAGCTGCCTGCCACACAGTAGCAACATTGGTCGCACCTAATTGATCGATGCGAGTTGCAATCCAGCGATAGGCATTTTTATAAAAAGTTTGGTTGTAGCAATTCCAGGGGCCATCAAATTCATAACCAATACGCAAATACACCGGGCGACCGCTGGCTTTGAAATAATTGATCATGCGATCCATGGCGTAGCGCCATTGATAGGTTAGCGATGCAGGGTCAGTTGCGCTGCCCACATCCGCATCGCCAGTACCGGCAATGGCACGCAGTGGTTGATTGCCACAGCTGGCCCACTCATCGGATAAATACAAACCGACAGCCAATGCCACTTTATTGTTGTTGGCAAGCAAATCGTAATCGCCCAGCGTTTCAGCAAAATTCACTTCACCGTTGTTGTTATCCACAGGCGGGCCTTCAATACCGCTCACATACATGCTGGCGTTGGTCGGTGCAGAATTCGGGTGAGTTGCTTTGGGTAACACCGACACATACAAAGTAACACCGCCGGGTTTTTGCAGTGTTGAATGCGCAGGATTAGTCAGTACATCGGTTTTGTACGCGCGCAATGTGGTGGTGTCCTGCCCCATTAAAAATAACACCTTGTTATTCGCGGGTAAGTTAACGGCATTGGCTTCAATAGCCGCATGCGTTGATAAAGATAAAAGGCCAGTTGATAAAGAAACCAGGCCGCCCAAAAGCAGGCCCGATAGGCGCAGGAGGTTTTTCATGTTGCGTTCCTGTATGAATTAGATTTATGTCACAGGGATTTGTAACAGCTACAGGAAAACCCATTTTATGGACAAGATACAGTTCGTTTTAGACGACAACACAAGGTAGAACTAGTCCAACTGAGTTTGGACAAGATGTTTAGATCTATATTCCGCCGGCGTTATACCTTCCAGTTTTTTAAAGAGTGTGAAGAAAGTAGAACGGCTGGCAAAGCCTACGGATTCATAAATTTCCTGCACACTAGAGCCCGTCCATTCCTGACTAGCCAAACGCACCTTGGCCTCTGCCAAACGGTAGTGATTGATAAATTCAAAATAGTTTTGATGAAATTCATGGTTGATTAAAAAGGACAATTGCCGCACCGGCAATTCCAGTAACTGGGCCATGCGTTCAATATTTAAATGCGGGCGGGCATAAAGCTGTTGGGCTCGGATTTGTTCATCGACTTTTTGTTTCAGTTCACTCAAATCCACCGTATCTTTTGTTACCTCCGGGGTAACACTCTGCTCTTCCGAGCGCACCCACTTCACACGTCGCGCATTCATCAAGCCTTTAAAAAAGACAAAGTTGATCATCACCAGACTGAGCAAACCAGTTGAATGGGTAATGGATTGCTGCAACCACCAGGGCGCCCAGCCATAGAAAAACGGTGGCAGTATTTGCAGAATCCAGATCACAATAAAGCCGCTGGTAAATATTAACAGCCAGCGAATATCCAGATGCTCCAGCGTTGAAAAGCGATTTTTTAATTGCTCCCAGTAACGGCGAATAAACAAAATGGCACGCACACCGTAATAGAGCGAAACCACAAACCCGATCACGCTGGTTAATACAAAAGGTTTCCAAAAAAAGCTGGCAATTGATTTTAGCGAGGGTAAGTTCCACACCAGGCTGGCAATTGCTGCAACTACAAACACTATTCCCAGCGGAATAGCATCGCGCGGGAATACTTTAAATTGCCCATGGGTTAGTGTGCGTATATAGGAGTGCAATAACAGGCCTTGCAGATAGAAAACTACTGTTAGTAATGCAAAACCAAATTCATTGAGAAAATGATGCAGCACGCCGGCGGCGATGGGGTGATACAACAGGAAAAACACAAACTGCCCAAGACCAATGGAGCCGATAAACGCGGCGAGCGAGAAATGGCTAACATGGCGGTCAGTGCGCGCCAGCAGCAGGATCGAGAAAATAAGTGCTTGTGACATAATCATAAAGATGATCATGTCATAGACATTAAAATGCGCTTCATTGAGGAAGTTTAAAAATTTCATGATGCCGATCCAATGTAGTGTTGCTGTTATTATTGTTATTTAACGTTTTATTGGACATCCATGATTATTGTTTTATCGTAGGTTGGAAGAGCGCAGCGACTTCCGACATCAACATCGGTTTTTCAAAATCACCACACATCATCGTAAAATATTAACAACTATGTCGGAAGGCGCTTCGCTTTTCCAACCTACGGTTTTATCTTGTTATTTACCAACTCCATTCACATAAACAGCTTTGGAAATTTCCTCTTTAAATTTCCCTAAAATATACGGATTCGCCTGCACCCTGCTATCGCCCCAATACCCCTGATTACAATCTTTAGCACCAGCAGTCGAATTGGGAGCGCAATACCACATTGCCTGAGTGTGCCAGTTGGTATTGATATAAGCTACGGCGCGGATCACATCTTTATTTGCGCGAATATAATCAAACCAATCTGCATACCAACTCTTCCAAATTTCTTCCGCTGCAACCGGTTTAACGCGATTGGTAAAAACGCAGCCTGTTGTCAATTGCGAGTTACTAAAACCAACCGGTGCAGCTTCTGCGATCATCACCGGTTTTTTGTGGGCACGCGCAAACGCTAGTATGCGATCCTGTTGTGAGCGTGGCGTCACTAAGGGTGTAAACCATTCTGGATTCAACGCATCACAAGTCCACTGGTAATCGCGATAGGGTTCGCCATAAAAGGTAGACAGCGAAACCCAATCCACTACATCATCACCGGGGTAGAACTTATCCAGGTGATTCGCTTCCGTCACCTGATAAATTCCCTGGTTGCGGGGCCAGGCAGCAGATTGCCATACAGTCGCAATATTATTTGCAGCCAATGCATTAATACGGGTTTTAATAAAACGATAAGCCGCTTTGTAACTTTGCGGCTCGTAACAGTTCCAAGGGCCATCAAATTCATAACCAATACGCAAAAATACCTGGCGATTCGAATCTTTTAAAAATACCAATAATTTATCAAGCTGTTGGCGATAATCCGCAATATCTTTATCGCTCACACCGTTGCCGGTTATTCCTGCGATTGCACGGGTAGGAATTTGTTTGCAGCCAGCATGACCATCTGTGATATCCAAACCAACCGCCAAAGCCGCACCGGGAAATTCCTTTAAGGATTTGGAAAAATTAATCATACCTGCACCGTAGTCGGTATCAGTGGTAATACCGGCAAGGCTACCCTGTTTGGCACTATTGGAAATTTTGGTATAGAGCGTAATGCCCGCAGGCTTAGGCAAACTTGCATCTTTCTCAAGCGCATGCTTGCGATAAGCAGTAAGCGTTTCACTGTCCTGGCCCATAAATAAGGCAATTTTATTTTCCACCGGCAAGTTACGCGCCTGCTCCAGGTTCACCGCCGCCGTGGTGGACACCTGCAGAGAGGAAGAAGCAGGAATGGATTGTGTCGAGGTGTGGGAGCAAGCGGTGATCAGCGAAATACCACCAATTAATAAACAGAAACTATCCCACGACCAGAGTGAGTTTTTTATCGCCAGGGATTTTTTGGTAAAACGCATAGATCTACTCCAGCATTTGGTTGATTCAATATTGTTATTGGTATGACCGCGAAACTGCATTTTTCAGAAGCTGTATTTTTCTGGAACCATTTATTACCAAGTAACAGTTTATTGTTCCGCTGGAATGGGAAACTCGCGATAACAAAACCAGTCAAAGTCCGCATGCAAACGCATGCCGCTGAGATCCTGGCAACAGATTCCCACAAAAGCGCCGGTAAATGCCGGGCGATAGCGATCGCTCATCTCGCGCACATGGTCGTCGGATAAAATACTGCCATCCAATACCGGCCCTACTTTTTTCCAGCCATCTGAATTTTCAGCTTCGGTGTAATAGAACTGTGCTTCACTCATATGCCATTCCACTTTCAACAATATTTCACCGTAGGGAGGCAGAATGATGGGGGTTTCCAGCGGTTCAGTGACCACAAAGTTATCGCAATTAATCAGGTGCAATTCGCGCTGACCAGTGAGTTCATTACAAGATATATAGAGATACAAATAGTGGCCGGTATTGTAGTAACACACCAAACCAGCCAATTGCTGGAAGTTTTCCGGGGAGAAATCAATCTTGCAGCTGGCTTCAATATCGAATGCCTGTACACGACGGGCAATTAAACTCTGCTCGCGGGTTGAACTTAAGGACTCACGCCCTTTCAAGCGAACAAATCCTTCGCGCTCGCTCAAACTCAACCACTGCTCGCTAATCGGAATACGCAGGCTTTGCCAATGGGCTGATAATTGTTTTTCCGCAAAATTATCCACTTCCGAAACTGGCGCAACAGTAAATTCTTTTAATGCCGGCGCAGGTACTTGCAAGCGCGTGGTTTTTTTATTGGTAACCGGGTAAAGCCAGTCATCATCGCGCCATTCCATTTGCTCAATAACCGTTTCGCGCCCCAAGGTACAACGCCCACGTTGCGTTAAGGGCCGCCCCGCTAAATACACTGCATACCATTCAGCATTTTGGGTACACACCAAATCGGCATGACCGGTTTTTTGCAAGAGCGCGTCCGGGTAATCACGCGCAGAAATAATCGGGTTGTGCGGATGTAATTCATAGGGGCCGGTAATGTCACGTGCGCGCGACATAGTCACAGCATGGCCATACTCAGTGCCGCCTTCGGCGGTAATCAAATAGTACCAGCCGTTACGTTGGTAAATATGCGGACCTTCGGTTAAGCCCAATTCGGAACCAGAAAAAATATGGTAAACGTCACCCACCAATTTTTGTTGGGCCGTATCAAATTCCTGCAGCTGGATGCCGCCAAAAAATTTCCCGCCGCGATGATCCAGCATCATATTGGTGAGCCATTTCTTGCCGTTGGTGTCGTGAAATAAAGACGCATCAAAACCGCGCGACATTAGAAATGCCGGCTCAGACCAGGGGCCGTGAATGGAAGGTGCGATGACCAAATAATTCGGTGTGTCTTTCCAGACACCATCAAACGAAGCGACATTGCTGTACACCAGGTAAAACAAACCATCGCAATAACTCAAACAAGGCGCCCATACACCGCAGGAATCCGGATTGCCGCGCATATCCAGTTGCGATTGGCGATCCAGCACCTGCCCCAGTAATTGCCAGTTTTTTAAATCGCGCGAGTGGTGAATTTGCACACCGGGAAACCATTCAAAGGTTGAGGTGGCGATGTAATAGTCATCGCCAACACGAACAATACTGGGATCGGGGTTAAACCCGCGCAGAATTGGATTTTGAATTATTCCATTCATACAACAACCTTGACATTACTCTTGTTTGTTACAACTGATTAACTCGCATATAAAGAACAGTGTTCTTTATACATACCCCTAATGCCCACGAACTAAACTGGTTTCAAGTTGCTCCAGCGTTTTACCCTTGGTTTCCGGAATAAAACGAATAACCAAAACCAAACACAGCAACATGGCTATGGCGTAAAGCAAATAAGTGATTGCCGAGCCAAATACTTCCAGTTGCCAGGGAAATAAACTGGCCACGGTAAAACTGGTAGTTGCGTTTAATACACCGGCAGTAGAAATGCCGATTGCACGCAAATGGTTGGGGAAAATTTCTGCCAACATGGTCCAGGTTACTGGCCCAAGTGAAATAGAAAATCCGGCAATAAACCCCAGCAAACCAATCAGCACCGCCATTGAATTAATCGCGATGGATGATTTCAGCAGTAAGGATTGATAACTACTGAAATCCTGATTAATTGCCGCGGTTAATTGTGCAGACGATTGCGCGTCGCGGTAGGCTAATTGTTTTTCATTCATTAATGCCATTTGCGCAGCGCTAACCAATGCCGATTTAATAGCGGTAAAAAAGTCCACTTCACTCTGGTAGGTTGTAGCAGAAACACTCTCTAGTGCTTGCGCCAATAGCTCCAACTTTTGTTGGCGGATTTGAATATCCGGGGTATCCAGCGGCAGACTAAATAATAATTTATCGCCTTGGAAAAACTGCGCTTGATTGGCTTCAACCACCAAACGGTCTTGCTGGTAGCTATCCGGGTTTTGGTTAGCGGCTGCCGTCAATAATTGCTGTTTAAATAATTCATCTTTAATCGCCGCTATTTTATCTACCGGTACTTGATAGCGCGCCTGAAAAAAGGAGTAGCTCGCCAAACCCAATGACAACGCCATAATCGCCGTACCTATAATCAGCAACAGCTTGCGCCCCAATTTGTCAATCAACACCATGGCAATCAGAGTCGTAATAACAAATACGACACCCAGGATAATCGTTTGCAAAAATGCACTGTCGCGCCCCACTCCTGAGGTTTCAAATACCATGGGAGCGTAATAGAGCACCGAATTAATACCGGAGAGCTGCTGGAAAGCCGCGAGTGCAAGAGCTATCCATAAAATACGACGCATGGGTTTGGAAAATAATTGAGCCAATTCGGCAAGCACAGATTTTTTAGTTGCGGATCGACTGTCATCCTGCTGCAGGCTTTGTGCAATTGCGGTGACTTCAGCAGCTGCATCTTCTGCATTGCGCAAGCGTTTCAGTACATCTAATGCTTCCTGCTCACGCTTTTGCACCATTAGCCAGCGCGGACTCTCGGGAATTAATACCAGCAGTATTAAATAGAGCGCAGCGGGAAAAAAACCAATCCCCAGCATCCAGCGCCAATTGAGTTCAGGGTTTTGCACCCACTGCAGAATAAAATAATTGGAAAAGTAGGCCGCAAAAATTCCCAGCACTATATTCAATTGATTAATGGACACCAGTTTTCCGCGCTGCGCCGCTGGCGCTATTTCGGCGATATATACAGGTGCAATTAAAATCGCTATGCCTACGCCAATACCAGCAATAATTTTTGCGGCAATAAAAACGGCAATGTGATGTGCAAAAGCAGTACCTAATGCGGCCAGGGCAAACAATACGCCAGTGATAACCAATGCGCGTTTACGCCCCAATAAATCACCCAGATAACCCGCAATAAAATTGCCGAAGATGCTGCCCAGGATAATCGCACCGGAAGAGAATCCTAATAAGAAGGCGTCATCGTAAATTTCCAGGGATACGCGATAAAACGGAATCGCGCCCGAGTTGACTGTGCCATCGAACCCGAGCAAAAAACCGCCCAGGGCGACGATTAAGGCGAGCAGCACGGGGTACCATTTGGATGTAGCCTTTTGGTTGACAAATCGTCTCACTGGATTTAATGTTAACGTTAACGTGATCGAGATTCAAGGGTAAGTAAGATAAATATTCTTCCTCCCGGTATTTCTTGAGCTGCCCTTGAGGCTTGATTGCGGTTTTGTTGTGACTTTTCTGCCAATTCCAGGACGAGACCTCGTGTCTCACTTTCGCGGGTCCTTTGGACCCGCTTTTTTGGCAGCGCTTTAGCTGGTCGATGCCTGCCTCATAACGACATGTCTCACAGCGATAGCCCTCATAACCATAATCCTCATAACCATAACGAAAGCCATGAGGTTCAGAGATGCTAGTTAGCCGTATTCCGCTTGTTGTTTTACTGCTAAGCCTGCTGGCTTGTTTCTCCCCTGCCGATGCCCAAACAAGCCTGCGTACTCCCGCACTGATTAATGACAATGATCGCTATGCCTTTGCGATGGCAAAACTCGCACTGAGTTATGCAAGCGAAAAAATTAACCTGCAAGCGGATGGCGGTGAAGAAAAAACTCTGCCGCGTGTGATGAGCGAGCTGGAGTCCAACGCGCTGGATATTATCTGGACCGCAACCGACCAGGAAAAAGAACAGGAATTTCTGCCGGTGCGCATCCCGCTCTATAAAGGGATGTTTGGCTACCGCATTTTTATTATCCACAAAAATAACCAACACAAATTCAGCAATATCCATACCCTGGATGATTTAAAGATAGTATCGCTCGGCCAGGGCCGCACCTGGGCCGACACCAAAATTCTGGAAGCTAATGGGTTAAATGTAGTGAAGGTCAGCAAATTCCCCAGCTTGCTGTATATGCTGGACGGCGAGCGTTTTGATGCCTTCCCGCGCGGCATTCACGAACCCTGGGGCGAAATTGAATCCCACCCGCAGCTGCAACTGGCGGTTGAACAACAATTGATGCTGGTTTATCGCATGCCGTTTTATTTATTTGTTAATAAAAATAATCGCCCGCTCGCTCAGCAACTGGAAGCAGGCCTGAATAAAGCGATTACCGATGGCAGCTTTGACAAACTCTTTTATGCTGAACCCGGTGTACAAAAAGTATTGCAATTTGCCAATTTGAAAAATCGCAAATTAATCGAACTCAACAATCCATACCTTACACCTGAAACCCCACTAAGCCGGCCAGAACTTTGGCTGGACATTGCCAGATTTTGAATCATGAACTATTTCAATTTATGTGCATTGTTTTTGCTGATAGTAAGTTGCTCAGGCTGCAACCAATCCATGGTTAATACCAAAACACCTGATTTTCCCAGGCTTACACCCCTATGGACCAGCGAAAATTTGCCGATGGCAGAATCAGTGGTATTAGTGAATGCAGAAACTGATTACTTGTTGGTATCGCTCATTGATGGTGACCCGACACAAAAAGACGGTAAGGGCGGAATTGCACAAGTAGGGCTGGATGGAAAATTGCTCGACGGCAATTGGTATTCAGGCCTGAACGCACCCAAAGGCATGGCGATTTACGGCAATGAGCTCTGGGTGACCGATATAGATAGCCTGGTCGTTGTTGATATTCCCAGTCAAAAACTCCTGCGTAACATCGCCATAATCGGTGCGCAATTTTTAAATGATATTGCGATAGACGCGCAAGGCCGGGTTTATGTATCCGATACCTTCACCCACACTATTTATCGACTAACGGATGGCAACCTGGAAATTTATGCAAAAGATATTCAGGCTGCCAATGGATTATTGTTGCAGAAAAATAGTTTATTGGTTGCCACCAGTAATAAGCTATTGCAAATAGACGATCATAAAAACAAGCAGTTTATTACCCAGCACTTATTCCCGGAAGCCGATGGGATTCAGCCCTGGACACCCGATTCCTGGCTGGTCAGCAGCTGGAAGGGAAAGTTGTACCTGGTGGATCACAACAATGAATATTTACTCTGGGATGCAAAAGCGGAAGGCCTATTTACTGCCGATATTTTGTACCTGCCAGAACAAAAGCTCTTGCTGGTGCCAGGATTATTTAACAACAGCCTGCGCGCCTATCAAATCAATTAGCAGGCTTAATCAGGGCTTATTAAGCTGCACAATTCTATAATTGAAATCCGCTTTAGCTAACAAAAATACAACCGGTTACATCTTATAACTTTTTAATTTTTCACCGCTCACCTTTCCTAATCCTACCCTAATATCGCTGTATCTTTTTTATCGCCTGCGCATAATGCGCGCGGCAACATCAGATTGCCCTGTAGCCAGGGTTGGTTACAAATGCCCGGGTTCAAGGAGTGAACTCACCTTAAATATCTCGTCTCTGGAATCACTGAATTCGCATCTCAGCGAAGGATGTGTCGCAACTGTCAAATAAATCTGTTGGAAAAATAACCGCAACGTTTTTAAAAAACGCGTTGTGCGAATCCCCCTGACAATAGTTAATAATTCCAGAGGTCACTATGAAACTCCTGCGCTATTTGCTGTGCATGGTATTCACCATGCCCGCCAGCTTTACCCTTGCCGATGAAGTGCAATTGGGCAATGTCGATTCGTTTTATCCCCGTGCGGTACGCTTACAAGCTAACGGCATTAATAATGGCCGCTTGATTGCGAGCATTGATGTTGCCAATGCCGGCAATATTTATGAAAGTCTGGACGATGGTGTGACATGGAATAAAGTCGGCACAGTAACCGAACGCGAAGCGCCCTGTTGTACAGAACTTTATGAAGTACCGCGCAACCTGGGTTCGGTTGCGGCGGGCACTTTGTTCTGGGCCACTTCAGTTAATTTAACCGGTGCCGGTCCGCGCGGTATTCGCATTTATAAAAGCACTGACCTGGGTCGCAACTGGAGTTATCACTCAATGCCAGTGAGTGGTGGTCGCTCGGGTTTATGGGAAGCCGAATTTGCCATTGATAGCCAGGGCCGCCTGGTTGTTTACTATGCAAGCGAAGAACACAAAGGTGCTGGCTACAACCAATTACTTGCGCACAAAATTTCTACCGATGGCGGCATCACCTGGAGCAATGAAATTTTTGATGTGGCTATTGGTGGCGGAATAGAAAGACCGGGCATGCCTACCGTCACCAAATTACCGAATAACACCTATGTGATGGTGTATGAAATTTGCGGTATTTCCAATTGCGATACCTTTATGCGCAGCTCGCCCAATGGCGTCGACTGGGGTAATCCCGCCGAAAAAGGCAAACGCATTGAATCCATTGCCGGCCACCATTTATCCCACGCACCTACCGTAAACTGGATTAACGATGGCTCACCCAATGGTGCACTGGTTGTTGCCGGCCAAGTATTGCGCAACAGCAATAACTCCAATGCGACCATGAATGGTAAAATTTTTATGGTGAATAAAAATTTGGGCAATGGTTTGTGGCAGGAAATGCAAACACCTTTATTCACACCCAGCGATGGCAAAAGCCCCTGCACTAATTACAGCACACAATTAATTGCTGGAAAAAATGCCGGTGAAATTATTCAATTGGCCAATCGCAATTGCCGTTTTGTGATCGATAAAGGCCTGTTAAATAATCCAATTAACGACGGCGTTTATCGTTTGGTTGCACAGCACAGCAACAAAGCACTGGATGTTTCCAACTGTTCAACCCTAAACGGTGCGAATGTTCACCAATGGCCCTGGGCCGGTGGCGATTGCCAACGCTGGAAATTACAAAACCTTGGCAACGGAGAATATCGCATCACCTCACAACGCAGCGGGCAAGCATTGGATGTAGCAAACTGTGCAACGCAAAATGGCGCTAACGTACAACAATGGCCAGTAAACGGAGCCGAATGCCAAACCTGGAAAATTGATGAAGTGGGCGATGGTTATTATCGTTTAATTGCCAAACACAGCGGCAAGGTTTTGGATGTTGCCGCCTGTGACACCGCCAATGGTGCCAACGTACAACAATGGGATTGGCTCGGCGGTGGTTGCCAGCGCTGGCGAATTGAACCGGTGAGCGCCAATGAAATTGCTGCAGATACTTACCATTTAATTGCGCAACACAGCAACCAGGCATTGGAAGTCGCCGGCTGTGCAACTGGCGATGGCGCGAATGTGCAGCAGTGGCCAGTGAATGGTGCTGCCTGCCAGCAGTGGAAAATCCAGCCAACAGCTGACGGTTTCTATCAATTAATTGCACAACACAGCAATAAAGCCCTGGATGTAAATGCCTGTTCACCTGATAACGGTGGCAATGTGCATCAATGGGCAGCCAATGCAGCTGATTGCCAGAAATGGAGCATTGAACGTTTAAACACTGGCGATTATCGCTTGCTTGCAAAAGTCAGCGGCAAAGCACTGGATGTTTCTGCCTGTTCACAAACAAATGGCGCCAATGTACAACAGTGGCAGTGGATTGGCGGCCCTTGCCAGCGCTGGGCATTGCAATCGATTAATGCGACCAAATCATCTGCACCGGCTTCTTCAATTGCTTCGTCATCTACAACTTCAGTTGCAATTCAATCATCGGTGACTACCTCTGCGCGTTCCTCCGCGACTGTATCGTCAAGCTCCTTTCAATCAAGCGGGGGGCAATCAAGCAAGGAGCAATCAAGTACAACGCAATCAAGCGCTGCACAATCAAGTGTCTCGTCAACAAACAATAACTCACTGACTTGTACACTCGGCACCAGTAATCAATGGAATAACGGATTTGTGTTAAACAATATTACCGTGACTAACCGCAGCAACCAGACACAGCAAAGCTGGCAAGTGCGTTTGCAATTTACCAATAGCGTGCAAGTAACTGGCAGTTGGAATAGTCAGGTTACCCAAACGGGTAATAGTGTTCTGGTGAGAAATGCCAGCTTTAACGGCACCCTGGCACCGGGACAAAGTGCGAGTTTTGGTTTGCAAGGTAGCCATGCCGGTAATTTCGCATTGCCGACCTGTATGACCAATTAGTTATCGGGAATTAAACGAAGACAATATACTTAATAGAAATAGTGTAAGGGTATAACCAATTAAAAAGCCGCATTGAGCAACTTATTCAACAAGCTCAATGCGGATTTATTTTTTTGATTACAGAGAATTATTTAAGCTTACAGATAGTGGAGATTAGAAAGAGCTATTGGCAATAGCGATTAATATAGTCCTGATGCAATGGCAATTTCTCCAACGTAGTTTCTATCTGCTGAGTAATTTGCTGCATGAATATACGCAGCTCCTCTTTGCTCATGGTATTAACCAACGGGTGGTGATGAGCAGGCATTAAGCCCTGACCAATCATTACCTGCTGCCAGGAGTCATCGAATAATTCATTACCTTCGCGGAATACACGGCCAGTATCTTTAAACAACTGAATGCGATGACGCAGTGACTCAGGCACCTGCATGCTGCGGCAATAGCGCCAAAATTCGGTATCGGTGCGTTCGGTGGCATGGTAGTGCAGGATAATAAAATCGCGGATATGGGTTATATCAAATTCCGCCTGGCGATTGAACTCATCGATATCCGCTTGTACCACCCCCCCTGCCGGAAACATACGCAGGAAGCGAATAATATTTTGCTGGATTAAATGGATGCTGGTGGATTCCAACGGCTCGAGAAATCCACTCGCCAAACCTACCGCCAGACAATTTTTATTCCATTGTTTTAACCGGCGACCAGTTCTGAATTTAATGACTCGCGGCTGGATTAAGGGCTCACCTTCAATATTGGCCATTAATAATTTTTTAGCGGATTCATCATCCAGATATTTGCTGCAAAATACCAGACCATTGCCTACGCGATGTTGCAGCGGGATTCGCCACTGCCAACCGGCGCCATGAGCAATAGACCGGGTATAGGGAACCGGCTCAGAAGTAGTTTCTGTTTGCACCGCAATCGCACTGTCACAGGGCAACCAGTGCGACCAATCCTCATAGCCGGTGTGCAAGGTATTTTCGATTAACAAGGCGCGGAAGCCAGTGCAATCGATAAAGAAATCAGCCGTTAAACGCTCGCCCGATTCCAATGTAATGGCCTCAATAAAACCATTCTCGGTAGAAGTACTGACTTGCTGGATTTTTCCTTCTACCCGCTTTACACCAAAAGCTTCGCTAAATTTGCGCAGGTATTTGGCGTAGGCGGTCGCATCCAAATGAAATGCGTAATTCAAACCATTGTTGGGTAGGTGTGAAAATTTATTGGCTTCAGCCGCGCGGCGCTCCAGGCAGTAATCGCCAAACTCTGTTGCCAAACCCAGTTCTTTTGCGCGTAGCCAGAAATGCTGGAAGCCGGCAGCCCAGCAGTCTTTTCCGGTGACGCCAAACGCATGTAAATAGCGATGATTTTGCTGACCCCAGTTTTCAAACTGGATTCCCAATTTAAAGGTTGCGCTGGTTGCGCGCATAAATTCGCGCTCGTTGATTTCTAATAATTTATGAAAAAACACCATGGTGGGAATGGTTGCCTCC
Organism: Gammaproteobacteria bacterium; assembly: GCA_021151625.1. Lineage (GTDB taxonomy): Bacteria > Pseudomonadota > Gammaproteobacteria > Pseudomonadales > Cellvibrionaceae > Cellvibrio. The sequence continues at coordinate 3,216 of JAGKWY010000054.1, read as the reverse complement.
CCTACTCCCACAGTGCCAATTTCATCGGATTCGATCAGGGTAATATCTAACGTCTTACCCAGCAATTTTCCCAGTGCAGCAGCAGCCATCCAACCTGCTGTTCCACCACCAGCGATAATAATTTTTTCAATTTTTTTCATAACTTTTCCAGGGGTGACACTTTTATAATTATTTAAATAAAAAACGGCCACAACTAAGTGGCCGTTTCCCTAGCTTCCAGTAAAAGCACTGTCTGCTTGAACCATAACAACTATAGATTAAAACTTGTAACGTGCACCCAGGTTAAAACGTGGCCCGGTTTGCACGGCGGCGATTACCATATTTTCATGGCGGCCGCGCGCACGAGTAGTTTCGTCGGTAATATTAATACCTTCAGCAAACACACTCAGGTTATCGTTAATTTCATAGCTGACATTCAAGTCGAACTGGCCATAGGCTTCCACATAAATCGGGTTTCGTTCGCCGTTGCCATCGAAAGTGGAGTTGAGGAATTCATCGCGCCAGTTATAAGCGAGGCGCACCTGAATACCGTCTTTATCATAGAAACCAACCAGGTTGGCAGAATCACTCAAGCCCAACAATGCAAACTGGTTGACCACACCTTCGCCTTTATTGGTGTTGTAGTTGTCGTAGCTGATATCGCCATTCACGGTAGTGATGTTGAACATGCCACCAAAACCACTTTCGCCAAACAAATGCTGCACGGCGAATTCAACACCATCAATGGATGCTTCTTTTTGGTTGAACGGCGCAAGAATAGTAAATTGAGTTGTTGCATCGCCTTTGCTCGCATCACCGACGATAGGTGCACCACCGCTTTGGGCGAGTAAATAATCCAACACAGTTTTTGCATCGGTTGAACCAGTCGCCGCAACTGCTGCATCGTATCTATCGCCCTGCGCCGGGTGCGCCAAATTGAAAACAGTTGATTGATAACTGTCGTTACCAATAAAGTTTTCTACATCTTTGCGATAGTAACCGAGCGATACATAACTGCCTTCGGCGTAATACCATTCGGCCGATACATCGAAGTTAGTGGATTCAAAGGGATCCAGATCCGGGTTGCCGGAATTACCGGTACCACCGTTGAAACGCACTGGCTGGTTAATGGTTACACCACCCTGGATATCGCTATAGCTGGGGCGTGCAATAGTAACGCTGTAAGATGCGCGAGCCACAAGGTCTTCAACTAATTCAATATCGAAATCGACATTGGGCAACCAGTTTTCATATTCACCCGGCAATTGGGTAAAGGTGGAACCACTGGCAATAGGTGTAAATTCATTCGCTGCTGCCCATACCAATGAGGTGTAATTAGGTACTAGTGCTTTTGAAGTTATTTCAGTTTCTTCATAGCGTACACCTACACCCAAATTCACTGGCATGCTGCCCATATCCCAACCTAAATTGGTTTGGATATAAGCCGCAGATTGCTCTTCCAATGCGCGACGATCAGTAGAATATTCCGGACTTGCGCAAAGTTTTGGCTTGGCACCGCAATAATAAAATTGCGCGGATTTATCATTGTATTTCACTGAAGCAGCAGCAATGGCATTGCTAAAACCATGGAAATCTACCGCGTAATAATAGGGTTCCAGGTTCGGATTGTTGGAGCCGGAAATATTGTCAAACTCATTCGCCAGATTTTTGCGTGTAAATAAATTATCGGCAAAATCTTCTGCCACACCATAACCACCCCAGGTATCACGCTGAGCGTTAGAGAAGGCAGAACGGTTTTGGTTATCGGTTAAAGAAATACCAGCTTCAATACTTTTTAACAAACTATTGTCGAACTCGTATTTGGCATCGAGTTTGGTTTGTTCAATTTCCGACAACATATAGCTGTTGCGGAAACTGGTACCGGAAGATTGGAATTTACTCGCATCCAGACCTTTACCGTCCAGATAAGTAATATCCATTACCGGGAAATCATTGGAATAATCTACGCTGGTAGCCGCACGGTTGTAATGCACAGCGGTAACTACGTTGTTAGTACCGCGCCAATCTTTTGCACCAGCCTCTGCATCGGAATTGTGATAATCCAATACCAGGGTCAATTCATCGGTCGCTTGCCACTTCACATTCAAGCCAACGGAATTGCCTTCGTTAAGTGTGCCCCAGTTACCGACACCCATACCTATATCGGATTGGCTGCCATCGCTGTAAATCACCGGGCCAGCTACAGAACCCACTTTGTTGGTGCCCTTGGTGAATTCACCCGTGGTAGGAACACCGTTAAACCAGGCTGATAATTCCTGGCGTTGTTGTTCAGTGTCCAATTCGTAATAGGTGTAATCCATAGTTGCAGTAACAGATTCAACCGGGGCCCATTGCAGAGTTAATTGACCATTGGTACGTTTGCGTTGAATGTCGTTAATGCTGTACAACAAATTGCGCGGCACTGAATAAACATCATTTTCCTGCGGACGATTTTTAAAACTATCATCCATCGGCAATGAACCCCAATCGCCTTGTGTTCCTTTAATGGTGTACCAACCGCTGCTGGTTTCAGCCGCGTTGTAACCGCTATCGCGCTCTTGATAGCTGCCAGTCAAGGCAACACCAAAAGTGCCTTCTGCAAAGGTAGTGCTGAAAATACCGGACACTTCTGGCGTAACATCATCACCAACACGATTGGATTGGTCGTTAACCAATTTAGCGCCCACTGATGCAGTGGTATGGCCAATTTCTAACGGACGCGCAGTTTTAATATTAATCAACGCACCAATGCCGCCGGTTGATAAATTCGCGCGACCGGTTTTATGGATATCCACTCCGGCAACGCTTTCTGCGGCCAAATTATCAAACAAAAATGAACGCGAATTGGAGGCAGAAGTTGCTTCCAAACTGGCCGCCGGCATTTGGCGACCATTCAAGGTAATCACGTTGTAATCCGAACCGAAACCGCGCACGGTTACACGGCTGCCTTCGCCGTTGTTACGATCAATAGATACGCCGGTAATACGTTGCAGGGATTCGGCGAGGTTGGTGTCAGGCATTTTGCCGATATCTTCGGCAGAGATGGCATCCACCACCCCGGCACTGTTGCGTTTTACATCCATTGCTTGCACAAGCGAACCGCGAATACCTGTGACAACGACTTCTTCGACCTGCCCATCATCCTGGGCAATGGCAAACCCGCTGGACATTCCGCCCATCAGGGTTGCAATGGTTGAACAGAGCAATCTCCGCTTCATGGTGAGGTGTTTCATTATG
>JAGKWY010000151.1 GCA_021151625.1 Gammaproteobacteria bacterium | reverse complement strand
GTTCTGGACGGCGGCATTGGCGTATTCTGTGGTTCTGGTGGTGTAGAACCACAATCAGAAACCAACTGGCGCTATGCGAACGACTCTAAAGTTTCTCGTTTGATTTTCGTAAACAAGTTGGACCGTATCGGTGCAGACTTCCTGCGCGTTACCGAACAAGTACAAAACGTACTCGGTGCCAAGCCATTGATCATGACCCTGCCTATCGGCCGCGAAGATACCTTCGTAGGCGTAGTAGACATCCTGAACCGCAAAGCATTTGTATGGGATGACTCAGGTCAACCGGAAAACTACAAAGTTGTCGATATCCCAGCTGACATGGTTGACGATGTTGAGCTGTACCGCGGCCAATTGGTTGAGACTGCTGTAGAACAAGATGACGACCTGATGATGGCTTACATGGAAGGTGAAGAACCTTCTATTGAAGACCTGAAGCGTTGCATCCGTAAAGGTACCCGCGACCTGGCATTCTTCCCAACCTTCTGTGGTTCTGCCTTCAAAAACAAAGGCATGCAACTCCTGTTGGACGGCGTAGTTGACTACCTGCCTGCACCAACCGAAGTTAACCCACAGCCTTTGACTGACGAAGAAGGTAATCCAAACGGTCAATTTGCTCTGGTTGATCCAGCTGAGCCGTTCCGCGCACTGGCGTTCAAAATCATGGACGACCGTTTCGGCGCCCTGACCTTCGTACGCGTTTACTCAGGCGTGCTGAACAAAGGTGACACCATCCTTAACTCGTTCACCGGCAAAACCGAACGTGTTGGCCGTATGGTTGAGATGCAAGCAAACGACCGTACCGACCTGACCACCGCACAAGCCGGTGACATCATCGCGCTGAAAGGTATGGGTGAATTGCACCTGGATATTAAAGTGGACATCATGAAGCGCACCTACGGTGTAGAGCTGAATGTTGGTCAACCACAAGTAGCCTACCGTGAAACCATTACCCGCGAGATCGAAGACAGCTACACCCACAAGAAGCAATCAGGTGGTTCTGGTCAATACGGTAAGATCGATTACCGCATCAAGCCGGGCGAGCCAAACACTGGCTTCGTATTCAAGACCTCGGTTGTTGGTGGTAGCGTTCCAAAAGAATTCTACCCAGCGATTGAAAAAGGTTTCGAATCTATGATGGGCACTGGCCCATTGGCTGGCTTCCCGGTATTGGACGTGGAAGTTGACCTGTTCGACGGTGGATTCCACGCCGTGGACTCGTCTGCAATCGCGTTCGAAATCGCTGCTAAAGGCGCTTTCCGTCAATCCATGCCAAAAGCTGGTCCACAACTGCTTGAGCCAATCATGAAAGTGGACGTGTTCACTCCGGAAGATCACGTAGGTGATGTGATTGGTGACCTGAACCGTCGTCGCGGCATGATCAGCGGCCAAGAAGCTGGTGTAACTGGCGTACGTATCAAAGCAGAAGTACCGCTGTCAGAAATGTTTGGTTACATTTCTACCCTGCGTACTATGACTTCTGGCCGCGGCCAGTTCTCTATGGAATTCGCTCACTACTCTCCATGCCCATCTAACGTGGCTGAAGCAGTAATCGCGAAAGAGAAAGAAAAGAAAGCTGCTGCTAACAAGTAATCTTTAGCTTGCACAAAAAAGCCCCGCCAGTGAAAACTCGCGGGGCTTTTTATTGAATATTTATTTAATAATAATTTATCAAGAGACAAAACAGCGCAGAAAAATACCCTTCCGCAGAAATTTCTACTCACCACAAATCCAAAAAATCTTTTTAAATAAAATACGAAGCAGCAATCAACAGAAAGCGCCAGGCAACAATTAGAAGACAGCTGGAATTTTTTTTGCGCAGAGAGAAACTTCGAAAGGAGAAATAAAAAAGCCCGCAAAAAAGCGGGCTTTAATTTAAAACTTTAAAATGGTCGGAACGGCGGGATTTGAACCCACGACCCCCACACCCCCAGTATGGTGCGCTACCTGGCTGCGCTACGCTCCGATAAATTTTTACGATACTAAAGATTCAGCATCGCGAAGGCTGGGCATAATACCTTAATTTATTGCTAATGCAATCAAAGAATTTCAGATTTAATTAGCTGAGATTAAGCAGCAGTCAATTCGAATAAATTCACATCAACTGCCAAAAAGTTTTATTTAATTTTAAGCAGATCAAGTAAGTGCTCAAGCTCATCAATCATGCGCACCACCAATTGATTTAGCTGACCCGAATCAGATTGGCCAGCTTCATTGGTCATCTGCAAACGAGCGCCGCCAATAGTAAACCCTTGATCATATAAAAGACTGCGGATTTGACGAATGGTTAATACATCCTGGCGCTGGTAATAACGGCGATTACCGCGGCGCTTCACCGGATTCAATTGGGGAAACTCCTGCTCCCAATAACGCAGCACGTGAGGTTTGACTGCACACAACTCACTGACTTCACCAATAGTGAAGTAGCGCTTTCCTGGAATTACGGGAAGTTCGTCGTTATGACTCGGTTCCAACATAAGCTTCTACTCGTGCCTTAAGTTTTTGTCCTGGGCGAAAGGTAACCACGCGACGGGCACTGATAGGAATTTCCTCTCCCGTCTTGGGGTTACGACCCGGACGCTGGCTTTTATCGCGTAACTCAAAGTTACCAAAGCCAGACAATTTGACCTGTTCGTTATTTTCCAAAGCATGGCGAATCTCTTCAAAGAAGAGCTCCACCAACTCTTTCGCTTCACGCTTATTGAGGCCGAGATCCTCATAAAGTTTCTCATCAACCCCATTGCGACACTTTTTCTATGTGGATCAATGCCTTTGCCCATATACACGTCAAAGACCTTTAAGTCTGTGAGGTGTTCACCAGCCTGACTTCGCACCGCCGTCAAGAGTTTGTCAGCCGCCACATTACGGTCGACCAACAACGCCAGGTCACGGCGAACCTCCGGGAATTTGGATAATGCACTAAACGCCGGAATACGAGCCCCCAACAGGGCCGACAAACGCACCTCAAACACATAGACAGATTGAGGGATATCTAACTGCTGCTGCAGGCTAGGATGTAAAGCGCCGATTACCCCTTGCCACTCGCCATTGCGATATACACCTGCCGTCTGACCAGGATGCAATGCAGGGTTGTCATCAGGGGCAAAGCTAAAGGCAGCCTCATCGCCCGATAATGCCAATAAAGACTCCAAATCACCTTTCAGGTCAAAGAAGTCCACCATTTCAGCAGCATTAGCCCAAGACTCAGGGCTGCGACTTCCGTAGATCAAACCAGCCAACATCGGCTCCTGCTTCAGCCCACTCGCCTCAGGCACAAAACGCAAACCTGATTCAAATAAACGCACGCGGCTTTGCTGGCGATTCAGGTTGTGGCGCAGCACGCTCACCAAACCAGGAATCAGGCTAGTGCGCATAGCCGCCATATCAGCACTGATTGGGTTACGTAGAATAACTGGCTCAACCTTGGGGTCAAACAAGGCGGACAATTTCGGTTCGATAAAGCTATAGGTGATTGCCTCTTGGTAACCACGTGCGATTAATTGCTTACGCAATGCCGGCAGGCCCATTTTCGCTTCTGGATGGGGCTCAATGTCCAATGGCGCTGCAAGGCTGCGTGTTGGCAGGCGGTTGTAGCCATACACACGCGCAAGCTCTTCCAGCAAATCCGCCTCAATAGAAATATCAAAACGATAGCTAGGCACAGCAAAAGTCCAACCAACAACCGATTGCGATACCAGCTTCAAACCGAGACGCGACAGAATATCTACCACTTCGTCGTCAGCCATCTCCAGACTCAGACCGCTGACAATACGAGCTTTACGCAGAGTAACTTCACGCTCTTGCGGCAAGTGCTCGTTATTGACATGTACTAACGGACCAACCTCGCCGCCAACAATATCCAACAATAATTGTGTAGCACGCTCGATTGCTTCAACTTGCAGATTGTAATCAACACCACGCTCAAAACGATGTGATGAGTCGGTATGCAAACCATAAGAGCGCGCGCGACCAGCAATTGCTAAAGGATTAAAAAATGCGCTTTCGAGAAAAATATCGCGTGTATTTTCAGAAACTGCACTGGCCTTACCACCCATTACACCAGCAATTGCAAGCGGGCCTTTCTGATCAGCGATAACCATGGTGTCGGCGTTAAGCTTTACTTCCTGCTCATCCAACAACACCAGGCTTTCACCCTGATGCGCCATACGCACATGAATTGCATCATTCAGAGAAGACAAATCAAATGCATGCATTGGCTGACCCAACTCGATCAGCACATAGTTAGTAACGTCCACTACCGCATCAATACTGCGCAGACCGGAGCGAACCAGTTTATCCTGCAACCAGGCAGGACTTGGGCGAGTGATATCAATATTGCGAATTACACGTCCCACATAGCGACTACAGGCATAACCTGCTTCCAGATGAACCGAGAAAGTATCAGCAATAGTCGCGGGTACAGCTGCAATAGCTGGCGCAGTTACCGGGGCACGATTAAGCACACCCACTTCGCGCGCAATACCTTTCACACTCAAACAATCGCTGCGATTAGGCGTTAAATCCACTTCGATCAGCTTGTCATTCAGATTAAGGTAATCACGCAAATTTGCACCTACAGGTGCATCGGCAGGTAATTCCCATACACCTGAGTCATCATCACCTGCTTTTAATTCGGTTTGTCCGCAGAGCATGCCAAAGGACTCGACACCGCGCAGCTTCGCTTTCTTGATATCGAACTCAGGCAGTTTTGCACCGATAGTTGCAAATGGAATTTTAATTCCAACACGCGCATTGGGTGCACCGCAAACAACTTGCGATAAGCCTTCGAGGCCAGCTACCTGACACACACGTAATTTGTCAGCGTCAGGATGTTGCTCACAACCAACAATCTCACCAACAATTACACCATTAAAATCACCGGCGACAGACTCAACCGCATCAACTTCCAAACCGGCCATCGTCAATTGGGCGACTAATTCATCGGTACCAACTTCCGGGTTAACCCATTCGCGCAACCAGGATTCACTGATTTTCATAATTTATTCGTTCCGTTAAAACTGTTTTAAGAAGCGCAGATCGTTTTCAAAAAACAGACGCAAATCATTTACGCCATAGCGCAACATGGCAAGACGCTCTACGCCCATGCCGAATGCAAAACCGGTATAGGTTTCCGGATCAACACCACTGGATTTAAATACTTCCGGATGCACCATGCCGCAACCACCCACTTCGAGCCAGCCAGTGTTTTTACACATACGGCAACCTTTGCCGCAGCATTGGGTACATTGAATATCCATTTCTGCTGAAGGTTCAGTGAACGGAAAATAGGATGGACGGAAACGCACTGGTACATCTGCTTCAAAAAACGCTTTGAGGAATTGATCCATAGTGCCTTTCAAATCGGCGAAGCTGATATTTTTGTCGACTACCAAACCTTCAACCTGATGAAACATCGGCGAGTGAGTCACATCGGAATCACAGCGATACACGCGACCGGGGCAAATTACCCGAATCGGTGGTTGCTTGTTTTCCATAGTGCGCACTTGCACGGGCGATGTGTGCGTGCGCAACACATGGGTATCATCAACATAAAAGGTATCGTGCATTGCACGCGCCGGGTGATGTGATGGAATGTTGAGCGCTTCAAAGTTGTGGTAGTCGTCCTCAATCTCCGGGCCGACTTCAACGCTGTAACCCACAGCAGCAAAAATTTCTTCAATGCGTTGCAATGTGCGCGTAACCGGGTGCAAACCACCGGTATGCTGGCCGCGACCCGGCAGGGTTACATCAATCACTTCGTTGGCAAGCTTTGCATCAATCGCTGCCTGCTCCAATGATTCTTTGCGCTCATTAATCGCGTCTTGTACTGTATCTTTTGCTTTATTAATTTCCGCACCCGCCGCCGGTTTTTCTTCAGGCGGTAATTTGCCCAGCGTTTTCATCAGCGCGGTGATGCTGCCATTTTTACCCAGATAATCCACGCGCACAGAATCAAGCGCAGCGAGATCCTGAGCATCATTAACCAATTTGAGCGCTTCTTGCGTAAGCGCAGCGAGATTTTCCATCTGCTTTTCCAATTAAATTCGATAAGAATTAAAAATATTTTCTGGCGTACGCGACGCTACCGATAAAAAAATTACAATAAATCGATAGAAAAATCGCCATAAAAAAAGGGAGGAACCAAAGCCCCTCCCCTTCATCGCGTTCACAAAAACCCTTACGGGTTTCCGGTTGCTGGACGATTAAGCAGCCAGAGCTGATTTAGCCTTCGCAACAACAGCAGCAAAAGCTGCTTTGTCATATACCGCCAGGTCAGCCAGTACACGACGGTCGAGAACGATGCTCGCCTTTTTCAAGCCAGCAATCAATTGGCTGTAGGTCAAACCTTCAGCGCGAGATTGGGCATTGATACGAGTAATCCACAGAGCGCGGAAATTACGCTTTTTAACGCGACGATCGCGGTAAGCATATTGACCGGCTTTGATAACCGCTTGTTTAGCAACACGGAATGTACGCGAACGTGCACCGTAGTAACCTTTAGCAGCTTTTAAAACTTTCTTGTGACGACGACGCGCCTCTACACCACGCTTAACACGGGCCATAATTCAATCCTCTACAAAATTCTCAAAAAGCGCTATTAGATAGCACGGAACAAACGTTTTACGCGTGGTACGTCGGCAGCATCAACGATGGCAGTGCCGCGTAATTGGCGCTTACGCTTGGTGGTCATTTTGGTCAGGATGTGGCTTTTGTTAGCGTGCTTGAACTTGAAGCCCGCGCCAGTCTTTTTGAAGCGCTTGGATGCGCCACTGTGTACTTTAGCTTTGGTTGCCATGTGATAAAACTCCACACATTTAGGTAAATAATATAAATAATCAAGGCAGCTAAAAGCCCGACTATTTTCTCTTTTTGGGAGCGAGCACCATGGTGAGCTGCTTACCTTCCATTTTGGCAGCCTGCTCTACGGCGCCCATCTCAGCCAGGTCTTTCTCGATGCGTTGCATCATTTCCATCCCCAACTCTTGATGGGCAAGCTCGCGGCCACGGAACTTTAACGTTACCTTGGCCTTGTCCCCATGCTCCAGGAAGCGTACCAGGGCTTTTAACTTCACCTGATAATCTGCTTCCTCCGTCCCTGGGCGAAATTTCATTTCTTTGATCTGCTGCTGCTTTTGCTTCTTCTTGGCAGCCGCTTTGGTCTTCTTGATCTCAAACAGATGCTTGCCGTAATCCATAATCTTGCAGACTATTGGATCGCTATCAGCAACGATCTCCACCAAATCCAATGTCGCCGCTTGAGCCTGCGCCAAGGCATCACTCAAGGCAACAATACCTACCTGTTCACCTTCGGCATTGATTAAACGAACCTGTTTGGCTTCGATCTGATCGTTGATCCGCGCTTTTTTAGAATTGCCTTTGGCCGCGGGAGCGTTATCTCGTTTGATAGTTGTATCTCCAAATAATTAATAGGAACGAATCTTTTTCACTTTTTTGCGCATCCGGGTCCCAAAACCCGTCTTTAAGCAGAAATATTTCTGCCTCGACGCGCTATATCGGCGGTCAAGTGCTCGATGAAAGCTTCCAGAGCTTATCACGCAAGGTTTTTTCCACGAATTTGACGTATTCACCCTGGTTATCAGTGATATTCATCACCGCAACCTGGGCTGGCGCCAACCAAACCGGGAAGGAACCTTCATAGTGTTCGATCAGGATTCCGAGGAATCTTTCGAAAGAACCCAGGATTGCGCGATGCAACATAACCGGGCGCTTACGGGCGTTATCTTCCGCTACATATTCCGCATCCAGACGCTCAGGCAATACGTAGTCGAGCTGGATAGTACCGCACTGCCAGGAACGACCAAGGGCATCTTTAATTTGATATTCAATCTTCGGACCATAGAAAGCGCCCTCACCCGGCAACTCTTCCCACTCCAGGCCAGCCGCACGCAATGCAGTGCGCAAGCCCTCTTCCGCTTTGTTCCAGGTTTCCAAAGTGCCGGCATATTTTTCCGGGCGCAGGGACAGCTTCACCGCAATATCAGTAAAACCGAAGTCATCATAGACAGACTTGAGCATCTGGTTAAACGAAGCAACTTCACTGATAACCATGTCATCAGTACAGAAGATATGCGCATCGTCCTGCACAAAGCCGCGCACGCGCATAATGCCGTGCAACGCACCGGAAGCTTCGTTGCGATGGCAAGAACCGAACTCCGCCAAGCGCAGCGGTAAATCTTTGTGCGAGCGCAAACCGTGATTGAAAATCTGGATATGACCCGGGCAGTTCATCGGCTTAACCGCAAAATCGCGTTTTTCCGACTCAGTGGTAAACATGTTATCGCGATAGTTTTCCCAGTGACCGGATTTCTCCCACAGGGTGCGATCCATAATCAGCGGGGTTTTTACTTCCTGATAACCCCACTCATTTTGCTTGGTACGCATGTACTGCTCGATTTGTTGCCACAGAGTCCAGCCTTTGGGATGCCAGAACACCATGCCCGGCGCTTCATCTTGCAGGTGGAACAGATCAAATTTTTTCGCCAGTTTGCGGTGATCGCGTTTAGCTGCCTCTTCGAGCAAATTCAAATAGGCTTTTAACTGCTTCGCATCCGCAAACGCAGTGCCGTAGATACGCTGCAACATTTTATTGTTGGAGTCGCCGCGCCAGTAAGCGCCGGAAGTGCGCATCAATTTAAAATTCAGGCAAAAACGCATGTTCGGCACGTGCGGGCCACGGCACATGTCGACGTATTCTTCGTGATGGTAGAGACCCGGGGTCGCGTCTTTCGGTACATCGCGATCCAAAATTTCCAGCTTGTAAGTCTCGCCGCGCGCCGTGAAAACGTCATAGGCTTCTTGCCAGCTGACTTTCTTTTTCACTACGTCATATTCGGTTTTGGCCAGTTCCAGCATACGCGCTTCCAAACGGGCGATGTCCTCGTCGGTCAGCTTTTGCTCAAGGTCGATGTCGTAATAAAAGCCGTTGTCGATGGTTGGGCCGATCGCCATTTTCACATCGGGAAACAACTGCTTGATCGCATGACCGAGCAAGTGAGCACAGGAGTGGCGGATAATTTCCAAACCGTCTTCGTCTTTCGGGGTGAAGATCACCAGATCCGCATCTTCGGTAATCAGGTCGTGGGCATCCACGCGCTGACCCGTGGTATCACCATTTAAAAAGACACGACCACCTAAAGTTGCCTTGGCAAGGCCGGCACCGATAGAGGCAGCTACTTCATAGACAGATACGGGATTGTCGAATGGACGTTTGGAACCGTCGGGGAGAGTAATTACAGGCATGATAAATCCTTGGTCAGTGGTGACCCCTACCAAAGGTCACGTGATTAATCGAACAGGGTAAACATTCAGATGCCCGCGCCTACGATTGCGCGGGTCGGCGAGTATAGGGGACGAGGGGAAGCCGAGGCAACCTCGGCACGATGACAAAGCCTATTAACAGTGGGGATAAATCCGAAATCAGGAGGGCGACAAAACCGAGTGACGATTGCGCCATTTCAGCGCTGCCACCAACAGGCCAAAGAGTGCACATGCACTTAATGCGACCACAATCTCATACAACTGCGGTGAGAATATCACCGTATAGCCCTGCCCTTTAATCAGCGAAGAAAAACTGGACACGGCAAAGGGCATCCAGAATAAACGAAACGTCTGCCAGGGATTAGCGAGCGGCGATTGGCCGTTGCTGACACTCAGCATCAAAGCGATCCCAATGACCACACTGATTCCCACGGCATTAATCCAGATTTTAGGGTTGGGATCGAAATGAAAATAGACAGTGACGAAATACCAAATCAGATAAAACCAGAGCACCATTTTCCCCGGTTTAATCTGTGCAAAGTAATTCAGAATCGATAAGAAAATCGCTGGCATTTTTCCTGCTGGGCTCCCGCTGGATAATAACTACTAAAACTCCAGCAGGAAAAATGCCATTTTTGAAGTGATGTATCGGATAATTAATAAATATCGCGTCTATAGCGCTGGGTTTCAATCAGCTGTTGCAGCTCAGCCTCACCCAAAATATCGATAAGCACCTGCTGCACACCCGCGCCCATGGCCAGGCTGCCGCACACATAAATCACCGCGCCGCGATCCAGCCATTCACCAACTTGCTGTTGTTTACTGCGCAATAAATCCTGCACATAACCTTCACCATCACGCGAATATACTTCGTCAAACTCAGTGAGGAAACCAGAACTTTTCCAGGCATCCAGCTCGCTGGCAAATAAACGATCATGGTTGCGTTGACGCTCGCCAAACACCAGCCAGTTTTGTTGCTGGTCTTTTAAGTAGCGCTCATGCAGATGTGCACGCAAACCGGCAATACCTGTACCTGCGCCAATCAAAATCATCGGGCAATTAGTTTGCGGAGCATGGAAGGATGGGTTCGCGCGAATACGCGCCTGAACTTCGCCGCCCACTTCCGCCAGTGCGGTTAACCAACCGGACCCCAAACCCAACTCGCCTTTTTCATTAAATGCCTGACGCACCACCAAGTCCACCACGCCATCGGTCGGCAGCGATGCAATGGAATATTCGCGATGTGGCAATTCCGAATTATTGTGCGGTTTGATCTCCAGAATATCGCCCGCTTGCCAATGGGTATTACCAGGTTTGGGCGGCTGTAAACTCACACGATATACGCCAGCCCCCACACTGCCTTCATTGAGCAATTCACGTTTTTGCAAATGCCAGTCTTCATATTCCGGTGCGGCCCAGGCAGTAACGCTTGTCACACCGCTCAGGCTCGCAATTTGTTGCTGCCACTGATGAATGGATTGTTCATTAGCATTATCAACATCAATGCGCGCAAATAATGGCGTGGCGCCGCTTGCCTGCAACCACTGCTCGACTTGTGTTGCAAACGCGCAGTAATCGCTGTAACGCTTATCGCCCAAGCCCAAAATACCGAATTGCAATTGTTTGAGCGGCAGCGATGATTTCAAAAATTTGCGCGCAAAGGCGCGCGCAGAATCCGGCGCTTCACCTTCACCAAAGGTTGAAACTAAAAACAATATTTTCTTTGCCGATTCCAGTGTGGCTTTATCCAGCGCCGCGATGTTTTTTACACTGGCTTTAATGCCACCGGATTGCAAAATAGTGGCGGTATTCCACGCAAGTTGCTCAGCAGTGCCTGTCTGGCTGGCATACACAATCCAGTAATCTGCATCAGTATGCGCATTACTAACACCTGCTGCCGCAGTTTTACTATTGCGTTTCTTTTTGCGGCGGTCGAAATACAACAGGAAACCGGTGATAGTAAATAACGGCATCAACAAGGATGCGGTCATATTAATAATTAACCCCGGAGTACCAAACCACTCGCCCGTATGCAATTCATAAATGCCTTGCATAATGCGCTTGCCTAATGGCTCCAAAGGTTTGTAAGGCTGGTCGCTAATTAATTCACCCGAAGTTGAATTAAAGCTGATCATGCTGCGCTGGCGATCATTGGTTGCATCAGGCGTGACATAATTAATCATCACCGGATCTTTTTCTGAACGGGGAATAGTTACGCTCGCAAATTTAAAATTATTTTCGGCTTTAACAACAAAGCTCGCCCAGGCTGCATCAACAGCAACAGGAGCTGAATGCTCTTGATGCATTCCAGCTTCGCGCCCTTCACCACCGGGGCGACCTTCGCCACTTCTTCCTTCACCACCTCGGCCTTCACCGCCACGACGCTCGCCACCTTCACGGCCGCCCATTGCTCGACCTTCACGATTCATACCGCCAGCGCCCTGGCCACCACCGGGGCCGCCCGGGCCAAAAGCGCGGCGCTCTTGTACCGGCTCGCCGGTTAACACAATTGACGCACCATTTTTAAACCAGGAATAAGACCAGGTCAGGCCAGTTAATGCCATGAGCAAATACATAAGAATCACCCAGGTACCAATCACTGAGTGCAACGCCCAATAAAAATTGCGCCCTTTTAAACTGAAATCGATACGAAACCAGTTGCGCCAATTCAACGCACGACGCGGCCAACGCAAATACAAACCGGACAAGGCAAAAAACACCAATGCAAATGCACTAAAGCCGGTAATTTGGCGACCAATATTAATGCCGCCATCTTCCGATGGAATTAACAACCAGCGATGCAGTGAGCGCACGGTACGGAAAAATTGTTCGCCGCGAATTTTCCCCAGCAATTCACCGGTATAAGGGTTGATATAAACGGTTTCACCGCGGCGCTCACCAGGTGGCGGAGCAAGGCGAACCAATGCACTGCGCTCAGCTTCCGGCCAGAGCGTAATTTGCTCCACGCGC
Organism: Gammaproteobacteria bacterium; assembly: GCA_021151625.1. GTDB lineage: Bacteria > Pseudomonadota > Gammaproteobacteria > Pseudomonadales > Cellvibrionaceae > Cellvibrio. The sequence goes on along the minus strand of JAGKWY010000151.1, from coordinate 2,463 downwards.
GCGCCTTTATTGATTTCGCTGTAATGCTGCGCAATCGCATCCGGAGTCAAACGTTCACCCGTCACTTGCACGGTCACAACATCCGGGCTAATCGCGTCCATAATTGAACGCTCAAAACTCATCAAGCCGCCTGTAATACCGACAACTGCCAGCACTACACCTGCCGTGATTCCCAAAAACCAGTGAATCTGGAATAAAACGTTTCTCACCCTAGCCCCCAAACAAAATGCACCAATAATTAGTGCTTAAGCGTTATTCGATATGTGATGAATTACTTTATTAACTACTACTTACTTTATTAACCATTACTTGCTTTGTCAGCTACTAATTAACTGCCAGCGTCCAACCGCCGCCGAGGGATTTATATAAATCCACAGCCGCATTCAAGCGCGATAAACGCTGCTGCACCAATGAGTCCTGCGCTTGAAATAAACTGCGCTGCGCATCCAGCAGCGATAATAAATCATCCGTTCCTGCACGGTAACGCGCTTCAGTTAAACGCAAACTGCGCTCGGCATTGGCAACAATTTCCTGCTGACTGGTTTCCTGGCGTTGGCTAACATCCGCCGTCACCAGTGCGTTATCCACTTCTTGCAGTGCCGTTAAAATCGCCTTGTGATATTGCAACAACAATTCACTCTGGCGCGCTTCGCTCAAACGCTTTTGATTTACCAAGCGCCCGCCATTAAATAAGGTTTGTACCAATGACAAGGTCCAACCCGATGTCTGTGTGGCCGGATTTAAACTGAATAATTCACTGGCTGATTTACCCGCGTTGGCACTCAGGCTAATACCGGGTAATAACGCCGCTCGCGCCGCATGGATATTCGCATTGGCCGCGCGCAAATCTGCTTCACTGGCAGCAAGATCCGGGCGGCGGGTTACCAGCTCTGCCGGGGTACCGGCTGCAATTTGCGGCACTTGCATATCCAATAATTTTTCTGCCGCGAGTGAAAATTCCTGCGGCGTTTTGCCCATTAAAATCGCCAGGGCCGATTGGGTTTGGCGCGCTTGCAATTCCAGCGGCAGCAATGAAGAGCGCTGACTCAGCAAATTGGTTTTTTGCTGCGCAACATCGGCAGCGGTTGCGGCACCGTTTTTATAGCGCGCATCCACAATTTTTTGTACGCGCTCGGCGATAGCAATATTTTTCTGCGCTGTCGCGATACGCTCCTGCAACGCCAACCACTGGAACCAGCCACTGGCGATAGCCGCTTTAATACTCAAAACTGCCGCATCCTGGTCGTAACGCGTAGCCTCATAGCCTGCCTTTGCCGAAGCGCGCTCAGCGGCAATACCACCCCATAAGTCCACTTCATAACTAATGTTGGCACCCACGCGGGTAGACTCACTGCGTGAAGTGCTGCCACCATCTGGCTTGGAACGGGACTCACCACTAGAGGCACTGGCACTGAGCGAGGGAAACAAGCTCGCGTTGGCAATACGCATTTGCAATTCCGCTTGCTTGACACGCTCGGCGGAAATTAATAAATCCGGGCTTTGCTGTTGCGCAGCTTGCATCAATTCATTTAACGCCGGCGATTGAAATGCGTTCCACCAGCTTGACTCTACAACAGCATTTTCGCCAACTGACGCTGTAGAACTGATGGAATAATTATCTGCATAATTAATGGCAGGCTTTTGCACCTGGGTCGAAGAGCACGCAACAACAAATAGCGATGCAATAACCACTGACAACTTATTAAACGCTAATGCTTTCTTGTGTAATTGCATAACTATTACTCCGTCGCCAGGGCCGCAACCGGATCGAGACGAGCCGCTTTGCGCGCAGGCAAATAACCAAACAACAAACCCGTTAAAAACGCACAACTGAATGCCATCATCACCGGCCCAAACGAATAAGCCACGGGCATACCAAAATTGGCAATTAGCATCGCCGTCCCCAAACCTATGACAACGCCAATCACACCACCAAGCGCAGAAACAACGAGCGCTTCAATTAAAAACTGCTGCATGATATTACGCGTGCGCGCACCAGTTGCCATACGTACACCAATTTCGCGCGTCCGTTCGGTCACACTCACCAGCATAATATTCATTACCCCGATACCGCCCACCAGCAGTGAAATGGCGGCGATAGAACCGAGTAAAAAAGTCATGGTGTTTTGTGTTTCAGAAACCATATCGATCAGCGATGACATACTGCGAATCTGGAAATCTTCAGTACCGTGCCGCTCCATCATCAGTGCATGCACACGGGTTTGCACTTCTTCCATATTTTTTTCGTCATCGACGGAAATCGTAATGTTGCGCAGGAAACGCTGGCCGATTACACGCAAGCTACCGGTATTGAAAGGAACAAACACCTTGTCGTCCTGATCCTGCCCACCCGGGTCAGCACCACGCTCGCTCATAATTCCGATAACCTGGAAGAGCACGTTATTGATAATGATAAATTCGCCCAGCGGATTTTTATCCGCAAACAATTTAGTCGCGACCGTT
>JAGKWY010000053.1 GCA_021151625.1 Gammaproteobacteria bacterium | reverse complement strand
TATCACTCAACTATATAAAGGAATCGCTATGGAACACAGATGCAGCGCGCGCTATAACGCCGATATTAAAATCCTGATCTATCGCTATGAAATGCCAGTTGCTATAGGCCGCATTAAGAATGGCACGCGCCACGGTCTTTTCATCGAATCGGATTTGTCGGATGTGAAGCCGTTGCAACAATTAGGGATAGAGATTCTGGTGTATCGCAGCGCACAGAAATTGCAGCGTTATCGTTTCGATTCAATTGTCATCCATGCCGCCGATCACGGTTTTGGTGTAGAGCTGGATACATTGAGCGAAGAAGCTGGCAACCAACTGACAGAAATGTTGCGTGCATCGCCAGAAACTCCACAAGAAAGTGAATTGTTTGATATGGTGGCCAATGCCTGATGTAATCTCAGGTGTCACCAGCACGAGAACCTATATTTAGACCTGATCCGAGGCTGAAGAATGGAATATGTAATTTAACATAATCTACATTATGCGAAATTACATATTGGATAACTACTGAAACAACACCCATCTTCAGCCCCTGTTTTTTGTTGTACCGATCGATGGTCGCTAACTCTCTAGATAGCGAAGGCTCTATGAAGCATACACAACTGTTGGAGCGTTTATACGCGGAAGTTCAAACAGTCATTCTTAGTAAACAGCATCCGGTTACCGGATTGCTTCCTGCCAGTACCGCAATTAACAACCATGGTGACTATACCGATGCCTGGGTACGCGATAATGTCTATTCCATTATCTGCGTATGGACCCTTGGCATGGCATTCCGGCACCAGGGTGAATACCACAAAAGCGATGAGCTGGATCAGTCTACCATAAAGCTGATGCGCGGGCTCTTACAGTCCATGATGCGTCAGGCTCATAAAGTTGAAGCATTTAAATTGTCGCTGGATAACGGCGATGCTCTCCACGCTAAATACGATACGGCTACGGGGCTACCGGTAGTTGCAGACGATGCCTGGGGCCATTTGCAAATCGATGCTACGTCCGTATTTCTATTGATGTTGGCACAGATGAGTGCGTCGGGTTTGCGTATTGTATGTACGCACGATGAAGTCGACTTTATCCAGAACCTGGTTTATTACATCGCCAGTGCCTACCGCACACCGGATTATGGAATCTGGGAGCGCGGTAACAAAGTCAATAACGGAAAAACAGAAATTAATGCCAGCTCCGTCGGCATGGCCAAGGCAGCATTACAGGCGCTGGACGGCTTTAATTTATTTGGAAAACATGGCGATAAAAGGGCGGTGATCCATGTTATTGCCGATGCGATTTCCCTTGCGAGAACCACCCTCGCCTCACTCCTGCCCCGTGAATCTCTTTCCAAAGAAACTGACAGCGCACTTCTGAGTATCATTGGTTTCCCGGCATTTGCGGTGGGTAAAGAAACACTTGCCACCCAAACGCGCGATTCAGTATTAACCAAGCTCGGCGGAAATTATGGTTGCAAACGGTTTTTATGGGATGGTCACCAAACCGTTTTAGAAGAAAGTTCACGAATCTATTACGAACATGATGAGCTGGGAAACTTTGCCCATGTGGAATCAGAATGGCCGTTATTTTTTACATACCTGTACATCACTGCATTGTTTGATGGTAGCGAAGCCACTGCCAAGCATTATCGTAAAAAACTTGAATCCTTAATGGTTTATGTGGATGGCATTGGTTTGTTGCCAGAGCTTTATTATTTGCCACTTGAAAATATTGAAGCAGAAAAGAAAAATCCTCGTTCGCAAACGCGTGTTCCCAACGAAAACATTCCATTGGTGTGGGCACAGAGTTTATATCTTACTGGCCTGATGTTGGATGAAGGTTTGGTCAGCAGCGATGACCTTGATCCATTAAAAATGCGCAGGCGCTCTACCCGCTTTATTAAATCCAGCATTGCATTGGTTGTCCTGGCTGAAAATGATACGGTTAAGCAACACCTGGCTAAATATGGCGTGATTGCCGAAACCATCCAGGATTTAAAACCTATGGGGGTTTTATCTGCGTCCAGCTTGATGGAAGCCTATGCCCATATCGGTGAAAATAAATCGCTTGGGTTGAGCGGTCGCCCACGTCGTCGCGTGCAAAGCTTGGCAACATCACAAACTTATGAAATAAATAATAAAATTTATTTGAGCTTGTCCTGGCTGCAAAGTGAGCGTGAAGATTATCGCCGCTACGATGCACAATGGGTAATTGAAAGTTTAATTCAGGAAATCCAGTTTATTTACAAAAACTGGATAAGCTCCGAAGTGGCTGTTTTTACTTTGTTAATTGATCATCGCCTCTATAAAGTTCCTAATGCAGAACTTTTATTCGAGGTGTTGCGTGATTATCAATTACGCAACAAAGAAGAATATGTAGGTTATGCATCCGCTAATCTTGCTTATCGAGCATCACGGGTAAACAGCTTAACTATTCCCTATTTTCATGTGACCTCCATGAGCAACCAAATGCAGGCCACCAGTGTGCACGATGACGCTTTGCAAGCTGCTCAGTTGGAGCCGGAAGCTGCACTGCTGTTGCAAAAATTCTACACCGAAAGCGATATCATTACTTATCGCAAATTTTCAATGTATATAAAGAAGCACAAGCTGACTGACAACATTGGTATTAATGGTGCGATTATCACTATTAAAGATTTAATTCGGGATGTTTACTATCGCTCGCAAAAAGTAAATTACTGGCTCTTGGCTCGCTTCTGTTTTTCGCAGCTCAATTACACCTTAACAGACCTTGGTGACAGCCTTACCTTATTGGCAGCGCGCAACTTATCTATTACTGTGGGTGATAACAATTTCACCGAAATTAAAGTTGATCAATCGTTTTCCAACGCGTCTTATTTTGAAAGCGTGCGCCAATTGTTTCCAGATTTATTAGAGCGCACCCTGGTGCAAGAGCTTATTTCCGCGATCGGCTCGTTGATTCGTTCGGAGCCGAAATTGTTCGATGGGCTACATTCTGTTCAGTTGCGCAACTTTATGTTGCTTTGTGGAATGGATAAGGGCGATGCAGAAGATGTATCCATGATTGAGTGGTTAGGGTTGCAATCTCCAGCAAGGCTTTATAAAAAAATTCGCACCATTTTGACCTCGCGTAAAAAAGTATTCGCGCAAGGGATTAATCATGTTACTCCTTACAAAATTCATCACAACGAGAATGCGGATGATGAAAATCCAGTGCTGTCAGATGCAATGGAGACTGATTGGCTGGAATGGCGTACTGCGCGCGGCTTGATAACACACTTCGATGAGAACTTCCTCAAGGATATTTGGCATAGCCTGATGTTTGCCGAATACCTTGTGTTTAGTAATGCAAATGGGCAGCGATTTACACTCGATTGCAAAACGACCCGCCGCTCCATGACCCCGGGAGAAGAAAGTTTCGCTCATCATATAGATCAACTGACCCACCAACTTCATCCGGCCTACTACAAAAGTGCCATGGTTGAGTCACTTTATGCCTATACTCAATTCTGTATTAATAATCCGCAAATGCGTTTTCAGAAGCCACTTGTATTTCGTGAGGTGCTGGAGCGCGCAGCGGAACGCTATGTTCGCGAGCGAACAACGCAACTGATGAGCTTGGGGATGGAGACTGATCTTACGGTGTTTATGCAGCAATCACCGCATATAGTTAACCTGTATGTCACGCTGATTTATGCCGAGATTACCCAGCCTTATTAAAGCCAGGCCGGCAAGTCGACACACTTGCCGGCAGGTTTTACAAAATATATATCCGCTCCCCATAGGCTCCCAGTCGACCAGCGTTTAGAATGCGGGCAATTTTCTGCCACATCCATAAGTCGAAATACTATGAAATTACTGGGGCCTACGCTGCTGATTTTGGGCGCAATCCTGAACATCCTCGCGATATTTATGCTGGTGCCTTTGGCTCTGTCTATTGCTTACGACAGTGATAATCAGCTCGCTTTTTTCTCCTCCGCTACTATTACCAGCATTGTTGGAATAGTGTTTTTGCTGGTCGGTAAGAAATACCACTTTGATTTTATGCAGCCGCGGCAGGTATTTTTGATTACCAGCTGTGCCTGGACTGGTGTTTCTCTGTTCAGTGCCCTTCCATTCATGTTGAGTTCCAAGCCGCTTGGGCTTGCTGATGCAGTCTTTGAGGCTGTGTCGGGAGTGACAACAACCGGGTCTACGGTCATTGTCGGCCTTGATGCACTTCCCAAAGATATCTTGCTCTGGCGCTCCATGCTTAACTGGATTGGTGGTGTGGGGATTATCGGGATGGCGATTGCTGTACTTCCATTTTTACGGGTGGGCGGCATGCGCCTATTTAAGACCGAGTCCTCCGAATGGTCTGATAAAGCAATGCCAAGGGCGCAAAGTTTGATGGCAATGATTATCTATTCCTACATCGCACTTTCGATTGCTTGTTGCCTCGCATTTTTGTTGGCAGGAATGGATATTTTTAATGCAATCAATCACGCTATGGCCTCGGTTTCTACGGGGGGATTTTCCACATCCGATAATTCGTTTGCTCAATTTGACAGTTTATTAGTCCATTGGATTGCAATTGTTTTCATGCTTGCCGGCGCATTTCCATTTGTGTTGTTTGTCCGGCTGCTGGTAAATAAAAAGTTTCTTTTTTTTCGCGATACACAGGTGCGCGGATTACTATTTCTGGTTGCGCTTACTACCGCCATACTTTCCCTGCAATTAATTATCTCTGATCAAATGGAACCACTGCGTGCAATAACTATGGCATGCTTCAATTTGGTTTCAGTGATTACAACTACCGGATTTGCCTCAGGCGATTATCAACTTTGGGGCTCTTTGGCCCTCATTATATTTTTCTTCGTGACCTTCGTGGGTGGATGCTCTGGCTCTACGACTGGCGGTATTAAGGTATTCCGGTTGCAGATTTTTGCGGGTTTGGTGAAAGAGCAGATCATTACTGCTGTGCACCCTCGAGCAGTGATTAGTCGGCGCTACAACAATCGATTGATCAGTTCTGAAATTATCGCTTCGTCAATTTCGTACATGTTTTTAATGACTGCATGCCTGGTGGTAATTGCATTTATATTAGCGCTAACTGGTCTGGATTTATTAACCAGTTTTACCGGTGCTGCAACGGCTGTGATGAATGTAGGCCCCGGTCTTGGTCCGGTTATTGGTCCCGCCGGTAATTTTTCAAGTTTAAGCGATACCGCCAAATGGGCGTTATCAGCAGGAATGCTGTTGGGACGTTTAGAGTTTCTAACAATTATCGTTTTGTTCTCCCCCGCATTCTGGCGTGCATGACATGAATGTTGAACAAGTCTTACGTAAGTTTGCCTATCCAATAGGAATTCTGTTTCCCTGGTTATTAACGCCGATTGCGTTTTTGATTACCGATTACCTACCCAAAACCAATGTCCCACTCCTGTATATAGTGATGGTGGTATTTATTGCCATCAACGTTACTGTTGAACTGGCAATTATTAATGCCCTATCCAGCTTTTTTGCGTTCAGCTTCTTTTTTGCTGAGCCATATGGCTCGATTATGATTCACCAGGATGAGGACCTGCTGACTATTTTGCTATTTTTATTAACCTCAGTCATTGTGGGTTATATGGCCACCAAGCATAAACAAAACGTGCAGAAAATCCGTGTGCGAGAGTTTATGACCGATATTGAGTTGGAGTTACTGGAGAAGCTCCCCAAAGCGCTGAATACCGATGATGTCATCAATGCCATGCGTGATGCGCTGGAACCCTGGAAAGAAAACTGCGTATTAATTACCCGCGATAATAATTGGGCCACGCATCCAATGATTCGGCGCATGACCAATTTGCGCAAGACCTATCTCGAAGAATTATTGGAATTGCGCATCACACCTGAGGTCAGCACTCAAATTCCCGAGCTGGAACGGGAACACGATGTCTTTTTTTTGCATAACTCGCAGCAAGTCATTGGATTATTGAAAATATCCATTGAAAACATCCAATATTTGCCTAAAGACATTTTTTTGTTGTTGCTGCATCAGGTTAATATTTCCCTCGAGCGAACTCGTCTTTCTGCTGATTTGGAAAAGGAAAAAATTGCCAAAGAGAATGAGCTGCTCCGCTCTGCCCTGCTCTCTTCAGTATCTCACGATTTCCGCACACCCTTGACGACGATGATTGGCGCCACATCAACCGTAATTGAATTTGGCGAGCATCTCGATAAGCAACAAACGCGTGAGTTGTTGGATACCGTGCTGGAAGAAGCGCAGCGCTTAAACCGCTACACACAAAACTTGTTGGATATGACTCGCCTTGGCTTTGGGCAATTGCAACTGGAACGGGATTGGGTCAGCGTCGAAGAGATTATGAGTGTTGTTAAAAAGCGCTTGAAGCCTCTACTGATTCATAATGATGTGCGTGCTGATATTAACCCGAACCTGCCATCACTCTATATCCAGGCGGCGTTAATCGAACAGGCGCTCTTTAATGTCATTGATAATGCGATCAAGTTTTCTCCCTCTGATGCCTATATAGAGGTCAACTGCGTGAAAGAGAATGATGCAATTATCATCAGTGTGTGCGACCAGGGACCCGGTGTTCCAGAAGCTGAACGAGAAAAAGTATTTGAGCGTTTCCATACCGCAGAGAAAGGGGATCGTCGTCGATCGGGTAGCGGATTGGGCCTGACGATTTGCCGCGGCATGATTATGGCTCACGGCGGGAATGTCAGTATTCACCCTAACCCCAAGCGCACTGCCGACCGCATTAATCCAGGTTGCTGTGTGCGAATAGAGATACCCATAGAAGCAAACCTGGGGGCAAGTGATAAAAACCCCGATAGCCCCAGCTCCCAATCGGCAGCCGAATAAAATTTAACAGTGATGTGACACGCCGTGAGTAAGGTGCCGCTTATACTCTCAGCAAAGTTATGGAGTTACCATGAGCAAAATACTGATAATTGATGATGAACCCCAGATTCGCCGCTTCTTGCAAATCGGCCTGACCGCACAAGGTTATTCGATTCTGGAGGCTGATGCTGGCCGCCAGGGGCTGGTGTTAGCGGCTGAGGAAAATCCGGATTTGGTTATTCTGGACATGGGTTTACCCGATCTGGATGGTCAAGTGGTGTTAAAAAAACTGCGTGATTTTTATCATCAACCCGTTATTGTTTTGTCGGTCCGTAACCGCGAATCTGAAATAGTGCAGGCCCTTGACACCGGCGCAAATGATTATGTGGTTAAACCCTTTGGGATTCAGGAATTACTTGCCCGCATTCGCGGATTGATCAAAGCCTTTGGCCCCAGTGTCCAAAGTGTCGAAAAGTATCAGGATGAGCGAGTAATTATTGATTTGCAGGAGCGCAAGTTAACGGTTGATGGCGAGGCAGCAAAATTATCGCGCAAGGAATTTGAATTACTTAAACGTTTGATTAACAACGCCGGGCGTTTAGTGACACAACAACAATTATTGCGCGAGATTTGGGGCGGCACCCATGTCGAAGACACTCATTACCTACGCATTTTTATTGCCCGTTTGCGCACCAAACTGGGCGATGATCCATCCAACCCGCGTTATATAGAAACCGAACCAGGCGTTGGCTATCGCTTCTTACCTACCGTTGAAAATTAATCCCGAATATTTAGCAAAAAAAGCTCGCGATCAATCAGATCGCGAGCTACCTCAAAATACATCCTGGTACACACACACTTTAAAGCTGAAATAAGTTTGCTTTTTTAACGGCAAATAGCGCCAACATTTTCTACCAGGCCAGATGCTGCCTCGCTAATGCAACCATGCTTGTTGTTAATAAACTGGGCGCCCACCATCATATTATTTACGCAAGAAGCGTCGTTGGCTAAAACACCCATACCACCTGAACGAGAAATCACTACGCCGGTAAATGTATTTCCTGTTGCTGCAGTGTTGGGGTCAGTATTTACCTGGGCCAGGAATATTCCATGTTGTACGCTATCGCGAATGTGCAGGTTGGTGAATGAGTTATCGAGCGAGTCGCGCATGAAAATGCCTACAGTTTTATTATCGGCGATTGTCACGTCGTAAAATTTGTTGTTGTTAAATTTAATGTCAGTAGAAATCCCGGCCGCTTTGTTGCCGTATAAATGGATACCGGAAAAAGTACTGTCTTCAGTTTCATAACCGGCAAGTCCATCGAACTCATTGTCATAAGATGTGTAATCGCGAATGGTTAAACGGCGGCATCCCAATTCAGTAACCAAACCACCTGACATAGCGCCAAATACTGTTACTGATTGCACCACACAATCTACGCAACGACGAATACTGATGCCATTATTGCGCAAGGGATATTGATCGCTGCAAGGCCCGCCCATGCACTCCATGGTTTGGTTTGCGCGGTTGCCATCAATCATCAAGTCAATAACACGAATATGGCGAATGTCTCGACTGGGGATACTTTCAGTAAGGCCCATGATAATCACTGGCGCATTAGTGTGATCCGCTAATTTTAAAAGTGTACCTGGTCCCGCACCGCGTAGGGTTACGTTGTTGCGATCAAGAATGATGGATTTATTACAGGTGTAGGTACCTGCAGGTAAACTAACCTCACCGCCATCAGCAGGCAGTTGGTTGATGGATTTTTGTATCGCATCGCAGGTTTTTTCTTTGACCTGTTGCGCTGCAAAAACTGGCGAAGTAGTACCACTTAACACGAGTGCAAGCAGCGTCCAGACTACATATGCGCTATGAAAGTTTTTCATAGTCAGCCCTCTCTCGAACGCGGGAGATATGACTCCCCTTGCTTTCATCCTAGTTCGAAAAAATTGGAGGACAATGAAAAATGCGCCTTTAGCCGAAAAAAATCTAATCCCGCATAAGGCGCAAATTGTCAGCGATAAATGCTGTGTATTTGGGAAACAAAAAAGGGACCCCAGGTCCCTTTTTGTAGCAACTTGATGTTTCTATTCAGCCGCTTTGGCTGGCAAAGACTGGGGCATTAAAGGATTGCAATTTTTAATGGTCACCCTGCCCTCCAGCAAACTGCCTTTAGAGTACTCGCTAAAAATACAGCTGTTGGTTGCCGGGTCGTAATTCTCTACCCAAAGGTTGTCATCTTTCCAGGTAGCTTGAATATGCATCTGCCCTTTAGGGACATCAATGGACATCACGCCACCATAGTTTTTGACAAAGTGCTGCTCGTAATGAAAGGTGTACATCAGCCAGCCGATGATCAAAATCGCCAGGCCCCCGATCAAACCTGCCTTCCATTTCAAGTAGCGTCCAACACCCCAAAAAACAAACAAGGCAACGCTGATAACAGCAATCCAGTACAAGTAGGTAATCACAACACTTCCCTCTCAACAGTTGAAATTACTTCCTATTCAACAGTCTTTTGCGACCCAAGGCAAGCAAGCCCAAGCCAAGAAGGCTAATCAGCCCAAGGCTACCACTACCGCCATCATCATCTTTTTCATTGATCAGGGTGTTCTTGGTGGGGTTCAGGTTGGCAGCTGTATCTGGATCAGCATTAAGAACCACAATATTCTGGATCAGCATGAAGTTGCTGCCATTAACTTCTTTGTTTGCCGTTGCATCAGCAGCAGTGTAATTACGCAGAGGAATTTCGGTAAAAGAACTACCCATATTGAAACGACTCAGCGCTGCAATCGCATCAACAATCGCCATGCCGTTACCGGTAACCTGGCCGAATACGGTAAAGCCACCATTTTGTTTATCCAGATTGGAAGCGTTATTGCTCAGGTTGATAAACCATTGATTGGTAGCGCTATTAGCATCAGAGCCCAGTTTCGCCATTGCTATAGTGCCGCGCAGGTTGGAATACACAGGCTCGTTCTCCACCTTGGCGTTTTGGGTGATAGCCACCAGCGGCAATTTGCTTTGATAGCTAAAGCCACCGCCTTGTACTACAAAGTTGGGGACCGAGCGGTGGACTATGGTGTTTACGTAGGCATTTGCTTTTACATAAGCAAGAAAGTTTGCCACTGATTTAGGGGTGGTTTTATCGTATAGGTTAACTTCAAAGTCGCCCAATACAGTTTGGAATTGTACTGTGGTGGCTGAAGCAAACTGACACAGCAACAGGCTGCCACCCAGGCAAGCTGCAGATGCGGTGTGTTTTAGCCATTTGGAAGACTGCGCGAACCCGTTAGAAAAACTCATGTACGAAAACCTCTGCTTATTAAATGAATACATTGCTGCTCCACAGGGTGGAGCCTAGTTGGCGGAAGTGCATCTTAGCCCGAGTCCCACCTGCCAAACATCTGAAATTTGTTGGATTTTGTAATACTTGGGCGATTTTATTGAGGTCACTCATCATCAGTCAGCTTTTTCCAGTGCCCATTCGCCTGGGGCTTAACCTCATAGCGTGCCCAACGTTGGAATTCGGAGCGTAAACAAATACCTGTAGCGTAACCGCCATCCCCTGCAACGACTTTATAAATCACCTGATCTTTACTGGCGATGGCGTTATCAGCGGCGTCTACGACCTGCCTTACGCTCCACAAGTTCCCCAGCTTGCCATTACTGTAAAAATGCCCGGCGATGATTTGATCGGGGTGGGTAATATTTTTCTCTGCATGCTGCTTGGCAAGCTCCAGCAATTGGGTGAGGTTTTCGCTGGTAATGTCCACATAGGAGTTAAGTTGTTCCATGGCCGCCGAAAAATCCTCCTGGGTCAGTTCGAACTGGCGTTCTGCCGCAACCGCTGGCTTGATAATTTTGCGGCGCACCAAATGGGCCGGGTAACGGCGCCAGGAAAAGAAAGCGTTAAACAGAATCGCCATCGCCATAATGCTGACGACATTAATCAAGATAGGAAACACCAGGTACCAGTAATCCAGGCGATAGATTTCTGCGCCGCCAATAACAGCTGCTAATGCCGTCGCTCCGCCGGGCGGGTGCATACAGCGTGCGTAATGCATCACGCCCACCGCCAAACCAACGGCCAATGCAGCAGTCCAGGTTTGATCAGGAAACAGTTGATGGCAACTAACCCCCACAAATGCCGATAGCAAATGCCCGCCGATTACCGCCCAGGGTTGCGACAACGCGCCTTGAGGAACTGCAAACAACAGTACTGCGGTAGCTCCCATAGACGTCACCATGATGAGCGTTCCGGCGGTATGCATGAAACCATCCGGGAAGCACCAGCGCGTCCCCCAATATACCGCCAGTATTCCCAGGCAAGCGCCCAGCGCTGAAATGAGCTTCTCACCATGATTAGTGGTATTGCGCTCTATACCGAAGAACAGCTTGAGCTCATGCAACACATGTTTCATTCGCATAGATTTTCCTGATGCCTCAAAAGCTATTTGCACTATAAAAGTGCAAGATCCTAGTGGCTTCTATGAAGGACTGCAAATCAAAACCCCGTTTATTTTTCGCTTGACCTTGCCACGGTGGTAAACCTTAGGCTAAGTCCATCTCGATCAAACCGGGAAATTATTGAGGAGTTCATAATGTATATATTTACGGTAAAGAGCATGACTTGTGGTGGTTGTGCCAATGCGATTACCCGATCCATCCAGGCGGTAGACGAGTTCGCCATGGTCAAAATCCAGTTGCCACTAAAACGGGTTGAAGTAGAAACCGGTTTGCCACGCGATGAACTATTGAAACTATTCGATGATGCTGGTTATCCGGCTGAGCCCGTGTAAATAAAAATGGAGAATCAGTAATGACTAACGCGGCCCGCGCTTTGGAACTTTCCGTTGAGGGTATGACTTGCGCATCCTGCGTTTCCCACGTAGAGCGCGCATTGGCAAAAGTCGATGGGGTGGAATCGGTGAGCGTTAACCTTGCTACCGAGCGCGCCCACCTGAGTGTAGCGCCACAAGTCGCCATCGAAACACTGATTCAAAAAGTTGAACAGGCCGGCTACTCGGCTCATCTGGCCCAACCGACTGAAACTGCCGACTCAACGGAAAAACGTGAGCAGGAACGTATCCTGCTCGCAGCAAATTTTAAATTGAGCCTATTCGCAACCTTGCCAGTATTTGTACTAGAGATGGGCGCTCACCTGATTCCTGCGTTTCACCACTGGTTAATGGCGAATCTGGGTATTTGGAATTGGGTTATCCAGGCGATTCTCACAACACTGGTCATGTTCGGCCCTGGCAGGTTTTTTTATCAAAAGGGTCTGCCTGCCCTCGCCCGCCTGGCACCCGATATGAATTCCCTGGTTGCCCTGGGCAGTTTGGCGGCCTGGGGTTATTCATTAGTTGCTACCTTCACACCACAATTATTACCGGTAGGCACAGTCAATGTTTACTACGAAGCTGCGGTGGTGATAGTGACCTTGATTTTGCTGGGCCGCTTACTTGAGGCCAATGCGCGCGGTCGAACCAGCGACGCCATAGCCCAGCTCGTTAAATTACAACCTCATACCGCTACACGCTTAGTCAACGAGCAACTTGAAACGATTGATATTGCGCAGATCAACACCGGAGATTTATTACTGGTTCGTCCGGGCGAACGTGTTCCATTGGATGGCGAAATTACGGACGGTAGCTCTTTTATCGATGAGTCTATGATGACTGGAGAACCTATTCCGGTCAGTAAATCTGTGGGCCAGGAAATCATTGGCGGAACGCTGAATACCAACGGATCGCTCACCTATAAAGTCACCAAAACCGGTAAAGACACTTTACTTGCCCGCATTATTGAATTGGTGGAAACAGCACAGGGAGCCAAACTGCCCATCCAGGCATTGGTGGATCAAATCACCCGTTGGTTTGTGCCGGCGGTGATGCTGGTTGCCCTGCTGACCTTTATTGTCTGGTTGTCGCTGGGCCCGGAGCCCGCCTTGAGCTTTGCTCTGGTCAATGCAGTTGCCGTGTTAATTATCGCCTGCCCGTGCGCTATGGGATTGGCGACACCCACATCAATTATGGTCGGCACGGGGCGCGCGGCCACTATGGGTTTACTATTTCGCCGTGGCAGCGCACTACAAAGTTTGGCAGAAGTCAAAACTATCGCCTTCGATAAAACCGGAACACTTACTGAAGGTAAACCCAGGTTGACTGATTTTGAAATCGCGCCGGGTTTCGATAAAAACGCTCTGCTCATTTTAGCGGCTACTGCCGAACAACATTCAGAACATCCAATCGCCCAGGCGCTGTTAGCTGCAGCAAACACAGCACAGTTAACGCTGGCAACATTGGAGTCCTTTGAGGCAATTCCTGGTTACGGTTTGCGTGCGCAAGTTTCGGGGCAAATTGTATATGTCGGTGCGGACAGGTTATTCACCAAGTTGGGCGTTGACCTGGAAATTTTCAGCGTTACTGCAAAGCAATTAGCCAGCGAAGGAAAAACACCGATTTACCTCGCATTGGATAATAAAATTGCCGCCGTAATGGCATTGGCCGATAGCATCAAACCCGGTACGCCGGCCGCATTAAAATCCTTGCACCAATTGGGATTTAAAATTGCCATGATCACTGGCGACAACCAGCGCACGGCTAATGTGATTGCAAAAAAATTAGGGATTGATCTGGTGATCGCTGAAGTTCTGCCTGAGCAAAAAGTGAATGCTCTTAAAAACTTGCGCGCGGAACATGGCACTATTGCTTATGTGGGGGACGGCATTAACGATGCACCAGCGCTGGCCGAAGCGGATTTAGGTTTGGCGATTGGTACGGGCACTGATATTGCGATTGAAAGTGCGGATTTAATTTTAGTCAGCGGTGATTTGCAGGGCGTGCCCAAAAGTATCGCGCTGGCGCGCGCCACCATGCGCAATATCAAACAAAATTTGTTTTGGGCCTTTGCCTACAATGTTGCGTTGATTCCGCTGGCTGCGGGTATTGCCTGGCCCGCGTTTGGTGTTTTGCTTTCGCCCATGCTCGCAGCGGGCGCCATGGCACTGTCGAGTGTATTTGTAGTGAGCAATGCCTTGCGCTTGCGTCGCTGGCAAGATAAAAGCGGAGTATTCAATGACTAATCGAGCACATAAAACCACGCTGGAATTAGCGGATGCGCATGCTAAAGGCCTGCATAGTATTGGCGAAGCGGCCAAATTAACTGGTCTTACCGCAAAAATGATCCGCCATTATGAAAGCCTCGGATTGATCACACCGACAGATCGTACCTATGCCAACTATCGCGTTTATCAAACCCGCGATATTCATCTGTTAAGTTTTATAAAAAGCGCGCGCGATTTGGGTTTTTCAATGAAACAGATAGCAATACTCGCGAGTCTTTGGCAAGATTCCGCCCGCTCCAGTGCAGAGGTAAAAAAACTTGCGCTGGAACATATCCAGGAAATGGACGAGCGTATATATTCGCTCCAGCAAATGCGAAAAGCCCTACACGATTTAGCGGGGCGTTGTCATGGCGATGAGCGTCCGGATTGTCCGATACTCGATGCAATGGCCTGCCATCATTCACATAACACAGATCAAACCTGATTATGATCGCGCGCAAATCCTTACATTTTTTTGTGCTTGCCCTGTGCCTGTGGTTGCCGTTGCAGGCAATTGCGGGGCAATGGCTGCACTGCGCGCAAACCCAATCCAGCTTGATAGATAAAAATTCGCCGTCGACTGCGAAAAATACCGATGCTCCCTGCCATCAAGTTACGCAAAAAAACCTGCACTCGCCTGATAGCAACATAGCGCAAACCGGTGATCTAAAATCCTGCAAACATTGTCAGTTTATGTGTCACTGGCATTGTGTTTTACTGATGAACAACACAGCACTACAAAGTATTGAATTAACGCCTCATTACCCTCCGTTTAAGCTTCCCTCCCCGGCCCAACCCTTGTTGGCATTGCCGCAGAAACCACCGCAATTTCACGCCTGATTAGCAGCGGTATACTCCACAGTTATTGCTATTGTTAACCATAAGAATTTATTGGCACGTTTGAAAAAGCGCGTGTAACTACAGAATTTTATATTGCAGGTTTTTATTATGAACAATTCCCCAACCTGGGGGCGATTGCTGTGCATCCTGGCTACCAGCTTATTGCTGGGCGCCTGTGCAACTCAGCCGCCCCAATCCTCTGTTGCCGCTATTGAGCAACAACTGAGTGAGCAATATCCCGGCCTGGATTTTTCGGCGATGGAAAAATCCCCCGTAACTATCGAAAAAAATTCGACTGTTGGTTTGCAGCAAACCTTGCAAATACTTTTATCCCACTCACCCCAGGTGCGCATGCAACTGGCGGAATTAGGGATTGCCGATGCGCAAACCTTGCAGGCAGAGTTGATTGAAAACCCTCACCTCAGTATTGGTGCGTTAAAACCGGAAGACGGTGGGCGCTGGCAATTGGATACATCCCTAAGCCAGCCGTTACTCGCCTTATTTACCCGCCCTTTGCGTCGGCAACTGGCCCAGGAAAACCTGTTGGAAGCGCAATTGCAGTTGCAAGGTGAATTACAACACCTAATTGTAAAAACCAGCGAACTCTATTTTGAGGCTGTAGCTGCATTGCAACACTGCGAGATTCAAGAGCAAATGCTGCAAGCGGCAATAGCCCGACAACAACTGGCGTTGAGTTTGTACCGTGCAGGCAACATGTCGGAAAACACTTTTCTCGCTTATGACAATGAATTGCGTCGCGCCCAACAGCAGATTGAAAAGCGCCAAACCCAGGCTTATGAAAAGCGTTTGGAGTTACTCAACTTTATCGGTTTGCCGTCGACTCATGCACTTGATTTAGCTGCGCAATTGCCACTAATACCGGACGAAACATTTTCACATAGCCAATTGCTAGTCACAGCAACGACTAATCGTGTCGATATTAAAATTGCTCAACAGCAACAATCCATTCTGGATAAGCGCCAGCAATTAGTTCGCCAGCAAAACGGTTGGCGCGATATCAATCTGGGTGTTACCGCAGAACGTGAGTTCAACGGTGCAAAAAATTATGGCCCGGAGTTGGAGTTTGCACTGCCATTGTTTAATCGCGGGCAGGGAAAATTGGCGACGTTAGATGCACAGAAAACCAAACTGGATGCGCGTATACAACAACTGCAATTGGATGCCGATAGCGAAATTGCACAGGCATTGAATTTATTGAGCTCTGCGCGCGCGCAATTAACTATTTTGCAACCAGCATTGACCGTTGCTGAAAAACGCGTGCAGCTTTCTAACCGTGAAGTGAACTTTATGCTGGCAAGCCCGTTTGAATTACTCAACATCAAACGCCAACAAATTCAACTAGCCCGTGAGTTTACAGACAGCTTGAAAGACTATTGGCAAGCCCGCGCGCGCCTTGAACTGGCGATTGGTGAGACCATTCCGCAACCTGATACGGCGAACAAGCATGAGCATGCGCAAATGGATCATTCAAAGATGGATCATACAGAGATGAACCAGTCAACGACGGACGACTCTGTCACTGATCATTCCGCTATGAATCACAGCGGGCATTCAAGCGAGCAACACTCGCGTCAAGAGCACAAAAATCACCAGGAGCATAATCATGATTAATCGTCGCAATCTTTTGCTTGGCAGCGCCGCAGGCTTGGTGGCGGCGAGCCTTCCAGTACAGGCACAACACAATCACAGCATGCATACAATGCCAACGGCTTCCAGTGATCATTCTGCGCATAACACAGCGAAAAGGCCGATTAAAACCACCAAAAACATTCCAGCCGTTAGCACAAAAAAACCTGAACTTAATGAGCAAAATTATCGCCCGGTAATTACCCCCAATGGCCGCACACTGGGGTATCGCATGAATGAAGGCGTAAAAGAATTTCATTTAATCGCGGAAGAAATTGAACACGAATTTGCACCAGGAACAAAAATAAAAGCCTGGGGTTATAACGGCAGCACACCCGGCCCCACCATTGAAGTGGTAGAAGGCGATCGCGTGCGGATTTACCTCACTAATAAATTGCCCGAACATACCAGCATGCACTGGCATGGCATTTTATTGCCCTGGGGTATGGATGGAGTAACAGGCTTAACACAACCGCCGATAAAACCCGGTGAAACTTTTGTATACGAATTTACCCTGCAACAGCACGGCACTCATATGTATCACCCGCACGCGGATGAAATGGTGCAAATGGCGATGGGTATGATGGGTATGTTTATTATTCACCCCAAAGAGCCTGTGACGCCAACCATTGATCGCGATTATGCCGTGCTCTTGCACAACTGGGCGGTGCACCCGGGCACTTATCGGCCAGATCCCAATGTGATGACGGAATTTGATTTGTGGACCATGAACAGCAAAGTATTTCCGGCGATTGAATCACTAGTCGCACAAACTGGTGAACGCGTGCGCGTGCGAATTGGTAATTTATCCATGTGGAATCACCCCATGCATATGCACGGCGTGCAATTTGAAGTTACCGGCTCTGACGGTGGCCGCTGGCCGCAAAATCAATGGCGTAGAGAAGTGACTGAAATTGTTGGTGTGGGCCAAACACGCGACCTGGAATTTGTTGCAGTTCCGGGAGATTGGGCCTTCCACTGCCATATGAGCCATCACACCATGAATGCCATGGGCCATGATGTGCCCAATATGCTCGGCGTAAAACAGCCGGAAGCACAACTCAACAAAGTGCTACCGGGCTACATGGCCATGGGCGAAAACGGCATGGCAGAACATCAGGAACATACGGATATGGGCCATATGCCCGGCCCGGAAAATACGCTGCCCATGATGATGGGCGAAGGTAACTACGGAAAACTGGAAATGGGCGGCATGTTCTCCATGATTCGTGTGCGTGATCAACTGGGGGCAGTAGCGGATTTGTATGAAGCGCCCGCTGGCACCCAAGCAAAAAAAGTAACCAAAGTGCCGGATGGAATTCCGGTATAGCGAAGGGTGGACAAGGAATGTCCCATTCACAATTACCAACTATTCAATTACCAAACATTCCATGACCAATGACTAATCATCAATAAACAACCAACATCTGCCCGGTAAGTGTTAATTAGTGTTCAGCTGCGTCAATTCTGGCGCTGACACTGCGCGACTCACCTATAATCCTCTCCGACTATAAGCACGCCCAAGCGTCACCAATAATCATAAATGTTGTGAGTAGACCATGACCTTACGCCCTAATCGTTCCCGTATTTCACCTGTATTTGTTGTTACGCCCCTGGTTGCCACTTTTTTGCTGCTGGGCGCCTGTGGAGAAAAAACCACGCCGCCTGCTGAGCAAAGCACAGCAGAAAGTACCAGCTCATCAACCAGCAGTATCGCTCTTGAAATCACCCGAATTACTCCAGGCCAAGCCAAAGCCGATGCCAAATCCATTGAGCAGCAAGTCCCCATCACCACCAGTGAAGGTTTAAAAACTGAACTCTGGGCTTCGGAAAAATTGCTGGGCGATACCGTTGCCATCCATGTGGATGATAAAGGCCGTGTTTGGGCGGGTATTACCCAGCGCAGTAATAATTCAGAATTCGATATTCGCAGTGTTCCCGAATGGGAAGATGCAACCATGACTTTTGCGACCTATGAGGATAGGCGCAAATTTTTGCGCAGCGAATTAGCGCCGGAAAAAAGCGCACAAAATGAAAAAATTCCCGATCGCAATAAAGATGGCAGCCACGATTGGCGCGATCTGGCGGTAATGACAGAAAAAGTTATTCGCCTGGAAGATACTCAAGGCTCCGGCAAAGCAGATCTCGCACAAACAGTGATTAATGATTTCCACACCGAAGTGACCGATGTAATCGGCGGTTTGTTTTACAACGATTTACTCGACGAATTATTTATCAATATCGCACCGGATGTGTGGCGAGCCAAAGATACCAACGCCGATGGCTATATGGATACCCACACCTCAATCACCAATGGCTTTGGCGTCCATGTGGGTTTTAGTGGTCACGGGCTTTCCGGCGCGGTGATGGGACCGGATGGTATGCTCTATTCCAGTATGGGTGATATAGGCACCAGTATTACCGATCAATACGGTACTAAATTGCCCTACCCCAATCAGGGCGTGATTGTGCGCAGCGAAGTGGACGGTAGTAATCTGGAAGTTTTTGCGGCAGGCCTGCGCAATATTTATGAATTTTCGTTTGATCAATACGGCAACTTTATCAGCGTGGATAACGATGGTGACCATATTGGTGAATACGAACGTGTAGTGCATTTAATTGATGGCTCTGACACCGGCTGGCGAATTAACTGGCAATTGGGTAAATACAAAGACCCCAAAAATAACAGCTACAAAATCTGGATGGATGAGGATTACTACAAGCCGCGCTTTAAAAGTCAGGCCGCACACATTTTGCCGCCCGTTGCCCCCTACCACGCTGGCCCAACGGGTATGGCCTATTACCCTGGTACAGGTTTAACCAACGAATGGAAAGACCATTTCTTTGTGGTGGAATTTGTTGGCTCCGCTACGCGCGCCGGTATTAATGCGTTTACCTTAAAACCCAAAGGTGCATCGTTCGAATTGGCCAGCGATAAAAATATGATGCGCGGCGTACTTGCTACAGGTTTGGATTTTGGTCCCGATGGCGCGCTCTATTTTAGTGACTGGATTGAAGGTTGGGGTTTAAAACAAAAAGGTCGCGTGTGGAAAATGGATTCTGCAGCGGGAATGACACCAGAACGTGAGCAAACCAAAACCTTATTGGGCAGTAATTTCCGCGAGCTTACCCCCGAACAACTAGTTGAGTATTTAAACCACGCCGATATGCGCGTGCGCCAAAAAGCGCAATTTGTATTGGCAGAGCAACGTCAGGTAAAAACCTTGCAGGAAGTTGCCGTTAGCTCGCCGCATCAACTTGCACGTATTCACGCAATTTGGGGCCTGGGTCAACTGCTGCGCAAAAATCCAGCCGGCAACACCGTTATCATTAATTTGCTCCAGGACAGCGATCCGGAAATTCGCGTGCAAGCGGCCAAGGTATTGGGCGATGCAAAAATGAATTCCGGTAGCGAACAATTAATTGCATTGCTCGCCGATAAAAATCCGCGTGTTCAACTTCATGCAGCCCAGGCACTGGGACGTATGGCAGAAAAAAATGCCGTGCAACCACTG
Organism: Gammaproteobacteria bacterium; assembly: GCA_021151625.1. Taxonomy (GTDB): domain Bacteria; phylum Pseudomonadota; class Gammaproteobacteria; order Pseudomonadales; family Cellvibrionaceae; genus Cellvibrio. Next base: position 26,447 of record JAGKWY010000053.1, on the reverse strand, counting down.
GTTGAAATGTTGGTCACCAATAACGATGAAGATGTTTACCTGCGTCAAGCTGGCGCAATTGCATTAGCGCGCATTGGCGATGCGAAAGCCTTGGGAAGTTTATCCACTCACGCATCAGAAGCGGTGCGTATTGCTGCTGTTGTTGCACTCAAGCGGATGAACAGTCCGCTGGTTGCCGAATTCCTGAATGATTCAAGTGAATATGTTGTCACCAATGCGGCGCGCGCCATTAATGACGATGAATTAATTCGCGATGCATTACCCGCGTTAGCAGCACTGCTGGAGAAACCGCGCTTTACTAGCGAAGCCTTACTGCGCCGCGCCATTAATGCCAACGTCTATGCAGATAGCAGTGATGAAAATGCCGAGCGTTTAATTAGCTTTGCAAAGAATCCGTCAATCTCTGGCAAATTACGCGCTGAAGCAATTGCAGCAGTCACAGTGTGGGACTCAGGCTCAGTCTATGACCGCGTGAGCGGCTTCTATCGCGGCCCTATTAATCACCCACGTGCAGAAGCCCTGGATGCATTTGCCGATGCCATTGAAACCCTGTTAAGCGACAAATCCAGCGAAGTTCGTCAAGCGGCGACCAATGCGCAAAGTGCATTTAATTTGCAAGCCGGCGCCGCTCCGCTGGTAAAAATGTTGAAGCAGGATGCCGACCCAGAGGTGCGTATTAGTGCCCTGCGCGCACTGAAAAAGAACGGTCATCCGGAAATTGGAGCATTGGTATTTAGTGCGCTGAAAGATAAAGAGCAAAATGTGCGCATGGCTGCACTTGCCATGGTTCCCGAGTTACAAATGCCGGTTGCGCAAGTAGTTGAAATGCACCAATTGCTGATTGCCAACGGCACTCCAGGTGAACAACAAGCGGCTCTGCTCTCGCTCGCCAATGTAAAAGCCCCGGAAGCAGAAGCTGTTTTCCGCGCGCAAATGCAACAATTAGTGGATGGAAAAGTCGCGCCAGAAGTACAGCTTGAGTTAGTGACGGCAGCTGAACAAATTGGCTCGGCCGAATTAAAACAATTGCTGGCGGATTACGACGCGAAAAAGGATAAGAACAATCCATTGGCGGTTTATCGCGAAGCAATTTACGGCGGCGATGCACAAAAGGGTATGGAACTGTTCCGCTACAGTAACTCCACCCAATGTGTTCGCTGTCATATGGTTGGCCATCGCGGCAATAAAGTTGGCCCGGATCTGACGACGATTGCCACACGTATTGTCCCAGAGCAAATGCTGGAAGCCCTGGTTGCCCCCGCTGCACGTATTGCCCCTGGTTTTGGTCGGGTAACGGTGGTGATGAAAAATGGTAAGCGTATCGAGGGTTCGTTTGATGCCGAAACCAAAGCAGATGTGCGCATCACTAGCGATAACAAACCGCAAACCATTCTGCGCAGCGACATTGAAAAACTGGAATTCGGCGGAATCTCCCCCATGCCACCTATGGGATTGGGGTTAACCAAAGCGGAATTGCGCGATTTGGTGGCCTATCTTTCCACTCTGAAAGAAGAGGCTCATGAGGGGCACTAAACAAATATTTAGCGTTAGAGCCAAATTAAAAAGACCGTGCCAAGGTTTTTTTAATTTGGCAATTTACATTTTATCAAATCTGGTTAACGTAAAAACTTTCTCGCTGGGTTGTCTTGGCAAAATAATACGCACAAAATGAGTGGTGTTCCGTTTTAGCCATCGAGCTGCAACTTCATTTTGGAAATGGATTGGAAGCTGAAGATCGGCGCCAATTTTTTGCCTAGAGAAATAACTAACATTCTTCCCAGGGGATGCAGCCGAAATTGACAAGTAAAGCACCGGATTTTTACCTGGCACCTGAGGGTAATATCCCTCAATAAGATCTGTGCGGTCGAAATATATATTGCGGTAAGATTTATTTTGCGAATTAACTTTGACATCTTCTATTACGGAGTGATGTAAATAGACATTTGCAGTATCGTTTCTTTTTGCTGTATTTGAAAAAAACTCCAAGAAATAATCATTGATCGGATTGCCAAAATCATCGCTAACATCAAAATTCACTTGCATATATTGGTGGAAATAGTCAGGATTTTTTGACTGTAAGCGCCTTGCTGCAGTTTTCTCATTGAATTCTGCCCATTTCTGCTGAATTTCTCGATACTGATCAAATGTATGGCAATCCAGCGCCTCAAGAATAAACTGTCCCAACTGAGCTTTCTCTTCGGCTGTCTCCATAATACCATCTTGGTTATCTTTTTCCGCTCGCTCTGGATCAACAACAGATCCATGAGTTCTGGTGGGTAAAATCGAGAGCGGGATAGAAAAATCATTTAGCCTCGATTCCCATAATTGAACTGCCTTGTTCGGATCATCTTGGCCAAAATCAATTGTAATTCCTTGAGCATTCAGGTTGGCGGCGCAGACTCGTACTGTACCATCTGCTCCATTTTCATTGACTATCTGCCTTAACATGCTGGTATATGGATGAGTGCCAACAATAACAAAAGGCCAAACGAGATCAGGGCCATAGTAATAATCCGAGTCATCGGCATCAGGAGTAATTAGAATATCGCGCTGGGCTAACTCCCACTGGTATTGCGAGCCTAACTCAAGATCATTAAGCATCCCCTGACCGGTTTGAAACCAATTATTATAGCCTTTGACTATCCGCCCCAGCATACTTTTGCCTGTCGCTGCCAATTTAGATCCATAATTTGCTGGTGCCAACATAACCAGGCGTTTCATGGGACATTCATTTGCTCGTTTACGATAGTGTGTAGTCAACCATTCACGGACAACCAATCCACCAGTACTATGAACGATGACATCAAATGTATTGAGAAGCCCTCCTCTCTCTATCATGTCATCAATTACTTGCGCCATACGCTTTCCAATATCGGTAATACGCACGTCGTCATCTAGGGAAATGTAATCTCCAAGCCACAATTCTGTTATTAAGTATTTATTATCGCGAAGGAAATTAGCGAGCGACTTGAATGACTTTGAGGTGTCACTCCACCCATGAATAATGAGCACTTGTCTAGGCATACGATCTCTACGAGCCTCCATAGCCGTAATAGAATCTTTCTAAGAAAAATATTTATTCATAGAAGCCTATAAACAATCACCCCCCATTTGGGGGCTATATAAAAGAAAACCCGACTATTTAGTCGGGTTTTTTAACCAGTCCATCGTACGAATTTTACTTGGACATCTTCTCAACCAATTTCAAAAACTCTTCGTCAGTACAATCGGCGCAAGTGCCCTTTGGCGGCATAGCGTTGAAGCCATCTTTAATGTGCTTCAACAATACATCATTACCTTTTTCCAGACGCGGAGCCCACGCAGCCACGTCACCGGTTTTGGGCGCCCCCATCAGGCCACCATCGTGGCAGAGTTTGCAGGATTTTTGGTATTTAGCATCAATAGCGGCGTCATCCGCAACCGTAACACCAGATGCAAATACTAAAGCCAAAAGTGCAGCAGAACTTAATTTCAACATTGATCAAATTTCCTCATTGCTAGACACGGTTTCCCCCAAAACAATCAGTTTCGAGGGATTATTTTTTTCGCTCAGTAAGCGAATCATTTTTTGGTTTAAAACTGACAAACTTTTGGGTTGTTTTTTACAAAATAACTTTTGTAATTTTTCGCTTTTTTATCCATGCAGCCTTCAAGGTTTAACAAGCGCACTTTGCGAAAATCTGTTGGGTGACTCTCTGCTTGCAATGCGATATAGCCACTGCCGTTAGGTGTGCGATCATCCCATTGCAACCCTGTGTACTCCAGGACTTTTTTCCCATTAATAAAATGTTCGGCTTTTTCACTGCCATGTACCACCAGTTCGGCAGTTACCCATTGATCGCCATGAAAGGTATCGCTGGTTGAATTGATAATGTGGTCCTCTGTGAATTTGCCATTAAATACTACATGGGTCCCCGGCGTGCAGAGGTTGCCGGTAGTACGCGGGTCTTTGCCATTACCACCTAAAAGTTGGTATTCCATACTGCCGGGGAAATCCTGCTCAACCGCCATGGTTTTTGGATCTTGCGTGTGATACATGATGCCGTTATTACGCAGTGCCCAGGCTGGACCGCCTTTTACCTGCTCACCCACAAAACGATATTCCACCAGGATTTTGTAATGGGAGAATGGCCCGCCGTTATAGAAAATATGGCCGAAACGTTTATCAAACTCTGTGTATTGATCGTAACGCGCTTCCATAATTCCATTTTCAACGCGAAAAGTATTAAAAGGATTCTCTCCCAGCGGATAGTTTTCTATTCATGGTCAGGTTTTCCGTGGTTATTAGCATTTTGCGCAAGCCTAGCCGAATTATCAGATATATGTCAGCCCTGTTTACAAATCCAAACTCAAGTTGATAGAAAGCTGTTTTGTGCGAAATATCTTACAAAAGACTCCGCCAATACCCAGTGTCTGAAATCCGCCTTATTGGCTATATTTTAACCACAAAGGGTGTTTTGCCGGGATGCGAGCCAAGAGAGTGGTTTTTAGAAGGAGTTTTTGCAAAAGGAATTTTTATTATTCGATTTATTCCACTGCTAACTGTCCACTACGACCCATCCATTAGAAACAACGGATTGAACCTGGAGGCCCTCATGGGAACTGAACTGAATGATATCGAACGTATACGCACAGCCCGTATCCTGTGTATACAACACAGATTTGCTGAGGCGCTCGACATAGCCCGTAAAGTCGAAGACCCTAAAACCCGCGAAACCCTGCTGTTTATTTGCAAATCATTCCAAACATCGCAAATTCGTGTGCACGCGGCCTAGCCATTCTGTTGCGAGCTTCTGCAGCCACAGCGTTGTGGCTGCAGAAATTGCTTATAAACAATAACTAAATACTCCACGCCCCTGAATAAAGCTCATCATAAGAATTTGCTTTAACAACCTCACAGCCCACACTGCGTAAAAAAACCTGTTGCCCCTGGGAAATTTCATTACCTGCGTAAACATACCAGGCGTGGCGTTTTCGCTTGGGAAAATGTTTGAAATATTTTGCGCGTTCAATCAGCAGCCAGCGCAAAAACACCTCTGATGAATCCAACCCCAGCCCGATAAATAGTAAATCGCGATGAAACACACAATCCAACCAGGTATTGCTGCCATTCCAATTATCGCGATGGCGTTCTACAAACAAACGCTTTTCACCTTTGTGAATTAACGCCCTCGCCCGCTCCACTGAGCCCATATAGTGGCTCAATCCAAGGCGAATACTGCGTGAGTAACGCATAAAACCGTTGATATGCCAGACAGCAAATTCACCATCCGGGGTAGCAATAGGTTGATGTGAAAAATAGGTTTGCCAAGGGTAAAAATCCGTGAAGCTCGGGCCATCCAAATGATGCAAAGATAACTTTGTTGCATCAGACAGGCTTTCATCAAAATTCGTTGTGAGTATCGGGCAGGAAAAATGTTTAGCCCAGTTCACCAGCATGCGGTGGTGCGCTAGCGCTTCCCACCCTGCCAATAAGTTGCAAAATTCCTTTTGCAAATTTACGCGCGCATCTGTGCGGCTTAGATCCAGTGCGTCATAAAATTCGGTTAACGAAATGCCTTGCGGAATTATGGTTGAGCCAACTTTTGTATGCTTTTCCCAAAGCTCCAATAACATTTGGTCCCAGGAATTAACCTTGCTGGTGCTGTTGTAGCGGTTGATCCCATTACCAACAATTAATGCGAGTTGCTGCTGGTTTTCCGTTAATATTTTTTGAAGATTCATCGTTAGCCCTGCCCTTTTTCTTTTCATTTCTTTTTTGGGTATTGGCTATCCCTGGCAGAATTAATCCATGATGCTAGTGTTTACAATCAATCCACTCAAAGTTTCCCGCAGAATTTTGCTGCAGGCGACGCTCGACTCCAGCGCGACATTCGTTGGTGAGGAGAATATGTTCGCGAGGAATATCCAGCCTCCAGGACAAGCCTAGCACACCAATCGCTGCAAACTGATGTGGGTTACTGACCTCGACCAACAATGGTGGCGCTATGTGTTGCTGTTCCAGCCATTGCAATTGAGTTTCTGCCCAGAAGGCGCGACTAATAACGGCGGGATACTCTGCATCACGCGTACCCTGCACTGCGATTGCTGAAGAAACTGCCATCAATAACAAGCCTGCGGTTAAACGATTGTTTGCCGTTAGCGCGCGCGAAACTATGAACAGAGGAATAGTAATAGCAACCGCCGCATAGTATTCATAAGCCTGCTCAGCCAATACAAAATAAGGCCCGTAAGCCAACACCATAAAAGCGAGCAACGCCAACCATTGGGTCCACTTAATTTCGCGCGCTAATTGCACACAGCTTTTGGCATAGAGAATCGCCATAGGAACAAAACAGGCTAAGGCCCAAACTACGCCTTTGAGTGGATGGTCGGTTACGATTAACCTAAGCGCTTCGCGCGGAATATTAAAAATCCAGGCAATAAAACTCAGCGAATTTACTACCAGGTTTTCGCCCAACGTGATGCCATAAGCGGAGTCGCGCTGCGGCGTAAGTTGTTTATAGAAATAAAGCCAGATAAGGCAAATCACTACACACAGAATCCACACTAATTTATCGGTGCGCGAGTAACTTTGTTTGTCGCGCAAAAATATGGCGAGTGCAACTACTAGCGCCGGAATTAAAATCGCCGCTTCCTTGCTAAACAAGGCGAACAATTGCAACAGCGGCAAGCTGAAGAGCGCAAGCAAACGCTGCCCGCCCGTTAGACGAGGCAAAGTAATCCACACCGACAGAGTGATACACAAAAAGAACACCAGTGTTGGGCTATTCATTGCCGCAACCCAATGCAGCGGTAAATAACTCGCCACATGCACAGCGTGCATAGTTGCGGTTAACAAGCCAATCAATTTCGCCTGCGGCCAATCCATTGCGCGAGCAAACTGGTAGGCAAACAATGCAACCGCGCCAGCAGAAAGCAAACACAGAAACCAGGAATAAAAATGCGCATACAACACATTTCCGCCCAGCACCTGCCCTACAAACCGCCAGCCGGTATCCATACTTAATGGTCGCCAGAAACCAGTCGCCGATTCAGAAAAAAACGGCAGCCACCAGGAATCACCATCCAACTGCGCTTCACGGGCTTGCGTCAGGAAATAGTAATCATCGCCCCAGAAGGGAATAAAAAGAGAAGGCAGCCAAAGCGCCAGTGCGAAAAGGATAAATAATGTTACAACTAGGCGGTGCGAACTAAACAAAAAATAAACCTTATTATTAACGATAGGATTGATAACGTAGCAGTCGTTCTTGTAGCCAGACTGTCAGTTGTTGCCACATTAGCCGGCGCGCATTGCCAATATCGCGTTAATCTCTAACGGCTCGCGATAAAGCGCGAATTCAGTTTCACGGATTTGCACAGCCAGAATGGACATGCGATCGGCAAGCTCATTGCCTTCTACACCGACATGGCCATTTACATGCAGCACTTGCACTTTATCTGTCAGGGTTTGATGCAGGGAGTAAATTTCCTTGATCAATTCAAGGTTTTTAATTTCGCCACCTTTCTTTTTCCAACCCGCTTTCTCCCAACCAATTGCCCATTGCACAACACATTGGATGGCATATTGCGAATCTGAAAAAACCGCTGCGGTTTTGCCCTTGGCAATTTCGTCTCTCGCTAATAGCAAACCCTGGTGTAAGGCATTTAATTCAGCGGTGTTGTTAGTACCCATGGGGTTATACAAACCATACCAAAGCTCTGCGACTTTATTGTCGCGATACAACGCCAACCCGGAACCCGCTTCACCGGGATTGGGTTCGCAACCGCCATCGGTGAATATTTTTACATCTACTGGCAATGCGTTTACTTCAGCAGCATTGTAGGTTTTGATTTTTGCCCCACTCGCTGCCGCTCGCCCCGTTCCAGCCGTTGGTTTTGCATTACCAAAAGCAGCTTCAGCTTCTTCGCGAGTTAAAAACGATTTATAGCGGGCACCCACAAATCCATCGACATGCTTTTTACACGTAGGCCAATCCGTAAAAATCCCGGTCTCCCTCCCTGCCCATACCACATAAAATTTTGAAGCCATTACACTCTCTTTTATATTTGTAAACTGTAGAACGCACTTGCGTCAGAAAACAGTAATCATCCCCAGAGGGTGATTAATTGTGCGATTTTTACTTTCTATACTCATGGGCACGAACCAGTAAAGTCGATAAAAAGTCCTTTTTATCAATAATGGAATCTTCATTGAGTTTGATCCGGTAACTTCTCCATCGAGTATCGTAGTCAAGTATTTCCAGCTCAGCAGATGCTATTATTTTGTCGGTCTCTTCTTCTTTGGGAAGCCGAATTTCAAGCCTCATTCCGTTCCTTTGTGGTCGCATAATCGCAAAATTGTAGGGACGTCCATCCACCCAAAAACCAATATAGTGTTTGTTATAGCTCAACTCGGCCGTTGGTGAAAATTGATGTGCAATATCAAGAATACTATCCACCAAGCTAACCGTTTTTTTGGTTCCACGAACGGTTTCCCAGTACGCCCTATCAGTTTGTTCTGCGACCTCTTCATCCTCATCAAGAAGCCCTAACTTTACGGTATCTAAAATTTTGGTGAACAGAAGCCCGACGTCTCCATTAATCTCCACGGCAGATACTTTTATGGCCATAAGGGGAATAAACCCATTAAAAAGACCGATTACGTTAAAAAATCGGGACGTAATATCTTCTGCAATTATTACTGCCGTATGGTCATACTGCGGATACTTTTTACGCTCAATATCCCAATATTCAATAGTGCGAATCAAATGTGACTCATCTGTTGCACCTAATTGAATTTCAACCTCATAACGTCCATGTCCATCTGTATCTTGCAGCAAAAGATCAAGACGACCAGCCCCAGGATGAATTCGCTCTTTATCTTTTAAAAAGACATCTCCAATACCGAGAATACTGGGGTCATTTGCAATAATTTCCTGCAACCATTTTTCGGTTAATTGGGGATGGTTTTTTAAGCTTATTGTTTTCAATTTAGAGTGATTCATAGCTCAATCCTACATGCAGCTTTTGTGATTACTATTTAACAGATTGATTCATTGTTCGCGATAGCTTAAAGGCCATAAATACTAATACCCCAACCGCCAAAATTAAAATCCCCCAGAACACAATGGTTTTCCAGCTGATTTGCATTCCATGATGGGCGAATTGATTTAGGGATGGATTGAGGGGGTTAAAGGTTGTGGATTGCCAGGTGATTTCTTTGCCGGAAATTAACTGCGAAAAAATCTGGGCGCTGGTGTTTTGATTTTGTAGGTTGCTGTCGGTTTCTATGGCGATTTTAAAAGGGGCCGACGTGTTGGCAATAAATTGCAGCAACTCGGGTTGGCGTTGGAAAACCAGAACGGGTTTAGCGCTGGTGCGTACCAGTTCGTTAAGTTCCACTCGCCAATAGTTATGGCTATTGTTGTAAATACCAATTTCATCACTGTGTTGCCAATCAGTACCAACCTGGGTGTTAAACCAAATTCCCCGGTGCACTAATTGCCAGGGCTGTTTTTCGGTAGCGCGCGAATATACGCGTAAGCTATCGCCGTAGGTAAGCTCACCCAATTGCAGATCCAGCTTTGCGACTGGCGCGATATCGTCGCGCTGGAATTCCCAAGCGGCGACTGGCATTGATGGTGTTGCTGTGCCTGAACGTAAGGCGGATTCCTGATCTTCCGCCAGTTGCCCGTTTATTTCCCAGCGATCCGGCACTGCTGCTGTAGCAATTTTATCGGTGTTTTCCACAGACACCTGTGTAAGCTGCAATTGCTCACCACCGCGAGTGAATTTTAATTTCACATAGGCGTATTGTTTTTCGGTAAGGTTAATAGCAATTTTATTGCGTGTAAGTTGTTGCCCATCTTTAACGAGTTGAACCAATGTGGTGTTGGCGATGGGAGTCCAGGTGGACATATCATTGGTGCCGCTCGCCTGCACCTCCAGGTATTGATGCGCTTCACTTTGAGGCCATGAAACCACCAACTTATCTGCGCGGGTTTTGAGATCACTTAAATCCACTACAAAAAAATCTGTTGGCACCGTCTGGTTTTGCAATTCTTCTTTATCGTTTTTAACCACACTTACCGAAATTTCATTGTCATCCAAGCGGATGGACGCACTGCTCAATGCTAACAACATTTCCGGCGCGGTTCCTATTGCCACAGGAAAGAACCGTACTTGCGTTTGCTGAGACTGCTCACTAACTTGAGTGCCGGGCGCGGTAATACGATAAGGCAATTTATTACCTTGTGCGTCGGTCACCACCAAATCATTTAATTGCGCATTACCGCTGTAGCGGTAAATATCATGCGTCAGTGTTGTTTGTACATAACTCCCGGCAGTTTGATCGATTTGGTAGACAGGGATTACTTCAGCATTTGCGAGCAGGCTTGTGCCTAATAAAACAGCGATTAGCGAAGAATATTTTTTAATAAGAGTCATTACACATTAACCTTTTAAAAACTTGCCAATGATTTTGATTGTTTCGCCAATGCCATAATTTCACTGTAATCTGAGCCGTTCTTAACGCGTGTATAACCCACCCAGGTCGCGGGATAACCACCTATTCCCATGGTTTGAAGTAGTTGTTTGCTGTCACCAACCCTCTCCACATCAATATCTGCAAAGTTAATTTGGTTTGCCTGTAACTCTTTACGTAATTTGGCGCAATGAGGGCACCAGCTTGTACCGTAAAGCACAATGCGCGGTGAGCCATCGGCGTTGAAGTGCGATTTAAAATAGCGTTTTTCCGTTGAGGTAAGATAAGTTTCACCAAAGGTTGTGCCTAACAAGCTGGCAATACCCGGCACATAAAAACCGGCAAGCGTTTCATTGCCAGCTACCAAAAGTGGAAAAGTATTGCCTGCACCGTAACCTTTCCAGAGTTTAAAATCTGGCTCATCGGGCCGCTCCGGACTAATCACCTTTTCCGTAAAAGGCACGTTGCGATTGCGCAATTCTCTCACTGCGTTTGAACAAACGTCCCCACACCCCTCGAAAGTGAAAATCCAGGTGGTAGGCTTGCCAGTTGCATCAACAGCAGCAGTATTGCTATTCCATGGCAGCTGCCCATTATTCCAATGCCAGTAAGCTGCTATTAAAAGTCCGATAAACACTAGTTTCTTCATGTGATTCCTTTTTACTACTTCGGGGTATTTTTAATCTATTGAGCGGTGTCTGTATCTGAGTCTGGTTGATTGGGTTTGGCTTTCGCTGGTATCGGCGATAAATAACCAATTAGCAACATCAAGCCACCTACCACCATGAAAGAGATAATGCGCGCAAGCGTGCCTGTGCCAGTTAGATCTTTGGTGAAAAGTTTTAACAACACCAAACCTAATAGCCCTGCGCCAATAATCCAGAGTTCGCGCACTTGAATGCGACGAGAAATATTCATCACCACCAATGCACAAATAGCCCACAAAATTGAGAGCGACATTTGCACTACTACTGAGTCCCACAAAATATCTGCTTCATAAGTTACATCTGCGTATTGATGCAAGGCGCGCAACAATATTGTATTAAGCCAAATAAATCCCAATAACCCCAGCGAGCCATAGCGGAATTCTTTGGGAGTGCTTGCCAAGCCCATAAAGCCACGTTTGACGGCGTAAGCGCAGATAATTAATACCGCGAGCTGTGCGAGATCTAATGGATTTAGAATTGGAAGATAGAATTGATCGGTAATGCCCGAATAGCTGGAGGCAAACAGGAACCAACCAATTAACAACAATAATAAAGGTGCCGGAATCAGGTTTTTATAATCAGCTGAGTGCTGTGCAAACGGCCACATAGGTTTGTTGGTGAAATACAACAGTGCCACCAACGGAATAACCAAACAGGCAAACCACAAGACTGCCGCGCTGGTACCATGCCAATCGAAATGAAGCTGCCAATGCAGAGCTTCCCAATATCCTAATGAAAATAAAAACCAGGCACCCAGCACATGATAAAGGCTTTGCATTCCACTAGTGCCCTGCTGACTAAGCCTCCACAAAAAGCGATATTGCACAGCGATAAATAACGCGAGCGCTAATAAATTCCAGCCTTGTGATGGATAAGCTGCGTAACCCATAAATAGGCTTTCACCAAAATCACGCATAGCCCAGAGGGCTGCCAGGGGTAATAACCAGTAACCCACTTGCTGCATTTGTTGCCATTGGATTTTTGCACCCAACCACAATAATCCAGCAACGGATAGCGCATAAAAACCAATCAAACTCGCAAAGTGATTTACGCCAGAAATATGCTGGGTAATTTCCATGTAGCCAGCGGCAAACCACCAAATCCAGCCAATAATTCGCGCAATAGCGGCAAGTGCATTTTCACCTTTAGATGCTTGCTCCTGATAGCGATTGAGCAGATAGGCAATGCAGAGTGCAGATACCGATAAAATTACCATGCCGATAAAATCACCCGCGACAATTGGTGTCTCACCAGCATCAGGTCCATTAATAAACAATGAGAAAGCACCCGCGAGATGCAATAAATAACCTGCGATGCGAGGCAACAAACGCGCCTGGCGTAAACCTACCCAAATCAGGCCAGTTGCTTCCAGAGCCCAGGTTGCCGATGTCCACTGTGCATCCAGTGCAAGCGGGATACTTAACGTTGCAAAGCAAACGCCAAGTGCGATGAAAGACTCGATCAAAACACGATGGGTTTGCTGGTATTTGCCCCATAGGAATTTTGCCAGCGCGACATAAATAGCAGCGAGGCAAATGGCACTAATTGCCAAACCATATTCAGTGTGCTTAAGCAGCGCGGTTTGTAAACCGAAACCAACAATCGGTAAACCAAACACCAAACTGCCATCCACTAATCCTTTTAAATTTGGTGGTTGTTTGAGGGAAAATAAAATCGATACCACCAAATAAAGCGCAAAAAATGCCAGCAGAAAGGGTTGGGTTGAAGCATATAAATGGGGTTGATACGTCAACATCCCCCAAGCCGAGGTAATGACAAAGGTAAATACAAAACCAACCCAGTTAAGCAGGCGCCAGGTTTTAAACCAGGCGATAGCAAGAATGCCGATATTGAGCAGCAAATAATAACTAAACAAACCTACATGATTGCCTGAACCATCGGAGGTTAATATCGGCGCAAGAAAGCCACCGGCAGTTGCCATTAACGCCAATACTTGTGCGTTTTGTAAAACAGCAAGTGCCGCACCCAACAACACAATCACAAACATTAACCCGAAGGCTGCACCGGTGGGCATAAGTGTATACATTTTTGCAGCGGCAAATACGGTGAGATAAAGCGCTGCTATACCACCACCCTGCAATACCAAGCCATAACCACCGGCACGATTGCGGGTTTTCCACCCCAAACCAATAAGTCCAATTGCTATAGCTGCAACTGCCGACATACGCACTTCAATCGGTAACAGTCCTTGGTTGGAGGCGTATTTCACTAAAAAACTTAAACCAAAAAACATCACCACCATACCAATACGTACAATGGGGTTTCCTTCGGTGAAAAAACGCTGCACATAATTAAATGCTTTTTCTACCGCGTTAGGTGTTCTGGGCGGATACACCCGCGGTTGCTGATACACGGGCTTGCTGATCGATATAGTTTCTGCAGGTGGGATGTTTGGCTGTGAAGGGGCAACGGCTGCAGCGCCATCACTATTTGCTGCTTCCTGTGCGGGAGCTTCTGCAGGCAAATCCAGAGCGTGCTCTTTGAGTCGCTCCGCCAGTGGAATACGCGCTTCGCTAGCCTGAACTTCCGGTGAAACAGCGACAGGCGCAGCCTGTGACGGTTGCGTTTTAGCTGATAGGTACACATCCTGCTTATTTAAAAGATCTACATCCCTTTCCAGACGCTGGATTTTGCTGCTGAGCTGAAAGATTTTGGCAATTAGAAAACCCAGCACGCCGCCAATAACCCAGCCATTACCATAAAAAATAGCCTCGCCTAATGCCATGCCCACCAGAGTGAAAATTATCAAAAGCACCATGGGAATTCCTTGTTGATTGTGTTTATTTTGTTGTTATCTAATTTGTTGTTATTGCCCTACTCGATTAATGCTTGCCATCATCGGTAATGACTTGCACCGTTTTTAATGGTTCGAGCACCCGCTCCTGCTCCAGCTGCCAACCAGCCGATGCGCAGAGTTGCTGCATCATTAACTCAATTTGCTGCTGGGCGATTTTAGGAAGATCACTTTCGCGCGCCTTTTCCTGCATCAACTTTTTGGCCTCCGCCAAAATTGCGGTGTAGTCTTCATTATCAAATTTATTGAGCAGGCCCTGATTGATATCGTAAAACGTATAGTCGGTATCTATAGAAAGGATTTCCGCTTCAGCAAACTGCTCTACCATCAAAGTGCGATTGTGATGGTCGCGGCGAAAATGCATTTTGGAAAAATCAAAGCCGACAGAGACCTTGGCTTTCGCAACCACCAATGCCTTGCTGTTGGTTTTGAAAATACCCAGAAAATCTTTTTTGGTGTTGTGATCATAAATCTCAGTGAAGTAGCCTTCCGCTACCACCACCTTAAACACCTTCTCAATACGCTCTAAAAGGATATGGGACTCAACAGAAACATCCTGTACGGGTGCCTTAAGTTTTTTTAGGTAATACCAGTTGAACCCTTGCCAGGCGGCAACACCGCCAATCAGCATGGCAACAACAAATAAAATCACGTCCATTATTAGTTCCTTTCATACAGGGCCAGACAAATCTAGAGGTAACAGCTAGCCCAACAAAAAATGCAGCTTAAACGGGCTTGTCGCTAAAGTCTATTTAGCCCTGCCAGCAAACAATGCGTTAAAATGCCTGACTCATAAGGCTGATGGTTTAGCGATTTCATGCCCCAAGCACCCCGTTTAATTCCTCTGGCTTATCAGCCTGATTCAGCGCTCTGGTTTATGCGGGTGCGCCACCTGCCGCATGCTGCCTGGCTCGATTCAGGCCACCCCGGCAGTAACTATGGCCGCTACGATATTATCAGCGCGGCCCCGCAATGCCGGCTGGAAACAATTGGTGATATTACCCACACCCACATTAATGATGACACTCGGCACGAATCCACAGCTGACCCTTTCACGCTAATCAAGCAGCATTTGCCATCTATTCAACACCAGCTAAAGGTCGCCGAACCACTACCATTTATCGGCGGCGCATTGGGATATTTCGGTTATGACCTTGGGCGGCGCCTGGAAAGAGTGCCCGTCCAGGCCCTGGCTGATATCAGCCTAGCGGATATGCATATCGGTATTTATCCCTGGGCAATCGTGCAGGATCACCATCAACAAAAGGCGTGGCTGGTGATAAACGAAGCACTTAGCCAATCCCTTCCCGGTGCTTATAACTTTTTGGAAATCGAGCAGCTTTGCTCTGCCAAACCAGATCCAACAATGTTTCACGACTTGAAGTCACTTCTTGAAAAGTCAGATAATACTTTTAAAATCAATAAGTTCAAAAGCAATCTTAAAGTAGACGAATACTACCAGGCACTCGCCAGAATCCATGACTATATACTGGCAGGTGATTGCTATCAGGTGAATTTTGCCCAGCGTTTTGAAGCAGAATTCCAGGGTGACCCATGGTTCGCTTATCTGGCGCTACGCTCGGTATTACCTTCACCCTTTTCCGGTTTTATCCAGCTAGGCGAACAGGCGCTGCTCAGCTTGTCCCCGGAACGCTTTATTGAAGTGCGTGGCAGCGCCGTAGAAACCAAGCCCATCAAGGGAACTATCAAGCGCGGGCAAACGCCTGGGGAGGATAAAGCTAACGCAAGCTGGCTGGAGACTAGCGAAAAGAATCGCGCGGAGAACGTGATGATCGTAGATCTGCTGCGCAACGACCTGAGCAAACATTGTGCGAAGGTGCGAGTTCCGGCGCTGTGTGAATTGCAGTCTTTTGCCAACGTACATCACCTGGTCAGCACGATTACCGGTGAATTAAATACAGATGCTTCAGCTATCGATGTACTGCGCGATGCATTTCCCGGCGGCAGTATTACCGGCGCCCCCAAAATTCGCGCCATGGAGATTATCGAAGAATTGGAGCCGACGCGTCGTTCGGTATACTGCGGCAGCCTTGGCTATATCAGTGCTGATGGGCAAATGGACACCAGCATCGCCAT
The DNA here is from genome assembly GCA_021151625.1 of Gammaproteobacteria bacterium. Taxonomy (GTDB): domain Bacteria; phylum Pseudomonadota; class Gammaproteobacteria; order Pseudomonadales; family Cellvibrionaceae; genus Cellvibrio. Next base: position 10,363 of record JAGKWY010000053.1, on the reverse strand, counting down.
CCGCACCCTGGTGTGCGATCAACAAAAAATTTATTGCTGGGGTGGCGGTGGCATAGTCGCAGATTCGGAAACCGAGCAGGAATATCGCGAATCCATCGCTAAAGTAAAAATCCTGATGGACACACTGGAACAATATTTTAGCTAGCTTGCGTCAACGAAGAGCAAGTCCTGACTGCAAACTTAATAATTATCGAGGAGAGAAAAATGCTTATTCAAAATCATCAAATAGATTTGGAAACACCAACAGGAACCATGCGCTGTTATGTGTATCACCCAAAAGACAGCACTGAAACAGCCGGCAAAAAATTCCCCGCTATTATTCTCTACTCCGAAATTTTCCAACAGACCTCCCCTATTCGCCGCAGCGCACAAATTATGGCCGGCCATGGCTTTGTTGTAATAGTTCCTGAAGTGTTCCATGAACTTAATCCTATTGGCACAGTTCTGGGTTATGACGATGCCGGACGCGATAAAGGCAATGCCGACAAAGTGGCAAAATATTTGGAAGCGCACGACTCAGATACACAGACAATGGTGGATTACCTGCGCACACTGGATTATTGCTCCGGAAAAATTGGCGCTATGGGTTTTTGTTTAGGCGGTGGCCTTGCTTACCGCGCAGCAATTCACCCTGCGATTTCAGCCACCAGCTGTTTTTATGCAACCGACATCCACTCCGGCCTAACGCCATCCAAACCCGGTAACGAAAGCCTCACCCGCACTGGTGACATTAAAGGCGAATTGCAAATGATTTGGGGCAAACAAGACCCTCACATTCCCGCTGAAGGTCGCGCGCGCGTTTACCAAAACCTGGTGGAAAAAAATGTCAATTTCACCTGGCATGAATTTAATGGTGTACATGCATTTATGCGCGACGAAGGCGATAGATACGATGCAGAGTTGCAATTACTCGCCTATCAAATGGCAATTGGGATGTTCAGACGCGTACTTTATTAATACCACCAAAGTAATTTTCGATAGTCATACTGAAAAAGCAATTGCTCATCAACTTAACATTATCGGGAAATTTGCATGAAAAAATTAACGTTACTGGCTAGCGGGATTGCACTGTCGTTGACCCTTGTATCCTGCTCCAAAAATGATCACTCAGCGCAGAATATACCGCACACTAAAGGAGCCTTAGCATCCGGTATCGAACTTGCCAACATGGACAAAACCGTTAAGGCACAGCAAGACTTTTTTCGCTACGCCAATGGAACCTGGGTTAACAACACGCAAATTCCCGGTGATAAAGCCCGTTGGGGCAGTTTTGACGAACTGCGGGAAAGCGCAGAAAAACAAGTGCAGGCATTGATGCAAGAACTTGCAGCCAGCACTTTCCCAAAAGACTCTGATGAGCAAAAAATTGCAGATTTCTATAAATCGTTTCTCGATGAAAAAACAGTTGAAGCGCTAGGCATAACCCCCCTACTAGCCGACTTAAAACGTATCGAGCAATTACAAACCCAGGCGGATCTAACCAGGCTTTGGGCTGAGTGGCAGCCTTACGGTGTAGGCGTACCATTTGAATTATATATTGATCAGGATGATAAAAATTCTGAGCAGTATATAACTGCCATCTATCAATCAGGATTGGGACTTCCCGACCGCGATTACTATTTAAAAACCGATGAGAAATCACTTGAGCTGCTCGGTAAGTACCAATCCTATATTGCTCAATTATTGGCATTAGCAGGATTGAGTAACGCAGAAAAAGCTGCCGCCGATATTGTTGCACTGGAAAAGAAAATCGCAGCGCTACAGTGGTCGCGCGTGCAAAACCGTGATCGCAATGCGCTTTACAATAAGCTGACGCTAACTGAACTGAACAAGTTGACCCCCGGATTCGATTGGCCGTTATTTCTGAAGTCAGCAAATCTTGAAAATATTCAGGAACTGGTGATCAACCAACCTACTTACATCGTCGCCCTTGCCAAACTGAAAAATGAAACGCCATTGGCACAATGGAAAAAGTATTTAACATTCCATCTCATCAATAATGATGCTTCAAACTTAAGCAAAGTTTTTGTAGATGCCAATTTCAATTTTTATGGCAAAACACTGAGTGGACTACAGGAGCAGCGCACCCGCGAAAAAAGAGCAGCACTATTAGCCGATGAAAATCTTGGCTTCCTGATAGGTAAAAAGTATGTAGAAACCTACTTCAAACCAGAAGCCAAAGCACGCATGGATCAAATGATTGAAAACCTGCGCACCGCCTACTCTCAATCAATCAATGAATTAACCTGGATGAGCCCCGAAACCAAGAAGCAGGCACAACAAAAGCTTGCCAAATTTAATACCAAAATTGGTTTTCCGGAAAAATGGCGCGATTATCAATGCGTGAAAATAGTCCTCAGTGATTTGATAGGCAATCTACGCCGTACGGATATTTGCGAATACCAGCGCGCAATTGGCCGCTTAGGAAAACCCGTGGATCGAACCGAATGGAATATGACACCACAAACAGTGAATGCCTATTACAACTCCAGCATGAATGAAATTGTATTCCCCGCTGCAATCCTGCAACCCCCGTTTTTTAATGTTAATGCCGATGATGCAGTTAACTACGGTGCAATTGGCGCGGTGATTGGGCATGAATTTACCCACGGATTTGATGACCAGGGACGCCACTCTGATGGCGATGGAAATCTGCGTGATTGGTGGACTGAAGAAGACGCCAAACAATTTAAAGCTCGCGCCCAACTAATGATCGACCAATACAGCGCGTTCAATCCGATTGACGACCTCCATCTGCAAGGCGCATTAGGCCTTGGGGAAAACATTGCAGATCTGGGAGGTGTAACTCTCGCTTATCGAGCCTATAAAAATTCCCACACAAAATTTACCCACATTATTGATGGCTTTACTCCGGAACAACGTTTCTTTTTAGGTTGGGCGCAGGTATGGAGAATTAAATATCGCGATGAGGCTTTACGCCAACAGGTTATTACCGGCCCTCATTCGCCGGGAATGTATCGTGTACTCGGTCCCTTATCGAATATGCCTGAATTCTATCAAGCGTTCGACATTAAACCTGGGGATGGTATGTATCGAGATCAAAAAGTACGGATTAAAATTTGGTAGCTAGCTGCAAATAAAAAAGCCAGGCTTAGCCTGGCTTTTTTATTTGTGAATTAAGATTGTTATTCAATCTCAGCCGCATCTTTCAAAAACTTTTGATAACTGGCGAAATCATTGCGACCATAAATGGTCCCCAATTGAGCAACAATTGCCGTTTTTTGTTCAGGTGTTACTTTTTCAAAATTACCTGGAGTGACAGCTTCCAAAGCAACAACAGCAATATCGCCTGCGCTAGTCATAACACTACCGTAGCTTGCAGTACCTGCCTTAGGTTTGCTCATGCTAAATACATAACGCAATACATCACTATCCACATCCGCACTACTTCTGGTTGCTGCTTTTACTTGCTTCAACTCAACTGAATTGGCCTTTGTTAACTCATCAAATTTAGCGCCTGACTTTAAATCAGCAATTAACTTGGCAGCCTGTTCGCTCAGCAATGTCCGGGCTTTTTGATCTTTAAGAGTATTGCTAATTTGCTCGCGCACATCGGCAATCGGTTTAATCTGACTTGGTTTATGCTCAGTCTTTTTCAGAACAACCACTGTACTTGCATCAATTTCAATAGCATCACTGGCATTGCCATCTTGCAGAACCTCAGGAGAAAAAGCTGCGGCGACAACTTTCGCATTGGCCATCAGATCCTTACCTTTATTGCGCTCAAACAAGCCGGAGTTTTGAACTTTCAATCCCAGAGATTGAGCAACCTCAGCCAGATTTTCTGCGTTGTAGGACTCTTCACGCAATTTTTCCAGCTGAGCCACAAATTGAGATTCTGCACCTGCACGCTTTAACTGTTCTTCAATACTGGCTTTTTGCTCTTCGAACTTCGGCGCCTCAGAGCCCTTTTCTGCTAACAACTTGATGAAGTGGGTACCTGCATCCGTTTTAACTGCTGCAGAAACTTGCCCAACCTTTAAAGCTGCCAAAGCAGATTCAAACTCCGCGGGGAACGCATCACCTTTGGTAAAACCTAAATCGCCGCCCTGCTCTTTACTGCCCAAATCATCAGAGAATTCTTTTGCAAGCGCGGCAAAATCACCACCTGCAGCCAATTTATCGGAAACTGCTTTTACTTTTTCTGCGTCACTATTTTCAATCAGAATATGCGCTGCTTGGCGCTCAGGCGCTGCAACAAATGAAGAGAGATTTTGCTCATATTGCTTTTTGATTTGCTCTTCCGTTACTGCAACATCTTTCATCAAGTCAGTAACGCTCAAGCCAATATAATCAACAGCTATTTGCTCTTCACTGGTGAAGGTTTTTTGATTCGCATCGTAATAGGATTGAATTTCAGCATCGTCAATGACTATAGAATCACGAATTTTTGCAGAAGGAATAACTGCATAAGCGAGGTCGCGAGATTGAAAACTCAGTGCCACCACATCGTCTAGCTGCGCAGGAGTTGCAAATGCTGTGGAGCTCACACCTGCCTGCAATTGATTAATTACCAACTCTTCAGTAAGGAGTTTGCTATAGGTACCGTGGGTGTATCCCATATTACGCAAAGCTTGCTGATAGCGATTGTTATCAAAAGCGCCAGTTTCATTTTTGAACTGCTGGGAACCTGCAATTTGTTCATGCAAGTAAGTCGCGCCGATAGTCATGCCCGCCCCTTCAGCAGTTTGGGATAAGACTTTACGCTGAACCAAATTCTCAATAACAGGCTTACGCAAATACTCATCGCTCAAAAATTCAGCAGGAATTTGATCGCCATAGGTATTGAGCATTTGCTGCTTTTGCACATTAATTGCGCGGGCAACATCCATTTCAGTTACTGCCTCACCATTCACTTTGGCAGCTTGATTGGCTGATGTATCCCAATTAAACAACGCTTCAACACCGGTCAGGGCGAAGATGATCACCAAAAAGCCGATCAGTATAAAAGAGATCACGCCTCTGGAATTGTCTCTGAGGTGTTGCAGCATTTTAAACTCCTAGCAGGGAAGAAAACATTTTGCGCGTTTCTATTTTTACGCAAATGACAAATTTCTATTTATTTATTGAATATTAATTCAGGCATTTAGCCTTCAGGTTATACGAATTTACCACTAGCAACCTTAAGAAAAAGGCGCACCGAAATGCGCCTTTTACTTACTTCCAATCAAAATATGTTAGATGGCTATTAGTTAACAGCGTCTTTTAACGCTTTACCTGGTTTAAAACCAGGCACTTTAGCCGCAGCAATTTTAATTTCTTCTCCGGTCTGAGGGTTACGGCCGGTACGGGCAGCTCTCTCTTTCACTGCGAAAGTACCAAAGCCCACCAAAACTACAGAGTCACCATTCTTCAACGCACCAGTAATGCTCTCTACCACAGCATCCAAGGCACGGCCAGCAGCTGCTTTAGGAATGTCTGCCGATGCGGCAATGGCTTCAATTAGCTCAGTTTTGTTCACACTTAACCCCTTTTGATTATTTGTTTCTGAAAATACAGCACAAATTAATTGTCGCGAAAAATTTAATTGGCTGCACAGCAAATGAATTGCGATTTATACCAACAGAGCCAAAGAGGGTCAAGGAAAGCTTACAGCTTTACACAAAATCCCGGCCTAACCTGATCACAAAACAGCCAGAGGGATGAAGCAATGCCCATCCCATACTTAATCCGGCTAATTTAGTGGGTACTCAAACGGCTATCAGCCTCTGGTGCTTTTTGGGCAGCCTTCTCCAAGGCCCGATATTCCTCATCGCTAAGCGGTTTGGGATGATATTGCAGTGCAACATCCAGAACCTCATCTATCCATTTCACTGGTTTGATCACCAAGTCCTCTTTGATATTCCCGGGAATCTCTTTTAAATCCCTTTCATTATCAGCAGGAATAATAACAGTTCGAATTCCGCCTCGATGTGCTGCGAGTAGCTTTTCCTTCAAGCCACCAATACGAAGCACCTCACCACGCAACGTTATCTCCCCTGTCATGGCAACGTCTGCTTTAACAGGAATGCCGGTTAAAACAGAGACCAGCGCTGTACACATCGCAATACCAGCACTTGGGCCGTCTTTAGGGGTTGCCCCCTCAGGTACATGGATATGTACATCAACCTTTTCGTGATGGTCAGGAGCAATTCCCAGTGCCTGACCTCTAGAGCGAACAACAGTAAGGGCAGCCTGAATAGATTCCTGCATTACATCACCCAAAGATCCTGTTTTGATAATCCGACCTTTACCTGTAATTGCAGAAGACTCAATCGTTAAGAGCTCACCGCCAACCTGGGTCCAAGCCAGACCTGTTACCTGCCCAATTTGATCTCTACTTTCAGCCTTTCCGAAATCAAATTTTCTTACCCCTAGCAAATCCTCAAGCAATTCGCTTGTTACAATGTCCGCTTTACTAACTTTGCCTTTAACATGACGAGTGACCACTTTGCGACAAATTTTTGCCACTTCTCGCTCTAACCCGCGAACACCTGCTTCGCGAGTGTAGTAGCGAATAATGTCTCGAATAGCTTCATTGGTAACTTCAACTTCGGTATCTTTGAGGCCATTTGCTTTCATTTGTTTGGGAATTAAATAACGTAATGCAATATTTAATTTTTCATCTTCTGTATACCCGGGAATTCGAATAACTTCCATACGATCTAATAATGGACCAGGAATATTCATCGAGTTAGACGTACAAACAAACATTACATCAGATAAGTCATAATCAACTTCCAGATAATGATCATTGAAGTGACTATTTTGTTCTGGATCTAATACTTCCAATAAAGCAGATGCAGGGTCACCACGATTATCCATTCCCATTTTGTCAATTTCATCAAGCAAAAAGAGTGGGTTTTTAACTCCAACTTTTGCCATTTTCTGAATAAGCTTACCAGGCAGCGAACCAATATAGGTCCGGCGATGACCACGAATCTCAGCCTCATCCCGCACACCACCCAAAGCCATACGCACAAATTCGCGGTTAGTGGCACGAGCAATAGATTCACCCAAAGATGTTTTACCTACACCAGGTGGACCAACCAGGCAGAGAATGGGACCTTTTATTTTTTTAACGCGCTGTTGAACCGCAAGATATTCAAGAATTCGCTCTTTAACTTCTTCAAGACCAAAATGATCCTTATTTAAAACTTCTTCTGCACGCGCCAGATCATTACGCACCTTGCTACGCTTGCTCCAAGGCACCTTGATCATCCAATCGATATATGAGCGCAAGACAGATGCTTCTGCCGACATTGGCGACATCATTTTTAATTTATTAAGTTCTGTTTTTGCTTTTTCTTCAGCATCTTTAGGCATAGACGCAGCAAGGATTTTTTTCTCTAACTCATCAACCTCACTAACTTCTTCACCTAATTCGCCCAGCTCTTTTTGAATTGCCTTAATTTGCTCATTGAGATAATACTCGCGCTGACTCTTTTCCATTTGTTTTTTAACACGCCCGCGAATTTTTTTCTCAACGTGAAACAGATCCACCTCGGCATCCATTAGGTCTAACAGCAACTCTATTCTTGAGTGAATATCTGCCATTTCCAAAATGGATTGTTTCTTGGATAAATCCAGAGACATATGTGCAGCGATGGTATCAGCCAGACGACCTGGCTCATCGATACCGGATAAAGATGTGATCACCTCAACAGGCACTTTTTTGCTGAGGTTAACGTACTGTTCAAATTGACCTATGGCGGATGCAACCAGAGCTCGAGCCTCCGCCCCTTCGATGCTGGAGCTAATAATCACCTCAGTATTAGCTTTAAAATAATTTCCAGCATCTTCAATTAATTCAATCCTGGCGCGCTCGCGCCCCTCGATCAGAACCTTAACAGTTCCATCAGGTAGTTTCAGCAGCTGTAAAATGGCGGCGATTGTGCCAATTTCATACAGGTCGTTCGCTTGTGGATCATCTTGCTGTGGATTTTTTTGCGCAACCAAAAGCACTTGCTTGTCGGCAGCCATAGCCCGCTCAAGTGCCTCTATAGACTTGCCACGACCTACAAAAAGTGGAGTTACCATATGCGGATATACAACAACATCTCGCAGCGGTAACAATGGGATATCAACAATATGGGTTTCGAGTGGGGTTTCAGCGACCATTGGATCCTCTCTTTTCAGACGACAGCTAAGACTGTCATAAAACAAGATTGGGGGCTGATAGCGGTAATTACAAGTTTATACCCTACAGAAAAACAAAAAGAGCGCTTAATTGCGCTCTTTTTGTTTTTTTTGAGCAAAAAACAAGCTTTAAAATTACTCGTCTGCTGCGGCTTTAGGTTGCTTTTCTGTGTTTTCATAAACCAGTAATGGCTCGGATTCACCTTTTATAACTGATTCATCAACAACAACTTTAACAACATGCTCCTCAGCCGGGATTTTGTACATAGTATCCAGCAGTACCGACTCCATAATAGATCTAAGTCCACGAGCACCTGTTTTACGCTCTAATGCGCGCTCTGCAACAGCATCTAACGCATCTGTTCTGAAATCAATTTGCACACCTTCCATTTCAAACAAGCGGGCATATTGCTTCGTAAGTGCATTCCGTGGCTCTGTCAAAATTTGGATCAAGGCAGCTTTATCAAGTTCATCCAGTGTTGCTATGACTGGCAAGCGACCAACAAACTCAGGGATAAGCCCATAGCGAACCAAATCTTCCGGTTCCAGGTCATGCAAGGTTTCGCCGAAGTTGCGCTTCTCGTCTTTACTCTTTACTTCAGCACTAAAGCCAATGCCGCCCTTCTCGGATCTGTCACGAATAACTTTATCCAGACCAGCAAAAGCTCCACCGCAAATAAACAGTATGTTAGACGTATCTACTTGCAGGAACTCCTGCTGCGGGTGCTTGCGCCCGCCCTGGGGAGGAACTGATGCAACGGTACCTTCGATAAGCTTCAATAAGGCCTGCTGAACCCCTTCACCAGAAACATCACGAGTTATAGATGGGTTGTCTGACTTGCGAGAAATCTTATCGATTTCGTCAATGTAAACTATACCTTGCTGTGCCTTTTCAACATCGTAGTCACACTTCTGCAACAGCTTCTGAATAATGTTTTCTACATCTTCACCAACGTACCCCGCCTCGGTGAGCGTGGTGGCGTCAGCTATAGTAAAGGGCACATCAAGCAATCTAGCCAAGGTCTCCGCCAGCAGTGTTTTGCCACTACCGGTTGGGCCAACCAAGAGGATATTACTCTTTCCAAGCTCCACTGCCTCTTTATCCTTGCCGGCTTTTTCCCCAAAACGCAACCGCTTGTAATGGTTATACACAGCAACAGCAAGGACTTTTTTAGCGCGCTTCTGCCCTATTACATATTGATCAAGAATCGCGGATATCTCATGCGGTTTTGGTAGCTTGTCTTGGCTACCTTCAGCAGCGTTTTCCTGAATTTCTTCACGAATAATGTCGTTGCATAAATCAACGCATTCATCGCATATAAACACGGACGGCCCTGCAATTAGCTTGCGAACCTCATGCTGGCTTTTGCCACAAAAGGAGCAATACAGTAGCTTTCCGCTCTTATCACCTGAGTCACTATTGTGATCGGTCATTGGGCCCACTCCATCAAGATTTCTATAACATTGTCAGGGTTAAGCAGCAAATTTCAAGCTGGGAAACACAGTTTGGCGCCCATATCTTTATTTGCACTAGGCTAGATTTCGGATACCTGACAAATCTAACTATTTATTTGGCTGTATACGTTTTTCAATTACAGCATCAACCAAGCCATATTCTTTCGCTTGGCTAGCGGACATAAAGTTATCACGCTCTGTATCCACTTCAATTTTTTCTATGGGTTGACCAGAGTGGAACGCCATTAATTCGTTTAATCGAGCACGAATTTTTAAAATCTCTTGTGCCTGGATGTGAATATCAGAAGCCTGACCCTGGGCGCCACCGCTAGGCTGATGAATCATAACTCGCGAATTTGGCAGGCAAAAACGCTTACCTTTAGCACCAGCATTCAACAGGAATGCTCCCATACTGCAGGCCTGGCCAATACACATTGTACTAACGTCCGGCTTGATAAACTGCATGGTGTCATAGATAGACATGCCCGCAGTCACGGAACCACCCGGGGAGTTAATATAGAGATGAATATCCTTATCAGGGTTTTCTGCCTCAAGGAACAGCAACTGGGCAACCACCAGATTGGCCATATAATCCTCAACTGGCCCAACCAGAAATATAACGCGCTCTTTTAACAAGCGGGAATATATATCAAAAGAGCGCTCGCCTCTCGCTGTTTGCTCAATAACAATTGGAACCAGACCGCTATTAATAAGAGATAAGTGGGATTTCATTTGTTCGTATGACATCGTGCATTTTGTCCTTAAGCGG
>JAGKWY010000150.1 GCA_021151625.1 Gammaproteobacteria bacterium | reverse complement strand
TTAGAGTAAACCCACGTCCGACGTGGGTTGTTGTACTTTGGCATGTTAGCACCTCTTTCATATTGAAAAGAGGTGTCCACTAAAGCGGGGGAAGTTCAAGGTGAGCTTGCGCATATTGTTAAACACACCAGCAACCACTGGCGCAAAGCATTTAATGTGTATGCAAAGTTGTTGTTTGATTGGTATCAGCTACAACAGCGAAGTGATTTACCCACAAGCTGGCAGGAATATCGCGATTTGGAATTGTTTCAGCCGCATTCGCAGGAAGCGCTCTTATTCAGTGAACCAGTATTAACAAACGATTCGAATTGCATTCATATCATTGCCGGTAAAACCTATGCAGCTAATTTGGGGTTACCGCCACTGGTTTGGCTGGATACGTATTTCGCAGTTAACAAACAACACCGCATAATAGTTGCCCCCTACCCCGATTATCGCCAGCTGTCTAATCAACGTATCGCCCATTTGCTTGAACTAATGAGTTCTTTACGATGAAGCGAAAATAAAAAATCCCGCATGCGCAAACATGCGGGATTTTTTTATAACAACGATTTACGGCTGAGTAAGCAAAAGTGTGTAGTTCCCGGTTGCATTTTGTCCATAAGAAGTCACTTCAATAATGTAAGTGCCGCTAGCGCCTGCCGGGATAGTGAAATAACCAGACCCCGCTGGTATACGGGAGTTAGTGCCTCCACCGCCGTCATCATTCGACGCAATGACAGTGCCCGCAGGATTTTTCAAGTACACAAAAGTATCGAACGCACTGGATGTCAGTTGAATAGCAACTTGTGTTCCCGGACTTGCAACAAATGAATGACGGTCCGTGTAATAACCCGCACCGCGAGCCCCGTTAGTACAATCAGTCACTGCCAGTTGACCGTAATTGGTTGCATTGAGTGCGGAGAGATTTCCATAGCAGGTAGACACACTGCTACTGGAGCTGCTCACTGCAGTGGAGACGCTCAACGATAAAGTGTACGCACCTGTAGTGGAACCTGAATACGAACTGACCTCAATGGTGTAGGTTCCAGTTGCTGGCAAGGTGAAATAACCTGAAGACGCCGGGATACGGGAATTACTTCCGCCACCACCATCATCATTGGATGACAAGACTCCTCCACTAGCGTTTTTTAGATATAGGTAAGTATCAAAAGTACTGGAAGATAACTGAATCGCAATTTGCTGCCCTGAAACACCGGAAAAAGTATACCTATCCGTGTAGTACTGGGAGCCACGTGAACCATTAGTACAATCTGTAGTTGCCAAAGCACCGTAGTAAACGAACCCGAGAGTGACTGAGACAGGCGCTACACAACCACCCGCAGCCGTACTACTTGATGAAGACGTTGAGGTCACGACACTGCTTACTGATGATGCACTTGAACTTGTGATATCGCTCGATGAAAAACTTGACGCAGCAACACTGCTGCTTTCAGCAATTGAACTACTGGTTAACGCCAGCGAACTACTTGTTGCAAACAATGAGCTACTACTCAATGAAGAACTACTCAACGGAATCCCCGGTGTAACAATATTAGAGGGCAAAGACGGCTCACTTTCACCCACTACATTTTTTGCTGAAACAGTAAACGTATAGTCAACACCATTGGTCAGGCCAGTGATGACATGAGTTTGCGTACTGGTGGTGACAAACCTGTCAATAGCAGCAGGGGTTGAAACGATACGATAACTGCTTAACGGCGATCCACCGTGTGCAGGCGCGGTCAAGGTGATGGTTGCCCGGCCATTCCCTGCAACTGCAACAACATTCGTGGGTGCGGCAGGCACAACAGCCAGTAGCGTATTTACCGGAATCAAGCTACGTGTAGTTGTATTATTTCCTAACTGTCCGTAAGGATTGTCGCCCCAACATTTCACTTCACCGGCTGCAACCGCGCACGCCCGGCCACTAGCCATATCCAGGCTGGTGACGTTTTCCAAACCAACAACATCCACCGGAGTCATGCTATGAACAGTTGAATTATTACCTAGCTGCCCCGTGCCATTATTGCCCCAGCACTTCACCCGGCCGGTATCAAAAAGCGCGCAAGTGCCAGCGTTGGTAGCAGCAATATCAATAACACCAGACGCTGCCCATATGACATCAACAGGTGTTTTGCGAATAATGTTTGTGTTATCGCCAACTTCACCAAAATAATTACTTCCCCAACATTTTGCAGCACCTGTATTTAGCAATGCACAAGTGTTTGCAAAGGACGCGGACAGCTTTACCACCCCGGAGGTCAAACCACTAACCTGCATCGGGTATACGGAATCATCGGTAGTGCCATTCCCTAATTGGCCATAGTTATTTTTACCCCAACACCGCACACCGCCACTGCTGAGGATTGCACAACTGTGTTCATAACCTACCGCGATTCCTGAAACACCACTGCTCAAACCATAAACATCTACGGGCACTGCACTCCTGTTGAATCGAGTATTTCCTAATTGGCCCCAGGTATTATCGCCCCAGCACTTCACGCCACCGGCATAGGTTAAAGCACAGGTATGACCACTTCCTGCATCGATAGCACGAACGCTTTCATAAAGGTGAACATCATCCGGCGCGGGCCGGACGGGAATGGTGGAGTCGTTACCTATTTGGCCGTAGTAGTTATCGCCCCAACATTTCACCGTGTTGCTGGTTGTTAAAGCACAGGTATGCGATGAGCCTGCAGCGACAGCGCGAACGTTGGAATCCAGAGTGGAGCTGATTGCCGCCAGGCTAGGAGTGCTACCAGCGCTCTGATCTCCCAGTTGTGTACTGGTATTGCTTCCCCAACACTTCAGTGCGCCGGAGGAAGTTACCGCACAGGTATGTGAGCTCCCCGTAGACACCTGCACAATATTGGTCAATGGCAGTTGTGCATAAGAAGGGGAAACAATTAAAAATAAAACCGGGGAGAAGATGACTGCGGAGGGTCTCAAACGAGATTGAAAAGAACATACGATGGCGTTGGTGAAGCACCGAAGCCAGGATAAAAAGAAGGTCATTGGCTTTTCCTTTTTAGTTAATCAAGCTGGGAATATCGCCCGTTTTCACAGTTCAGCTCGGTTAGTCCATCACAGAACCCGTCCATGCGTGGTAACAATCCAGCAGATTTGCATTTAGGCGACAGGCAAAGCTTAGCCTAAAAAATAATTGTGGGACAAAGGATTTTTATTCCTGGTGACACGGATAATTATGCATTTATAAAGATCACTCACACCTATCCTCAAAAAACCGGGCAAGTCTTCTTCAGGAAATTCACATCTTCCGCACAAAGCCACCCGCTCAGCAGTATGAAAATTCTAGTAGAATCCCACAGTACCTTTTTGTGAGTAATCCCTATGACACCAGCCATTAAATCCCTCGAAAAAGCCAAAGCCGCTTTTAAGATTCATGAATACAGCCATGATCCCAACGCCGAATCCTATGGATTAGAGGCAGCAGAAAAACTCGGTATTGATGCAAACCGCGTGTTTAAAACCCTGGTGGTAATGCTGGATGCAAAAGATTATGCCGTTGGGGTAATTCCTGTCTCTGCCATGCTAAGCATGAAACAAATTGCTAAAGCCGCAGGTGCAAAAAAAGCTGCAATGGCAGACAAGCAGCAAGTGGAAAGAATGAGCGGCTATGTTCTGGGTGGTGTTAGTCCATTTGGACAAAAGAAATTATTGAAAACATTTATCGATTCCTCTGCTCAAGCACAATCCACCATTTTTGTTAGTGCCGGTCGCCGTGGGCTGGAAGTGGAGGTAGCGCCAGAAGTATTTAAAAATTTATTGCGTGCCAGCTTTACTGATTTAACTCAAGAGTAAGTTGGAAATAGACACTGCCAGAGCAATAACTATTTCCCGCTAGTTAGATTTCCGTTGGCAATATTTATTTAAGAACTCATGGTGCAACAGCAATTTTTCCGCGTTTTTTCAATCAAAGCCTTAAAGCCTGTCAAGAAGTGAAACAACATATCGGATGCTAAATCATTAACCACTTCCGGCAATTACAACTTTATTAACCTTTGCCATAGTCACATACCTCTTAATTATTTTTAATGCACGCAGTCCAGGTAAAGCTCTGGTCGATATCGTCGATTTATAAATAGATATTGGCTATTAGAAATTTGGAGCAAGTTTTTCCCATTTGGCAAAATTAAATCACCTTGTTGACAGGTTGGATCGAAAGGCCTAAGTTTTATGGACAACGTTGTCCGTTGTCTTTGCAACTGAGCTTGCGAAGCTCTCCTTTATGAGCAGTCAGAGAGATAGCCAGGATGGCTCTGTGTTGCAATTCCTGACGCTTTAATCTTTGTCATTGGCGCTTAAATCCAATCAACCTTTCCAGGGCGCCTGCCTGTTTGACTTGTTGTGATGAAAAGCTGTTATCCGATTTTTCCAAACATAATTAATAAAGAGGATACAAAAATGGTCAAAACAAAGTTTTTATTATTATTTATTTTCTTCTGCGTTGCGCCGTCGCTGCGGGCATATGATTGCACCAGTCTCACGCAATACGCACAGGGAACTTACACCACTGGCGCCATGGTGAAAAACCAAAACAAAGCATTTCGCTGTAGTGTTGGTGGCTGGTGTTCAATTGGCGGGCCTTATGAACCCGGTGTAGGCTGGGCCTGGGCCAATGCCTGGACGGATTTAGGTAGTTGCGATGCGGTTACGACAAGCAGCACCGCTCTCACTTCATCCAGCACAACATCGCGCTCAAGTTCATTGCGCTCGAGTAGCCTTATCGGCAGTTCTTTATCCAGTATTCGATCCAGCAGTTCTTTCGCAATTAGCTCCAGTCGTTCGAGCCAAGCCAGCTCAGCGCCGGGTAATTGCCCTGCTTATACTGCAGGTACCAGTTATCACACTGGAAATGTAGTCACTAATGCCGGTGGATTTTATTCGTGCTCGGTGCCCGGTTGGTGTTCAAGCGGCAATGCCGCTTATGAACCCGGTGTTGGTTGGGCTTACACATCCGCCTGGACCACAACAACTGCCAGTGCGTGTAATGGCTCTGGAAATTCCAGTAGCACCGCCAGCAGTTTGCCCAACACAGGATTCTGTTCTGAAGAATTTGTCAGCGGAAAAATTTATACCGCAGGCTCACTCGTGGCCTATCAGGGAGCTGTTTATCGCGCATTGGTTGATACGCACTCTATTCAGCCAGGCAACACCGCCTATCCTGGTCAATGGTCCGCACCCGTTGGCTATCCAGATCCAAACAAGTGCCCGGTTCCTATTCCCAATACGATTAATTACGGCACTGCACAGCCAGTTGCGGGAAACCCCAATACGGGTGTGCTTAATCCAACAGGCGCAATTGCCGTAGCGCGTATTTCCAATACGCCCTCAACATTAACCGGTCAACAAGGTGCAATTGCAGTTGCTACCGACAATGGCGGCGAACACGCAGGGCTTGATGGTGATAACGGCGCGCGCGTTTCCAAACTGGTGCCGGGCACGCTTGCGTTGCAACACAACACTTATCAAGTAACCGGCGGAACTGAAATCGTTACTTACATCGGTGACTGGGCAATTTACGGGCGCAAATTTGATTTCACCAAACTTGCAGCGTCCAACGTAAATCGCATCGTTTATGGTTTTGCCGGTATCTGTTACCCAGGCGCCAGCAATGTGCAGGATGGCGGCTTCCCCACTTCTGCACCCGCTGCGGTGCTGCGTAATTGTGCGCAAAGCAAATTGCCTGACGGCGCTATGGCACTCGCCGATTTTGAAGCGGCTTTTGTGCGCAATGCTGGCGTTGCGCCTAAAGGCGTTGTAGGAACAGAGAGTCAATACTCACTGGATCGCACCAAGGTTGGCGGTGTATTTGGAGCGCTTTATTTACTGCGTCAACAAAATCCACATTTAAAACTGGATTTATCAGTCGGCGGCTGGACCTTATCCGAAGGATTTTATTGGATGGCCGGCAACCCGACACGTCGCAAAGCGTTTGTCGATTCTATTGTGCATTTCCTGGAGCGATTTGATTTTGACGGCGTCGATATCGATTGGGAATACCCGGCAACCGATGGTTCAGTGCCCGGTGCATCCAGCCCCGCCGATGCAGCCAATTACGCAACATTAATTCAGGAATTGCGCGCAGGCCTTGATTGGCTCACCGTAAAAACTGGCAAAAAATATCGCTTGTCTTCCGCAATACCTGCCGGACTTGGTCGCCTGGAAAAAATTAATTGGGCCAATGTACATCCTTATATGGATCGCTTATACGTGATGACCTATGACCTGACCGGTGCCTGGGAGCGGGAAATTTCCCATCACACGCCACTCTATGCAAATCCAAATGCAACGGGTTCTTCAGCAGGAACATCTGCTGACTGGACATTGAGCTATTTGTTGGGAATTAGTGTACCTGCGAATAAATTAATGATTGGTGCTGCGAATTATCATCGCGCCAAAGCAACTGTGCCCGGTGACATTCGCGAATACACCAACGGTGTTATTGGTTCTACTACGGTAGGCAATAGCAATTGGACAGGTGCGCAATTAATTTTGGGTATTGCCGGTGTTGGCTCCTGGGAAGCCGGTGTAGTTGAAGGTTACGATCTCTATCAAAATTTTGTCGATCGCGACTTAAAACCGCGCAATGGCTACACACTTTACACCGATAAAATTGCCAATGCTGATTACCTGGTACATGAAGGCATTGGTTCTTTCATCAGCGTTGAGACACCACGTACTGTTGCGTTGAAAACCAAATATGCAAAATCCAAAGGCCTGGCGGGAATATTTTTCTGGATGGCGGAACAGGACAATGGTTACAACCTGAATACGGTCAACCATATCCTTGGCAATCCATTAATTACCAACAGGGCCGATGCATCACCACAAAGCCAAATTCCTGTGTGTGGTAAAAATATTACTGTGCAGGAATGTGAGCAGTTGATATTGCCGTTGAGGCAGTAATTAATAAAGGATTTGAGCATGTAAAATAAAAATCCCCGCCAGCGTTGTTGGCAGGGATTTTTATTATTTTGGTTTACCAAGATTACCAAGCAATGCAGTAATGGGGCGTTTTTAGCGTCCTGAAGCAGACATGAATCAAGAATAACTATACGCTAGCAGGAAGAGATCATTCCTCTTAAAAATTACCAATCATTTAAATTCAAAAAACGATGTAATCGTAAGCCGGCCCGTCGCAGGGTTCGGGTCAAAATTATAATCTTTACCAATTTGCCC
>JAGKWY010000247.1 GCA_021151625.1 Gammaproteobacteria bacterium | reverse complement strand
AACATCTGGATTGGAACGCCGCCTGACTGTAGGCGTACCTGCGGAGCAAGTAGAAAACGAAGTTGAAAATCGTTTAAAGCAGGCTGCGCGCAATGTCAGTATTAAAGGCTTCCGTAAAGGCAAAGTGCCTTTGTCAGTAGTGAAGCAGCGCTTTGGTGCTGGCATTCGTCAAGAAGTTGTAGGTGATGTAATTAGTCGCTCTTTCTATGCGGCAGTACAAAAAGAAAATGTTAAGCCTGCTGGTCAGCCTTCCATTCAGCCGAAGCAATTGGTTGCTGGAAAGGATCTGGAGTATGTTGCCACCTTTGAAGTTTATCCTAGTGTTGCGCTGAGCGATCTGTCTACTTACGAAATTACTCGCTACAAAGCAGACGTAACTGAAGCTGATGTCGATAACATGGTTGAAGTGCTACGTAAGCATCAGGCAACCTGGTCGGTAGTGGATCGTGCTGCTGCAGATGGCGACCAGGTTGATATTAACTTTGTTGGCACTAAAGATGGTGTTGAGTTTGCTGGTGGAAAAGCTGATAACCATAAACTGGTACTGGGCTCCAAGTCTATGATTCCTGGTTTTGAAGAGGGTATCGTGGGCATGAAGGCTGGCGAGCAGAAAACTGTTGCAGTGACCTTCCCTGCTGATTATCAGGCAGAAGAGCTGAAGGGTGCCGCTGCAGAGTTTGTTATAACCGCTAACAGCGTTTCTGAAGCTCAACTGCCTGAGCTGAAAAAAGAATTTTTTCAGAAGTTTGGTGTGGAAAAGGGCGGTGAAAAGCAATTCCGCAAAGAAGTAAAAGCAAATATGGACCGCGAATTGGCCAATGCGCTTAAAGCTAAAGTTAAAGTTCAAGTGATGGATGCCTTGATTGCTTCGCACGTGACAGAGGTGCCAAAGGCGCTTGTGGCCAATGAGATTCAAGTGTTGCGCAATCAAATGTTGCAGCGCTTCGGCGGCCAGCAACAAAACTTTGATGTAAAAGCGCTTTTACCAGACACAATGTTCCAGGAGGAGGCAAATCGTCGTGTAACCTTGGGATTGATTGTTGGGGAAATTGTTAAGAGTAATAAGCTCAAGCCGGATGCCAAGCGCGTTCGTACTATGATTGAGGAGATTGCCTCTACTTATCAAGAACCTAAAGAAGTTGTTGAATATTACAATAACAACCAGGAATTGTTGGCAGGTGTTGAATCTGCGGTGCTTGAGGATCAGGTGGTTGATCATATTCTCGCGCAGGCCAAGGTTGCTGATGTAGAAACCAATTACGACGAAATCATCAAAGCAAACGCTCAGCGTTAATCGTTTAAAAAAGCCGCAAAGCGCTCGTTTTGCGGCTTTACTCATTCCGAATACCCTCCAAAATCCCTCTTTTGACTGGCATATAATCCCATCACGGGTTAAGCTCTCTAGTGTTAAAAACCTCAAGTTCTCAAATT
Organism: Gammaproteobacteria bacterium; assembly: GCA_021151625.1. GTDB lineage: Bacteria > Pseudomonadota > Gammaproteobacteria > Pseudomonadales > Cellvibrionaceae > Cellvibrio. The sequence continues at coordinate 114 of JAGKWY010000247.1, read as the reverse complement.
TGGCGAAGCTATTAGGCCCGCTTAAGGACAAAATGCACGATGTCATACGAACAAATGAAATCCCACTTATCTCTTATTAATAGCGGTCTGGTTCCAATTGTTATTGAGCAAACA
>JAGKWY010000149.1 GCA_021151625.1 Gammaproteobacteria bacterium | reverse complement strand
GGGGGCTTGGCCCCCTTTTTTAACTTGAATTCGAACACTTTTATTTGAGGAATTAACCATGAGCGCTGTTACTCCTGCACTGGTAAAAGAACTGCGTGACCGCACTGGCCTTGGCATGATGGAATGCAAAAAAGCGCTGGGCGAAGCCAATGGCGATATTGAACTGGCGATTGAAAACCTGCGTAAAGTTTCTGGCTTGAAAGCGGCCAAGAAAGAAGGTCGTACTGCTGCTGACGGCGTTGTTGCTGTTAAAGTTGCTGCGGATAACAGCTACGGTGTTGCGATCGAAGTTAACTCTGAAACTGACTTCGTTGCACGCGATGCAGGTTTCCTGGCGTTCGTAAACAGCGTATTGGAAAAAGCCTTCACTACCAAGCAAACTGACGTTGCTGCTCTGATGGCTGGCGACCTGGAAAATGCACGTGAAGCACTGAGCTGAAATCGTTGAGAAGATGATTGTTGGTCGTATCAGCAAGTTCCTGAAAGAAGCTAGCCTGGTTGATCAGCCTTTCGTTAAGAATCCAGAGCAAACCGTTGCTCAATTCGCCAAAGCTGGCGGTGCAACTGTGAAGAGCTTTGTGCGTCTGGAAGTAGGTGAAGGTATCGAAGTTGCTGTTGTAGACTTTGCTGCTGAAGTAGCTGCGCAAGTAGCTGCTGCTAAAGCCTAATTCGCTTTCGCTAAAAGATGTTGCAAAAAACCCGCGCAGGGTAACTTGCGCGGGTTTTTTGTTGTCTAAAGATGCTCCTCTGCATAAACACAGCAATTCCTGCCTTGGTCTTTAGCTTTGTACAGTGCGTTATCTGCGCGTTTGAAGCAGGTTGCAAAATCTTCGGTGTTTTGCCTTTCGCTTACACCAAAGCTGGCGCTGATTGATAGCGGTTTTTCCAGGTTGCACGGCGTAGAAAATATTGCATCGCGAATCATCTCTGCCATTGCCATCGCTGTTTTTTTGCTGGCCCCGGGCATTATGATTACAAATTCTTCACCACCCCATCGGCCTACAAAATCCCCTGCGCGTAAATGGGTTTGGATAATTTTGGCGATATGTTGCAGCACTATATCGCCAGTGTCATGGCCGCGTTGGTCGTTAATGCGTTTGAAGTGATCTATATCGACAACCAATAAAGAGTAATTGGGTGTGTCTGGTGTTTGTAGATGGCTATTGCCTGAGAGGCTGGCAATAATTTGGTCAATGCCAAACCGGTTATAGAGTTGGGTGAGTGGATCAACGGTTGAAAGACGGCGAAATTTATTAGTCTCTTCTTTCAATTGCTCATTGGTATTGTTGAGTTGGTTGATTACCTGGGTGTCGTGTTTTGCTTGCGCATTTAATTCAAGCAGGCGTTTAATGGCATAAATAAAAATACTGCCAAGCCACAGCACGAGGATTCCCAAATACCAATATTCTGTCGCTATCCAGTCGCCTTGCAATTCGATTTTTTTTAATTCAAAACTATGAATACCTGGTTGTATGGGTTCGCCAAAATCTACTGTAATTACCAGAGTGTTATCCATCTCCGGTGCTGAGCGGGAAAGAGGGATGTTGTACTGGCTTAGCCACCAATCTGCGACGGCAAAAGATGTTAAGGAGAGGTGCAGTTCTTTGTTGAGTTCACTGGTGTGGATTTGAATTGCATTAAATTTAGTGCTGTTGCTGTCGCTCACTTTGGAATAGGCGGTATTGAAATTTCGAATCGCTATGCGGACCTTGTTGGAGCTACCTTTGTAGTCCAGGTGTAAATTGAGGTGCTTGAATTTGGATAGATTCAGGCCGATGTCGGCGGTCTTGGAAAGATCCAGGGTTACGGCACAGGGAAAATAATCAATTTTATAGCTTTCCGGGTTTGTACATTTCCAGCTTGTATGTTGATCGTTAGTCCATTCGGATGACGGGGTGCCATCTGGCAAGGGTTTGGTTAGCAGGTAAAGGCGTGCACTGGAGTCAGGTAGAAGGAGCAGGCGGTTGTCGGGGGTGAAGTGAACCCCTACTACCAGGGCCAAAGTAATAAGTATTGAGGCAATGAGTACAGAGTTAAAGCTTTTATCATTCATTGGCTGGTCGGTTCATTGCTTGTTATGGGTTAGGCATAAGTATTGTTCAGTCCGTTAGGAAAGCAATTTTGCGAATACAATTATAGTTGAAATGACAATTAGGTGGTGGGTTGGTTGTGCGGCTTTTCCCGTGATTGAAAAAGCGGGGTGGCAGACATAACCAGATGGGGTTTTTCTGTTACACTGCACCGATTTTTTTCGGCCCCCGGTTGAGGCGGCCATTTGCGGCTAACTCATTGTTTTGGAGAGCATTTATGTCCGGCCCCAGAGATAAGAAGTACAAGCGTATCCTGTTGAAATTGAGTGGCGAAGAGCTGATGGGAACCGAAGGATTCGGTATTGATCCGAAAGTGCTCGATAAAATGGCTCTGGAAATTGGTCAATTGGTAGGGATAGGTGTTCAGGTTGGCCTGGTTATTGGCGGCGGTAACTTGTTCCGTGGTGCCGCCCTGAGTGCCGCTGGTCTTGATCGTGTTACTGGCGATCATATGGGCATGTTAGCCACAGTAATGAATGCTCTGGCGATGCGTGATGCATTGGAGCGTTCCAATATCTCCTCCCGTGTTATGTCAGCCATCCCCATGAGCGGTGTGGTTGAGCACTATGACCGTCGTCGTGCAATTCGTTTCCTGAACTCTGGCGAAGTGGTGATTTTTTCGGCGGGGACGGGTAATCCGTTTTTTACTACCGACTCAGCGGCTTGCTTACGTGGTATTGAGGTAGAAGCAGATATCGTTCTTAAAGCTACCAAGGTAGATGGTGTTTATACCGCAGACCCGAAAAAAGATCCTACTGCGACAAAATATGATCGCCTTTCTTACGACGAAGTTCTCGACAAAAAGCTGGGTGTAATGGATTTAACGGCAATTTGCTTGTGTCGTGAACACGATATGCCGGTGCGCGTTTTCCGCATGAATAAAACCGGTGCGTTATTGAATATTGTTGTGGGTAGCAACGAAGGTACTTTGATTGAAGAGGATAAATCATGATTAATGACATCAAAAAAGATGCTGAAGCGCGCATGAAAAAAGCGATTGAAGCGCTGGGTAATAATTTCAATAAAATTCGTACTGGTCGTGCTCACCCAAGTTTGTTGGATGGTATCACTGTCGATTATTACGGTACGCAAACTCCTTTGAGTCAGGTTGCGAATATCAATATTGAAGATGCGCGCACCCTGTCGTTAAGCCCTTGGGAGCGCAATCTGGTTCCGGCAATTGAAAAAGCCATTATGAAATCAGATTTGGGTTTAAACCCATCTACCAACAACGGTTTGATTCGTATTCCATTGCCGATGTTGACCGAAGAAACCCGTAAGAACTTTATCAAACAAGCTCGCGCGGAAGCAGAGAACGGCCGTGTTGCGGTGCGCAACGTGCGTCGCGATGTATTGGGTGATGTAAAGGCTTTGCTGAAAGATAAGGCAATTGGTGAGGATGATGATCGTCGTGCACAGGATGATATTCAAAAAATCACCGACAAATATATCGCTGAGGTAGATAAAGCCCTGGCGGCCAAAGAAGCAGATTTGATGGCTATCTAATCTGTGTCTTTATGTTCGGCCCGGTATGTTCCGGGTCGAATATTCTGCATCACCACTACAAAAAATGTAAAAAAGCAGGCAATTGCTTGTTTGTATCAATATAAGCCTGTCGTTGGGAGAAGCGCGTGACTGACAATAATCTTCGCCATGTGGCGATCATTATGGATGGCAATAATCGCTGGGCGAAACAGCGTGGTATGGCGGGAGTGTCCGGTCATAAAGTGGGTGTTGAACGCATTCGCGATGTGATGTCCGCGTGTCAGGAATTGGGTATTGAAGTATTAACTGTTTTTGCATTTAGCAGCGAGAATTGGCGGCGTCCTCCTTTGGAAGTGGAGGCGCTGATGTCGCTGTTTTTGTTGTACCTCAAAAATGAAGCCAAGGCGCTGAAGAAGAAAAATGTTGCCTTGCGCGTAATTGGAAACCGTGAGCGATTCAGCTCATCAATTCAAAAAGCAATTGCCGATGCTGAGGCAATCACTGCTGGCGGAAAAACCACCCTGGTTATCGCGGCCGACTATGGTGGTCGCTGGGATATTGCCCAGGCAGCAAAAAAAATGACCCAACAAGTGGTGGATGGTGCCCTGAGCGTTGCTGATATCAATGAAGATATTCTTCATCAGCACACTTGTCTTGCAGATTTACCATCATTGGATTTATTAATTCGCACTGGTGGTGAAGTACGCATTAGCAACTTTTTATTGTGGCAATGTGCTTACGCCGAACTGTTTTTTAGTGACAAGCTTTGGCCGGATTTTGATGGTGAAGAATTGAAAAAGGCAGCGAACAGTTTTCATGAGCGCCAGCGTCGTTTTGGTATGACGGGTGATCAAATTGAAGCGGGTGCGCGCAATGCTTAAACAGCGTGTGATGACTGCGTTGGTTCTGGCAGCTATTTTTCTCGCCGCATTGTTTGGTTTACCTGCGGGGTATTTCTCATTCTTTATCGGTGCGGTGGTGCTGATTGGCAGTTGGGAGTGGTCCAATTTATCGGGTTTTGCTGCTGTGTGGCAGCGCGCACTCTATACCTTGTTTAATCTGGTGTTGATGGTTGGCGCTTCGCTGTATTTGGGTTTTGAAGGTGAGGCAAGTCCACAATTAAACGAGACGGCTATCCGTGATTTACTGATTGTTGGATGTGGTTGGTGGGCCTTGGCGTTGTTGCTGGTACAGGGCTATCCATCCAGCAGTTTGCTTTGGGGGTATAAGGGGCTGCGCTTGCTAATGGGGCTGGTTGTGTTGATTCCAACCTGGGTGGCATTGGTTTATGTGCGTCAACAGGTGAACGGTGCCTGGCTGGTGTTGTTGTTGATCCTTATCGTGGCTATTGCCGATAGCGGTGGTTATTTTGCTGGTCGTCGTTTTGGTCGCCATAAGCTGGCGCCCGCCGTTAGCCCGGGAAAAACCTGGGAAGGATTTGCTGGAGGCTTTTTGGCGAATTGCCTGCTGGCGTTGGGGTTAAGTCAGGTGTTGGATATCGGCTTCCTGGTTATGCTAGCAATTGTTGTTCCTACCAGTCTGATTTCAGTATTGGGTGATCTGCTTGAGAGCATGGTCAAGCGTCATGCGGGTGTAAAAGATAGCGGGCATATATTGCCGGGACATGGCGGTATCCTTGATCGTGTCGATGGTATTACAGCAGGGGCACCGGTATTTGCGATGGCGCTATTGGCTACTGGTGCGTTTAGTTCGGTGGTAGGTGTTTAATAATGTCAGCAACGACTCAATCGATTACGGTGCTGGGAGCAAGCGGTTCTATTGGTGTGAGCACACTGGATGTTATTGCACGCCACCCTGATCGCTATAAAGTGTTTGCACTAACTGCAGATCGCCGTTGGCAGGTTCTTGCGACCCAATGCCTGGCTCATAATCCACGTTACGCGGTAATGAAAGATCCTGCTTCAGCGCGTGAGCTGGAGCTGGAGTTGCGTCGTCAGGGATGCCCAACTGAAGTATTACAAGGTGATGAGGCTCTGGCGCAAGTGGCTGCTGATCCTCTGGTTGATACAGTGATGGCCGCTATTGTTGGCGCGGCGGGCTTATTGCCAACGCTGGCGGCAGTAAGAGCTGGCAAAAAAGTCTTGTTAGCCAATAAAGAAGCTTTAGTAATGGCAGGTGGTTTATTTACTCACGCTGTTGCAGAAAGTGGGGCTGTGCTTTTACCTATAGATAGCGAGCACAATGCGATCTTCCAGTGCTTGCCGAATCATCGTGCGGATTACTTGCAAGAAGGGCTGAAATCCAGCGGGGTGCGCAAGATCCTATTAACTGCCTCAGGCGGTCCCTTCCGTAACACCCCTGTTAGTGATCTATCCAGGGTGACTCCCGAGCAGGCCTGCGCCCATCCCAATTGGAGTATGGGGCAAAAAATCTCGGTGGATTCTGCCACCATGCTTAACAAAGGCTTGGAGCTGATTGAGGCCTGCTGGTTGTTTAATACGCGACCTCAGCAGGTGCAAGTAGTTGTACATCCGCAAAGTGTTATTCACTCGATGGTGGAATACATTGATGGCTCGGTGCTGGCGCAGTTGGGTAATCCCGATATGCGTACTCCCATCGCTCATGCTTTGGCATGGCCACAGCGGATAGAGTCAGGTGTGGCTAGCCTGGATTTAATTGCTACTGCTCGTCTGGATTTTAGTGCGCCAGATTATGTGCGCTTCCCCTGTTTGCGTTTGGCTCAGCAAGCAGCAGAGGTTTCCGGTATGGCGCCGGCGATTCTTAATGCGGCTAATGAGGTGGCAGTTGCTGCCTTCTTGCAGCGGCGTATTCGTTTCGATCAGATTGCAAATGTTATTGAGCAGGTGTTAACGCGCATTGAGTCTGTTGAGCCTCATGATCTTGCGCATGTTCAGGCCGCAGATTCTGAGGCCAGAGCTATGGCGCAGCAGTTGATCACACAATGGTAAGCTCCCGCCGAGGTTAGGTGTATGCAGACAGTTTTATCGTTCCTGGTCGCACTTCTTATTCTCGTTTCCATCCATGAGTTTGGGCACTTTTATGTCGCTCGCCGCTGTGGCGTCAAGGTGCATCGTTTTTCTATTGGTTTTGGAAAAGTTCTGTGGTCATGGCGGGATCGCCAGGGAACTGAGTACGCCTTGGCCGCTTTGCCTTTGGGTGGCTATGTAAAAATGCTGGATGAGCGTGAGGGGCAGGTGGCAGACGAAGAGCGCCACATGGCCTTCAATAATAAATCCGTCTGGCGGCGGATCGCGATTGTGGCTGCCGGGCCAATTGCAAACTTCATATTGGCTATCCTGCTTTTTTGGGGGCTTATGCTGCAGGGTGAGCGTGGAGTGATCCCGGTTATTGAAAGTGTTGCTCCCAACTCTATTGCCGCTCAGGCGGGGCTCGAAAAGGGCCAGGAAATTTTGGCGATTGATGGTATTGCCACTCCAACCTGGCAGGCGCTAAATCGCGCACTACTGAATCGTCTGGGAGAGAGCGGCCCCATCAGCTTTAAAGTCGCTTATTCGGAAGACTCGCATTTTCAATATGAGTCTGAAGCACAATTGCATGAATGGCTGCGTGAAGCGGCTGATCCAGATCCTGTTGCGGGCTTGGGGATTGCCCTTCAGCTTCCTAAAATTCCTCCGGTAGTTGGTGAGATTCTCCCGGCGAGTCCGGCAGAGCGGGCTGGTTTAAGGGCAGGTGACATTCTGCGTAAAGTCGATGATCAGGAAATAGATGACTGGCGTACCTGGGTGGATTATGTGCGTGAGCGCCCCGGTTCTGCCCTCAGTCTTACCCTTGAGCGTGCAGGTCAGATTAGTCAGGTAACTGTGATTCCTGATGCGATAACCGAAGATGGAAAGGCGCAGGGGCGAGTCGGTGTTGGTGTCCAACCTTATAACATTCCCGAAAAAATGATCCGTGCTTACGACTATTCTGTCATTGGTGCATTTGTTGCCGGGGTCAATAAAACCTGGGAAACCTCGGGTTTTGTTCTTTTATCAGTCAAAAAATTGATTCTTGGCGAAATTTCCACGAAAAACTTGAGTGGACCGATAACCATTGCTAAGGTG
>JAGKWY010000052.1 GCA_021151625.1 Gammaproteobacteria bacterium | reverse complement strand
CAAATCGTCTCCACTTAGAAATGTCGGGCACCGGGCAATTCCAACACCTTGCAATGCTGCCGCACGAATCGTATCGCCATTATTCGCGTGCATCACAAAAGATATTTTTACCGGATGCTCTTGCTTAGTCTCATCGGTCAAAACCCACTGGTCACCATTTGCGGCGTAGGTGTAGCCGATGCATTTATGCTGGGTCAAATCCGCTGGCATTTTTGGCGCTCCGTATTTTTGTAAATACTCTGGCGATGCACACAAAACATTGTGCGATGTCGCCAGTTTGCGCGCCGCGTTAGAGGATGAGCCAGAACGCGAAATGCGAATTGCAAGATCGTAGCCTTCCTCCACAATATCCACGACCCTATCAACCAGCGAAATATCCAACTCTACATCTGGATACTTCAGCATAAATTGCGGCCACAAGGGCGCGAGGTGCAAAATTCCGAAACTTATCGGAGCGTTGATGCGCAGCAAACCACGCGGTTGCAAGGTGGCTGAGCTGACGATGGATTCTGCATCGGCCATTTCATCCAGAATACTTTTGGCGCGTTCGTAAAGCGCCTCGCCGCTTTCGGTGAGCGACATTTTGCGCGAGGTGCGATTTAACCAATCATTCACAATTTATGAATTAATTATCAATTTATAGCCAATTGATGCATACAAACATAAATCATAAAGTGTGTCCATGGGCTGCAAACATCAACAGCCCAAAAACAAACAACCTAAACCGATTTAATACCTTTAGCTGGAGAAATATCATGACTCAATTCACCAACAAAACTGTACTCGTAACTGGCGGCAACAGTGGCATAGGCTTGGCAACGGCGGTGGCTTTTGCACAACAAGGTGCGCGCCTTGTGATCACCGGTCGCGATCAGGCAACACTTGCACAAGCGCAACAACAACTCGGCGCAGACACTATCGCCCTGCAAAGTGAGGCAGGTGATGTGAACGCCGCTAAAGCTCTGGCCGCTCAATTAAGTGAACAAGGCGTGCGTTTGGATGCAGTGTTTATTAACGCCGGTGTCGCCAAATTTGCACCCTTGGAAGCTGTGGATGAAGACTTGTGGGATCAAACGTTTAACGTCAATGTGAAAGGCGCTTACTTTACAATTCAGGCACTTTTGCCACTCTTGAATGAAGGCGCAGCGATAATTCTGAACGGTTCAATAAACGCACATATCGGCATGCCTAATTCCAGTGTCTACGCCGCGAGTAAAGCCGCGCTAATTTCGTTGGCAAAAACTTTGTCGGCGGAACTGGTGGGACGCGGTATTCGCGTGAACGTAGTTAGCCCTGGCCCTGTAGCAACGCCGCTCTACGGCAAACTTGGTGTACCTGCCGAACAATTGAATGAGTTGGCAAGCCAGATTCAAGCGCAGGTGCCTGTTAAACGCTTTGGTAAACCAGAGGAAGTTGCAGGCGCGGTGGTTTATCTTGCATCGGCTAATGCAGCATTTGTTGTGGGGACTGAGTTAATTATTGATGGCGGCATGAGCCAGTTGTAAGCCTCACACCGCATAAAAGTAAAAATCCCCGCCTTTGCGGGGATTTTTTATGGCAGACGCCAACAATGATTAATCAATCGTGGCACTGCCCGCTTTTAAAATCACCACTGTCTTTTGGCTTTCCCAGTAGTATTTTTTGATAACCACCAATTCGGTTTTACCAGTGTTGGTGATCTTGGTGCTATCGGTGTAGGCGTATTCTTTATTCAATTCCATTGCGTTACTTTTTACTGACGAGCTGGAGCTCACCACACTGCTCGATGAACTGTTGCTGTGCTTTTTGCTATCGCCACCACAGGCAACCAGACCAGCAACTGACAACAGGAGTACTGATTTAATAATTAATTTTTTCATGACTTGCTCCTGTTTTAGTTCTTGGCTGGATAGCTGAGGGTGATGCTGATGGACTCAGCAGTTGACTCCAAACCAGTCAGGCTCGGGCCACCAGATGCAGCGCTATATAACGCTTGGGAACTACCGCCATTGCTAACTTCCACACTGGTTAATTCACCGTTGCTTACCGCCAAAGAAACCAGACGCGTATCGTTTTCAGGTTGTTGCTTATCGGTAATCTTGTAGGTTCCCATTGCACCGCTGACATTGATTGTTGCGAAGCCCGCTGCAAGGTTACCGGCAACCGACTTGGTGTTATCAACAGAACCGAGATTCAGTGTGGTTTTTACATCACCTGTTGCAAAGGTGGTCACTGTTTGAATGCTGACTGCAGTAGTCGCATCAAGTGTTGCGGTATGTCTTATCTGGGTATTGTCGTTGGTGCCACGCATGACCAGGTCGGTAGCCACATTGTCAGACCAGCTGGCACTGACATAGGCATAGTCATCATTGGCAGATTTAGCGCGCGGCTTGAAGCTTTTCCTGTTGGCCTCAAAGTACTTGCCTTCGGCGTTGTATGAACCGCCGTAATACTCCAGTTTGCCGTTGATGATCTTGGCGAGCGTCAACAAATCGGTATCAACGTCAGTGGTATCGGGTATAGGTAATTTGATTGATACGGGTTTTGAGAAAACCAGGTCGGTATCAGCACCGTTGGTAAATTCAAAGTTATACACATCGGTCTGAATACCAAGAGTGGACTGTGCATTAATGGATGATGGCGCAGAACCAGAACCGCCCTGAATCACACCACCAAGTCCTCCCGACGAAAGACCGAGTGTCACAGTACTCTGATTTGAGCCACCGACAACCACGCTGGTTGATCCATCATTATTCATAGTCACCGTGGAGTCATTCACGTTAACAACAAGCTGGTTTGAAGGTGTGGATGTACCTGTTGTGATGTTCTGATTATTTACCGTCACATTGACTGAAGTGCTACCCGTTTCAGTGTTAGTTGTACTCGCTACTGTCGATTGGGTGCTATTACCCTGTGCATCCGGCTCACTGGTTTTGGTTACCGACTTAATTGTAGAGTCATCAGTGGTCAGGGTGCTGGTATTACAGTTGCTGCACACCACCGAAGGTGTACCGGTTTGTTTGGTGAAATTAGCGTTCACCGCATAGGACTGAGTATTCGAGAAGCCGGTAAATGTATAACCAAGGGTTGCCTCAGCTACGCAATTTTTACCCACGTAATCCGCATTCAAACCAACCACAGAGAGGGTTGCACCACACCAGACACTACCCGCTCCCGCCGGGTGGACGTTAATCGCATTGGAGCTGGTTTCATTAATTCCATAGAGAGCAGTGATCTGCTTGTCCGTGGTGATATTTTCAATAATGCAGTTGCGACCTTCGACCCGACTACAGCCGCCACTCCAGCCTCTGTAGCGTCCGACGTCCAAAAGCTCGTAGCCTTCATCCACTGAGCAAGTTACCGTTGAATTGATGGTAACGGGGTTAGCTATTGAGCAATTGATTGATGCACCGAAAACCCCACCGACGTTAGATTTGGGGTGCAACGCGGAGGAGTAGCCAGTCAAGGACTCCATCCTTGCCGAGATGGTAAAGGTGTTTGCTTCTTCAAAGGTCGCGCTGACCGATTTCGCACTGGTGACATTGGTCAACGTGCAACTCTCGGAGGTACCGGAACAATCCCCACCCCAGGCTTTGAGGCGATAACCCGCACTGGCTTTGGCGGTGCAGGTGCCAGTGCCGCCCTCCATAATGTCTTTGGTGCAGGTGATTTTGCCACTATCGGCGGGTGATACGCTGGTGCTGATGTTGTAGATGGGCAATAACGCAAAGCTGGCAGTTACCGATGCATTCGCCGTGACATTGACGATGGAACAGCTGCTGCCAGAACAGGCACCGCTCCAACCCGTCAATTTATAACCGGCCGCCGCTTTGGCGGTACAACTGCTCGTACCGCCGTGCGCAACTGGGCTGGTACAACTCGCCGAACCCGCATCAATCGGGTTGGCGGTGGCCGATACTGTGTAGCTATTAATGGTGAAGTTAGCCGTTACGCTTTGGCTGGATGTGACGTTGGTGAAACTACAGCTATTGGCACTCGGGCATCCACTCCAGTTGGTAAAGGTATAACCGGCATTGGCTGTGGCGGTACAACTGCCATTGCTGCCATGGCTGACACTGCCACTACAGCTCACACTGCCGCCAGCTACAGGTGCTGCTGAACCAGAAATCGAATAAGTCGAAGTCGCAAAATTTGCTGTTACAGTTTTGTTCGCATTCACGCTGGCAAGCACACAGCTACCGCCGGTACAGTCACCGCTCCAACCGGTAAAACTATTGCCGGCACTGGGGCTGGCGGTACAGGTAGCGTTACTGCCGCCGCTCACCGGATTGGGTGTACAGGAAGCAGTCCCTGAACCGGAGGTATTTACGGTGACGGTAAAGGTCGGCGCGGTGAAGTTTGCCGTTACCGATTTATTTGCAGTTACACCAGTCAGCGCACAGGTCGCACCCGTACAGTCACCACTCCAGTTTGCGAAGGTATAACCGGCATTGGCGGTATAGGTACAGGTTGAGTCATCGCCATCATCCACCGGATTATTGGTACAAGAGATAGAGCCGGCACTGGCAGGTACCACAGTGGTAGTGATGCTGTGAGTGATCAGGGCAAAGTTGGCCTGGGGGTTCAGAGCACTGGTGACGTTATTCAATACACAGCTCGCACCGGTACAGTCGCCGGTCCAGTTCACAAAGGTATAGCCAGCGGAAGCTGTTGGGGTACAGGTTCTGTTATCGCCGTGTCTGACCGGGTTACTACCGCAGGAAACTGATCCACCGCTGGGCGGGGAGACACTCAGGATCAAGTCATAGCCCAGATCAGCAGAACAGGCATTAGCCGCTGTGCTTGTGCCACCACCTGTTCCATTACAACCCCAGGTATAGGTCGTCGGGTTAGTCGTTACCGCTGTTGCAGTACCTGTTGCGCATAAACTGACGGCCGGAGCGCTGGTAAACACACCGCCAACAGAAGTACCGCACGCGCCATTCACAGCACTGCCGCTGCCAATAGTTACGGTTTGTTGGCCCGCAATATCTTTCGCCGTAACCCCGGGGAACATGGGGTCCATCATCTGCGTCGTGATAATGCCAGTACCATCGCCGTGATCAAAATTGTAATTGCCCGCTGCCGAAGGGTTGGTTACACCACTCACCACGATTTCGACTTCAGTTCCACCCGGTACAGAAACTCCACCACCTATTGAGGTATTAACCGCGAGACCGACGGTGTTACCAGAACCGTAAGAAGCGCGACAAATAGCAGCTCCCCCCATAGGGACAGGATTCAAGGTGATAGATGCGATCCGGTCACAGGCACCTGTTGCTACCGAGAACTTACCGGCGCCCTCAGGAAAAGTGACGTAAAACAACGCTTCGTCCGCATTAACATCCTGCTCCAGGGTGTAGGTAAAGGTGTAATTGGTCGTTGCCCCCGGCGATGCATCATCGGGGACTACCGATACATTGGTTAAAGTACCGGCTAGCGCGCTCGGTGTAGCGATAAGCGCAGCAACAAAAAAAGGCAGTTTGCCCAAGCGTTTTAAGGTGGATAACGCCATAAAAATGACCCTGGGGTTTGATGGATAAGAAAACCGGTCGGGCATATGGCTATAGATTTTCACGCCAACTAACCAATTAGTTATAACCAATTTGATTTTTTATGCCCATTTAATATCCACCAGCATAGCAAACGATTATATAAGCGCGAATTTATGTGACACAGTTCGCTAGATTTTTTATGGCGGGTTTTTAATCAGGTTTGATTTTGCGGGAATAACACCCCCCAATAAAAAAACCCCCGGTGGGTCGCACCGGGGGTTTGGGGTTGAACAGATAGCAGGTGAATTGTTCCCTGTGGTTCCCTCTGATTCGGGGTGCGTTTCAGCGAGGTAACTAGGATCTAGCGAGTGGTAACGGAATAATCATCGCTACATGTTTCATTATCCCAGTTGATGGGAAGCGCTAACTGATTTTCCAGTTTATACACACTTAAGATCTTGTCCCCGATCGGGTAGTTTTCCGATGGTTCTCCCAAAGAAACAGGTTCTTCTTTTGCTATTATCATATTTCGTTTTACCGATATGGTTTTTTTAACAGTCCATGAAAAACTGGATGTATCTATGACCATTTCTTTGGGGTGGAGAATGCAAAGCTGATTACTGTATTGGTATTGGCCACAACCGGTAAATGCCAAGACTTTTTCCTCTTTAAACGCGCAGCTATGCAAGTCATTTTGAAGGATGCTATTAAGCTTGTCTTTTCGAGCTTCAGTTGGGTGAGCTTTGAATGCGGAAAAATAGTTATGCCATTTACTGTATTGACAATAACGATTGCCATTGTAGTAAGTAATTTTAGCTGAGTCGCAAATGAGGCCGTAGTTATACCAGGCATTAGCAACCATTTTTTTATCTTTGCCATTCTCAATAAGATATTTAGTTGCTTCAAGTGCAACTTCTGCTTTACCAAATTTATGGGCAATTAAACTCATATTAGATAATGCACGATTATCCATCGGCCTTAACTGCAATGCTTTTTTGGTCGCTGCATAGGCTTCCGCTATTTTTTTATCAGCGTAGAGTTTTTCAGCGTCGCTGTTTAGTTTTTTTATAATAGCGTTAGTTTCTTCTTCGGATGGTAATGAAAGTAATTTTTCAACTACAGAGAGATCTTGCGCGGGTATGTTTTTATTTTTTTCCTCATCATTGCGATTCGTATATTTCTTTAGCCAATCAATAGGAAAACCGCCATTTTTTTCAGAGGTTGTTACTAATGGGCTTGCCCCATGCTGTACCAGCTGTTCAATTACTGCTTTTGAGGCATAACGCGCTGCATAATGTAATGCAGTCATGCCTGACTTACTGAGCGTAAAATTACAATCATCGTTTGGTATGATAGTTTGAGAATTAGCATCAGCCCCAGCATTTAATAATATTTCAACTGAAGCTAGTTGATTGTACTGTGCCGCATACATCAGCGGAGTTTTTCCGAACTCATTTGGAGTGTTGGGAGATAAACCTTGCTGTAGAAGATATTCAAGCGCCTCAGGATAGTTGACTGACGTTGCTATCAGCGTATCGCCACCATTTTCTGTTGAATCAAGAGTAGTAAGGTCTGCGGACACAGCCTTGATAACGGATATATCGCCTTTTTCCAATAATACTTTGAGGATTTTTTTTCTTTCTTCTGGTTGAGGTGGAAATGCAGGGTTAATCGCTATGCCAATGGCATTTCTAATAGTAGATTTCGCTAAACGTTCCGCTTGTTCATTATCTAAGACATATTGTTGTAGGTAGAAATTTTTTGCCATAGATATGACAGTTTTTAATTCTGACTTAAACAATTTATAACTGGTATTTTGCGGGATGCCCTGGATTGACCATTTATCCAAGTATTCAAAAGCCCCCTCCGTATAACTATTGTGCTTTTCCAACTCCCAGGGCCTGTAACTCACAGTATCCAGATTTTTATTAAGCGAGGACAACCTTCTTAGTCCAGCTCTTAATGATCCACAATTGCCATATGATCCCATGATGGGATCGAGGGTCTTTTTAAGATTGTTCACCGCCTCGCGGGTTGCCGTTGCCACTGGTGATGCGGCGTAATCCTGTTCTGTAGGTTCAATGGAAATTTCGCAAGCCTTAGTCCAGCTTGCATCTGCATTTAACTGATGAATCTCAATTAAGTCGCTAACACTAATAAAATAATAATTCTGGTCGCCTGCCTTAATAAATCGACTATTTCCATAATCTACTGCTGTTGGCATTCCTTTTAGTTCCAGGTCATCAAAATCAGTGTTATATATTTTGTCCCTATCTATCGGCCCTGTTGAGGTAACTACTTGTTCATCTTCACAAGCCCCGCCACAACCACGCGCAAGCGCAAACCGCACATATACTGGCTTATTATTAATTAACACATGATCCGTTTTTGCATCGTGATAGTATTCCTGAATCAATACTTCACCCATACTTTCCAGAGCATCCGGATATTTATCTCCGCTTATAAATGCACGTTTTACCTGATTCAAAAAGTCTGGGCAGATGGTTGAAGAGTTTTTAATTAATGCTGGTTTAAACCAGAAATTTTCCATCGTCTGTTGTGCGCTGGCGTAACTCGCAAAAGAAAAAAATATGTTGAGGGCAAGCGCTGCAATGGCACATTGAGTTGAACTGATCCAGTTTTTGTTCATTACTTATTTCCTTAATAAAGTGGTCCTAACGAAACTAATTTATTCATCATGTTGAGATGATTATACCCGGAGATAGAATATCACCCCCAATAAAAAAACCCCCGGTGGGTTGCACCGGGGGTTTTCAGGCAATCGGCTTAAGCCGAAGGTTTAGCGATTCTGGCAGGGTGATTGCGCCAGACCGAGGACATAGTATTTGTCTGCAGCCAGGGGCGAGTTATAGGGGATCTGCCCGTATTTACCCGCGGTGGCATTCACGTATTTCACTAGGTCCTGGCCGGCGGCAAAGCGCCAGCTGTTGATGGTGCTTTGCGATGCCGCGTTGTAGTTGCTGGCGAGGTTAGCCACAGTACCGTTGGTCGCGGTCAATGCAGTTTGGGTGCTGCTGGTCAGGTTACAAGCTGCATCACTAAACCAGAGCAGGTTGCGATCATTGCGGAATGAACCGTCGCTAATATCTTTGAACAGGTTTGCGCTAATTTCCGCCAGTGAGGCTTCCACAGTGCTCTTTTCCTGATGGATCGCATTCACCATAAACACGCTGTCTTCCATCAATGCACTCGCACCGACACGCAAACTCAAAATCTGGTTGCGATAGTTCACGAACACGTTGTTAAACATATGGGTTTTGCCATGACGCAGCAGCGGCACACGGCGCAGGGTATTGCCCAGCAGTTTGTAGCTGTCATCGGTAGTGATAAATGCATTGTTATGCATGGTGGTAGTAATTTGGGTATCGATGGTGTGGCTGTCGCTCGAGCCGTGCAGCACCGCGCGCTTCACATTGATCAAACGGTTGAACGACATAGTCACATTGTGTGCGCCCACTTTCACATCAAACGCCGAGTCGCCGGTGGTATCGAAGGTGTTTTTGTGGATCCAGATATCATGCGATGCGCCGGTGGAGCGAATCATATCCGGGTCACAGTAATGATCTTCGGTGTGGCCAGCGCCCTGGAATTTCAGGTGAGTCATGATCACGCTGTTAGCGGTTTGGGTCGGAGTACCAGTCTGGTCTTTACCAATCGCAAAACCGCTAAACAGGAAGTAAGCCTCGCTGCCGCGACCATCGATAGTTTTGTTGGAGCCAATTACCGGGTTGCGAATCGGGTTGGTGGATTTGTTCATCGCCACATTAAAGAACTGGGTAATGCAGTTAGCACTGCTCACACCGTTTTTCGCACACCACTGGGTGTAGTTCACACACTCGGCTTCAGTCGCACCGAGGATGGATTGCACAGTCGGGTTGCTACAGCCCAAACGGTACATACCAATTTCTGATGGCTGCGCGAATTGGACTTTGTCGAACACAATCCAGTTATGCGCTTCACCAGTAATCGCATTCAGGAGCTGCTGCTCAACCGACACGCTGGAATTTTTGGTGATGATGGTGAGTTTGCTGTTGCCGTTAGGGTCAAAACCACCCAGGGCTTTTTCACCATAACCCACAGGCTTACCCAGGGTTTTGGACAAACAGGAAACGATTTCCTGATCGGTTTGCAGAGCCGTATCGCGCCAGTTAACCGATGGGTTAGTCGCCAACTGGATGCAAGCGGCGCTGATAGTGCCGTTATCCGAAATTGATGAAGCGCTGCTGGACTTGCTCGATACCACACTGGAGCTTGCCACTGAGCTGCTGACAACTATCGCGCTGCTCGCAATGGACGATTTGCTGCTGGTAGCAGGAGCGCTACTGGATACTACCGATGATTTGCTGCTCGATGAGCTGCTCAGAATCACAGAAGATTTGGATGAGCTGGTCAGCGCGACACTGCTTGATGACTTGCTCGAAGAAGCAACTGTGCCAGTCGCGTTATAGACTTCGAATTCCGCAATGCCCGGTGCGCTGGTGGCATTCACAATCAGGTTAATTTTTTTGGACGAGCGCGGGCCAACATTAACCACTTTTTCCGCACCGATTCCGGTGCCGCTCGCATAGACGGTGCCGCTGTCGTTATCCACCAACTGCCAGTTGGTAATCTTGCTGCCGCTTTCGCGCAGGATCACAGTATTAAACGTAACTGCACTGCCCCACTTTACCGACACGCGCTGATTGCTGGTGCCACTCGCGACTGACACAGTGGCGGTGCTGCCATCGCGTACCAGTTTGGTGTTATCAAAACCCGAACCATCGGCACCGGCACTGGGGCCAGTGATTGCCAGGTTGGAACCTAACGTCTGCGCCTGCAATGCGCTGGCCAATAAACCCAATGCCATGAACGCGGCATACTGGCCCGCACGGCGAGAGAAATGTCTGGTTTTCATGTTGATTACCTTGTCGTAGCTATATCGTTGTTATTCGGATTTTTTTGCAAAACAAAACGCCCGCGAAACGCAGGGATAAAGACCGATAACGCCGATACGCCGCAAGGCGCGCTGGCTGCTGGACTTAGAACACTACTCAGATACGACTTAGAGCACTTAAGGAACGCAGCACTTGTTGGGAAATCTATGGATGAACCGCTTGAACACTCATCCCGGGTGACCGGCTTTATTGTTGTTGGCACCGGAGCCCGATGGGAATCTTTGGTGATTCCCGACACAGCCATAGTGCGCGCCGGCGGGAAAATCGTCAAGTTAGAAAATCGCTCTAATAGCTGTATTTTTGTGATGATCAACCTAAAATCATCGATAAAAACGGTTACAAAACTTTGTTTTTATTTATGTAATCGTTATCTTTTACTTTTATTATTATTCTGCTGTGCGATAATTGCTCAGCCCAACTATGCCATATACAATTGCCATATAGCACCAATGTGTTTAAAGTTTAACCACCCTTTTATTGTCAGGAAAAACCATGGCCACTGGCTCAGTATTTGTGAATAACCGCACCCAGGCTGTGCGCCTGCCGGCGGAGGCGCGTTTTCCCGAGGATGTTAAAAAGGTCAATGTGCGCATCCAGGGTGTGGATCGTATCCTCTCTCCCGCCGATAAAACCTGGGATAGCTTCTTTTTGGCAGACACCAAAGTCACTGACGATTTTTTAACGGAACGTGCAACCCAGGATCAGCCCGAGCGGGAATCTTTCTGATAACAACATTAACCGGGATGTTAATTCATGCTTAAGTACATGCTCGATACCAATATCGTTATCTACGTCATCAAGCGTCGTCCCATTGAAGTACTGGATACCTTTAATCGCCACGCCGGGCAATTGTGTATCAGCAGTATTACGCTCGCAGAACTGTTACACGGCGCGGAAAAAAGTGCGCAGCCGGAACACAACCTGCAACAAGTCGATAATTTTATTTCCCGCCTTGAACTACTTGTCTACGACCATAAAGCAGCCGCTCACTACGGTGATATTCGCGCATCACTCGAACGCAAAGGCACGCCGATTGGTGTCAATGATTTGCATATTGCCGGCCATGCACGCAGTAATGGTTTGATATTGGTGAGCAATAATTTGCGCGAGTTTGAGCGCATTGAAGGACTAAGAATCGAAAACTGGATTGCTACCCAGCAGAAATAATTTTTATTATCCCCTTCGGATTCTGCAACAGCAAACTCTCACTTAAGAGCTTGCTGCTGCAATTCAGAATTTTTAAAAAAAATTACGTCTTAATCGCGCTTATACAAGGCTTCAATCGAAGCCGAACCTAACGAATTAGCCTTCACCATATAACCGGTCAGTGCGCCCGATGCATTCGCGGGCAGTTCCAATTTCTTGGAGAGTGCATACACAGTAAATTGATAGTGATGCACGCCGTGGCCTTGCGGCGGGCAGGCACCGCCAAATCCTGCTACACCATAATCATTTTCAATATGCTGGCTGCCTTGGGGCGCTTTATCGGATTTCCCTGCACCGGTTGCAAGGCTGGTGACATCCGCCGGAATATTAACTAACTGCCAGTGCCACCAACCGCTGCCAGTGGGCGCATCAGGGTCATAAGCAAACACTGCGTAAGCGACTGTCCCTTTGGGTGCACCGCTCCATGAAAGCTGCGGTGAAAGGTCATCGCCGGTACAACCAAAGCCATTAAATTCCTGCGCTTTTTTCATGTGTTTGCCAGCGGCGATATCGGTGCTGGTTAAGGTGAATTGAGTTGGTTCAGCAGCGGTTGACTGCGATACCCACAAAGCGGCAGTGAGTAACAACCCCAGTTTTACATTTTTCATGGCAAGCTCCTTCGGATGTATTTTATAAAAAGGAAATTTTTTTGCGTAAATCGATCATTAAACAAGTAACAGAATCAGTCGCACCTTAGTGCATACGCCGTTTAAATCCGACCCAGAACAAAAACAAAATGCCAAACGCAATGCACGCACCGAGCAATACGGAATTACTACGCTGAACTGGCTCTTGCACAACAGTGTTAGTTTCTTGTTTTGGTGTCGTTACAGGCGCAGGAGACGCGCTTTTTTGGCTACCGGTTGGTGCAGCATTGCCGGCGGTATTTTCGGTTTTCATCGTGGATTGGTTTTGCTCTGCTGTTAACTTCTGCGCAGCTAGTTTCTTTGCATTGTGTTCTGCCAGAAATTTCTGATTTTCCAGTGCCTTGTTGTAATAAGGTAAGGTTTTGGTATCGTCATGGCTTTCAGGTAAACGCTCTTGAATGGACTTTTTTGATTCCACGATGGATTTTAATTCATCTTCTGGTGCTAACTTCGGATAAACATCGCTCGCGTCTTGCTGCTCATTAATTTCCTTGAATAATAGCTCTAATATGCTCATATTCATTTTTTGATCATTACCTGATCGCCACAATAACACTTCATAAATCGCACTGATTTCTTCCGCAGTTAACAGGATTTTTTTATTGCCATCTACCACCCAATTCTTGCCAATAAACATCACGTGTGAACTATTGAGCGATTTAAAAATTAATACATATTCATAACCAGCTGCTGTGCCCTCAATCAGGGAAACACCATCTGCATTTCTATGTCCGCGTTCAATCACACCCAGCACTGACACATAAAAGCGACTGGGCGCGGTGGTCACTGTCATTTCAAAAGGATCACGCATCGCAAAAAATTTGGAGTTCTTTTGATCGACAATAAATATTTCCACCGTTTGGGTGAAGTCGTAATTTGCGGTGGAATTGTTAAAGTCAAATGCCGCAACGGGCATTGCGATTAGTGCCCACACCAAAAACCAGCGCGTTAGGTAATTCATTGCATGCTATCCCTATCGATAAATCGTTATTTTGGTTTGGCGACATACCTCAGCCAGATATAACCCATTAGCGCCGAAAATAATGAGCCAACCAGAATACCCAAACGGTCGCCCATGGCCTGGCCTTCCACGCCCTGTTCAAAAGCGAGCGAGCCGATAAACAAACTCATGGTGAAACCTATACCGCAGAGTACCGCCACGCCGTAAAGCTGCGACCAGGTGACATCGCCCGGCAACTTACCGACTTTGGTGACGACAGCCAACCAGGTAAACAACATCACCCCCAGCTGCTTGCCGAGGAAGAGGCCGAGCAAAATCCCCAGGGAAATGGGCGAGAAGACATCGTTCAAGCTCATTCCTGCCAGGAGTAAACCGGCGTTGGCAAAGGCGAAGATGGGCAGCACACCAAAGGCGACCGGCGTGTGCAGGTCTTTTTCCAGCTCATGGAGCGGGTGAACCTGTTTGCCTTCGGCATCGCTGCCGCTATAGGGAATGCACAGGGCGATGGCCACACCGGCAAGGGTGGCGTGGACGCCGGATTTCAGCAAGCTGACCCAGACCACTAGGCCAATGAACAAATAGGCGGATTTACTCACCACCCCCTGGCGATTCATAAACACCAGCAGGCCTATACCAATAACTGCAACAGTTACCGCCAGCAGCGACAAGTCGGCAGTGTAGAAGAGCGCAATAATGATGATCGCACCTATATCGTCGAAGATCGCCAAAGATACCAGGAATATTTTTAAACTTGCGGGCACGCGCGAACCCAGTAAACCCAGCACCCCCAGTGCAAAGGCGATATCGGTCGCGGTGGGAATTGCCCAGCCGCTGAGTGCAACGGGGTCATGGCGGTTGATAAAGGCGTAAATCAGCGCTGGCACCAGCATACCGCCAATCGCGGCTATGCCCGGCAGGGCAATTTTGGAGAGCTGGTTCAACTCACCCACCAGCACTTCGCGTTTCAGCTCCAAGCCAACCAGCAGAAAAAACAGCGCCATCAGGCCATCGTTAATCCATAGCAGCAGAGGTTTGGCGATGGAAAAGTTGCCAATGGCGACTATTACATCCACCGAAAGAAGTTGGTCGTAATAGGCTTTTAAGCCAGTATTCGCGGCAATTAACGCCAAGATCGCTGCTAATATCAGCAAGATACCGCTTGCTGCTTCCAGTTTAAAAAAGGCTTTCAGTCCACTGATCATCACTGCTTCCCCCCACCCGGATTAACCATAGAAGAAGTTTATTGGCGATTAGGGGTTGGATTACAAGTTTTTATCCCGCCGCTTTGCCTAAATTTACGGTTACGCCCATTTCAGGTGCGTAAAAAAGCAGGCACAAAAAAGCCCGGCGAGCCTGCGCTGCCGGGCCAAGGGGACACCATGGAGTTAACGGGTTATATCAACTTGCCAAATGCGGATGCCGCCGCCGCTGTCGCCATTGCGGCTCATCAGGATAAATAGTTCAGAAACAGTCGGATCGGTAATGGTCGCTGTCAGGGTGGTTTTCGCGGGGTTACTGCATGAAGTCCCCACTTTCCAGGTTTTTCCCGTTTGATCGACGATGGCAACCTGACCA
Source organism: Gammaproteobacteria bacterium (assembly GCA_021151625.1). Classification (GTDB taxonomy): domain Bacteria; phylum Pseudomonadota; class Gammaproteobacteria; order Pseudomonadales; family Cellvibrionaceae; genus Cellvibrio. Next base: position 10,412 of record JAGKWY010000052.1, on the reverse strand, counting down.
TTTTGGCAGGCGCCAGCTGCTGTGGCACTGCCATTGGAATAGGTGACCGTTAAGGTGACTGGCGTTGCCACGGGAGTGAATGGCACAGAGACGAAGCGAGTCACGCCGCCCGTGGTATTCAACGCAGCCGGGTTCACCTGGGTGCCACCCTCAACAAACGTCACTGGTACAGCAACCGTGTCATCCTTCGCCGAGGTGCCGTTGTAGTTGATGGCGTATTCGGTACCCGCACTATTCAGATGCAAACGCAAACTTCCGGCCGAGGCAGAGTAGAACTTAATCCCGCCAATAGTGACTGGTGCTGCGGTCAGATTGAAGTTGGCATTGCCGTTAGCCGCCGGAGCAGCCGCTACTGCCGACTGCAATTCGGTGTAGGTTGGCAACCAGCTGGTAGTGACAGGTACATACACCGAACTGGCCGATGAACTGGCTTCGCTGCTGCTCGCCTCACTGCTGGAGACAGCACTGCTAGATGCCTCACTACTTGCTTCACTGGACGAGCTGGAAGATTCGCTGGTAACCACCGAAGACTGGCTGGCTGCCGAGCTGCTGTCACTCGCCGCACTGCTGCTAGCCGCACTTGAAGTGGCAGAACTGGACGAGCTGCTGGAGAAGCCATAGTTCAAACAGTCAGTGCTATCACCCGGCAATGGGTTCCAGCCGGCGTTGGAGTTATAGGCCGCAAACACCTGGGCGCGGTTACAGTAGCTGCCGATAATCTCGCCAAACGACAGCTGGTAACTGGCATTAACACGTTGACTGACATCCAGCGTAGTCGCGCTCATATCCATACTGCCGTACTCGCGCCAACCGCTGGTGGCAGTCGCGGTACCCGGATTTGGCGCAGGTGTGACACTCCAGCCCTTCGGATTGATATGCGCATCCATTTTGGTGTTTACGAAGACAATATTATCGAAGTAACTCGCACTACCGCCTGAGCGCGCTAACCAGGTAGCACCATCCGGCGGCAGGTTGCCTGCCGGCCCAACACCACGGGTCAGGCTGGAGTTGAGGAACACAAAACCTTTGTCAGTTGCGGTTACTGTGCGCGCCTGCAGAATGTAACCACCGTTGGACGCGGTTTCACTGTTGCCCAGGGTACGAATTTCGCTCTCTTCGAACAGTGCTGCGCGATTGTTGCCCCAGATGAAATCCACATTACCGGCGATCAAACTGCGATAGAACCAGCTATAGCCCTTCACCTGGATAGTGTCCTGCTCCGAAATAAAGGTCGCGTTAGTAGCAATCAGACGACCAGTATCGTTATTGAAGTAGATCACCTCTGCTTGCTTGCCGGTGCCAACCAGGCTGTCGTTTTTCATGGTCAGGCTATCCAGCTTAAGCAGATCCGAGGTTTCCACCAGGAACACACTGCGCCCGCCCGCCGGAGAGCCAGCTGCCTGGCTGGTGCCCGTGCCCGAGTTGAAGTTCTCGTTATTGGTGTAGTGGATAACCACTCCATCGCGGCTCTCCCCCTGCAGAGTCAGGTTGTTCTTGCCACGCAGGAACAGCAGTTCGCGGTAGTCACCATTTTTGATGCTGATAGTTGCCGGGGTATCTTTGGCAATGGTTTGCACTACATGGTTGATCGCGCCCTGCACAGTGCGGAAATCCGCCGGGCCATTGTCATCCACAGTGACATCGCCGGTGGCTGGTGCCGCAGTTTTGGTGGTGAAACTCCAGCCCGCCGATTTGCCCAGGCCCACAAAGCCGGTGCCATTCAAACTGGTGCCAGTCACTACGCCATCGGCAATCGCCACATAGTAAGCGGTGTTATAGGCTAACTTGGCGTTATCTACTGTGATTGTGAGGGTATTTCCACTGATCGAGAGCGGGTTGGCTTTAACAATACGATAGATGCCCTGACCGCTGTAGCCAATCGCATCGGTGTTATCCGTCAGGGTGATGGTATCCACAATCGAATCATCGCTAACTTTGAAAATGCGGATACGGCCAGTAGTTCCCAGGGTTGGCGGCGCATCGAAGGTGATGGACAGTTTGGTATCCACATAGGCACTTGCCTCGCTCACCGCCGGGTCAACGCGACCGCTCAGATCATAGCTTTGCACCGGCATCACAAACTGCGGTGCAATATTGGCGCTAATGGTATGGGTCTTGGTCGGGTCCGAACCGCTGGTCAGGGTGATAGTTGCAGTACCTGCCCCCACTGGATTCAGGCTAACCTGATTGCCGCTAATACTCACATCCACTACCCCTGTGTCGCTGGATACTGCGGTATAAGTATCGGTTGCGCCCAGGGTATTTTTGGCCGTCACCGTGATTGACGTTGGCAAGTCACCCGCTTCCGCGGTGTAAGTAGTAAGCGCGGGCGATACTGTGAATTGCACCGGTTTGATATCGGTATTGCCCACTTTCACGTCATCGATTTCAAACGACTTGTTGGTAGTGTAGAGGCCGATCATCCCGGCGCTGCTGAAGCTGGTATCTGTGCCACTAATTACCGGTTGGCCGTTCAGGTAAACCACTATGTTGCTGCCTTTCAGCTCCACGCGGACGGTATACCAAACACCGTCGGTGCCACCGCGGGTGCCTTGCTCAATCGGGGTTTTGTAATCCGGAAAGAGCTTATTGGTCATGACACCGTTGACCATCTTGTCGATAGCCACACGGGTATCTGCCGTTGAAGTCTGGACATTCAAACCAGCGCCATACCAGTTTCTCGCATCCTGCGCGCGCGCCAGAATGTAGAGCTGCTTGGTACTGGTGGTACCGTTATTGCGCGGGCGAATACGTGCTTCTACATAGTAATCACCACTGGTAACACCAGTAAAAGCCGCGGGCTTAACCAGTGCCAATACGCCACCGGCGCTGTCAGCGGTATAGCGCAGCATCTGGTTGCTGTTCTGGGTTAACAGATCAAAAGTACCAGTCGGGCCAGCCACCGGCTTGAGGTTCCAGTTAGCGGCACTCGTGGCAGAGAAGTCATCGCAGAAGTACACATCGGCGCCGCAATTCATAAGGATTGGCTCTTCGGAAGAGGCACTGGAGGCCGATGCTGCACTACCTGACGAGCCACCACCCACGCCACCTGCTGAGGATGCTGAACCAGCGGCACCCGATGACGCACTGCTGGAGGACTGCACAGGCTTGGTAGTGTTGGCGCAATCGGTACACTTGCCGGCACCGGCTTTGGCAATAATCGTATCGCGCAGGCCGCCAGTAGTATCCAGGGTGTAGCTGTAGTAGCTGGCCGGCGTCCAGTAAGTCACCGCCGAATTTAGTACCAGCGGTGTCGCCTGTGCGGCAGCATTAGCTACAGCGGCGGCCATAATATCCACCGGTGCGCCATTCAACAGGCTGCCGGTTTCATAGAACAGGGTGGAGCAATCCGCATCGCTATAGCCAGCGGTAGCACCTTTACAGCCGTCCATCACACTACCGCTGGTCTTAAAGCTGACGCTGTAGAGATTCTCTACCGTCGCCTGGATACCATCGGTAGAGGCGGCTATCTCAAACACGTTGTTTTCCGCGTACATCTTGCCAAACTGGCCAGTCGCCAGGCCTACAGAGAAGGCGTAGTGGCGATCCACATGGGTGGGTTTCAACTGGCCGTCGTAGAGGTTGTTGTACACATGCACCATACCCATGCGCACGCGCGGCAAGCGCTGGGTCACATCTTTCAAATAGTTGTGGTGCATGGTGATTTTGAGGAATTGCGGGCCGTTATCGGCGGCAATCGTATCCGAGGAACCGATCAAATGAGTCTTGTCGTGATCGTGCACATAGTTGTGCGACAGGGTCACGTAATTGGAGTTTTTGCTCACATCCACCGCGCCGTCATGATGCTGTACTTTCATTTCCGGCAGGTTGTAAGGCGCGGCAAATACCGGCGGGTAAAGCTTGTCGTGGTTGCTGCCGTCGTTAAAGGTACAGTGGTCAATCCACACATGGGTGGCGCCGTCCACGCTGATATTGTCGTAGAGCGAATTCCAACGGCCGCCGCTATCAGTCGGATCCCAGGCTGGGAACATATCGAAAGCGTCTTCAAAATGGACATTGCGGATAATGATGTTGTCGTTAGGTGGGCTCAGGCGCACATGGCCACGCACGATTTTGGCGTTGTTGTTTTTGCCAATAATAGTGGTGTTGGAACCTACCTTGATCTGCACTACCGCCTTTTGCTTGTTAGATGCGCACGCCCGGGCAGTTTCCAAATCACCGGATGGCGGAGCGGTGCCCCAACTGCCATTGGGGTCATAGAAGTTTTTGTAATCGTCGAAGCTGTAGGCCACCTTGATGCTGCTGCCATCAATCGGACAGATGTAATCCGCTTCGGTCTGCTCCACCAGCGCCTTGTTCATATTCAGGTTAACAGTGCCCTCGATATAGATAATTTTCGGGGTGTTATCCAGGGTTCCGGTAAAGCTGCCGCTGTTGCTAATTACCAGATTGGTATAGAGCGCCGCCAAGAGTTCATTGCGGTTGGTCACCGTATAAGTATGGGCTGCGTCAGCCGTCACACCCCCGGTGGTACCTGTGCTACCAAGGTTGTTAGTACCCACTGACGCCCAGCCGTTGGCGGCATCAAACGCACTTGGAGCAACACTGGATTGACTGCTGGATGAAATCACTACTGCTATAGAACTGGCCGAAGAAGTTGTTGGCACAACTACCGCCGTACTGCTTTGGCTCGATGAACTGTTCGGTACTACCACCGGCACGCTGCTCTGGCTCGACGAACTAACAGGCACCACCACCGGCACACTGCCCTGGCTCGACGAACTGGCAGGCACCACCACCGGTACACTGCTTTGGCTGGATGAGCTACTTGGCAGTACAACTGGGGCGCTGCTTTGGCTCGATGAACTGCCAGGCACCACCACCGGCGCCGAACTCTGGCTGGCGGAGCTGCTGCTCTCTTCAATCGGCACACCTATCACCACCAGGGTATCGCGCAAATGGGTCAGTGCCTGTTGCACCGATACCACCGAAGTATTTACCGAGCCGGAATTGGCCACCAGGTTAGTCACGGCAGGCAAGGCCGCAAACTGGGTCAGACCCAGGTTGAAATCCACCGGCGCCGCAGACTGGGCGGCGGTTGGGCTAATAGTAATACCGTTGGCCGGGTTGCCATCGGTATCCAGAGATTGCAGCAGCCGCGCGATGTTCAGCACTACGGGCGCGGCCGGATTCAGGGTTTGCGCCATATCCAATGGCGTCACAGTGCCCTTGGCAGGCACTGGCGGAAATACCAGATCGCCGATAAAGAAAGTCACTGTCTCGCCCGGTAAATAATTAAATTCACCACGCGCATTGGTCACCCCGCTCTGGGTCTGGGTGCGATAGCCAATCCCCGCCACGAAAGCGTCTACAAATACGCCCACCACCGGGGTCGGATTGGGATTGGTTGCCGTACTGGACTGGGCGGCCTGAGTCGAACTAGCCACCACCGGTGTGCTCGACTGGGTATTGCCCGTGGGCGTCGAACTGGTGTGGGAGCCGCCTTTTTTGGAATCACCGCCACAGGCGGTCAACACCAGCGCGAGACTCAGAAGGGTCAGCAATTGGGTCTTCATAATGCTCTCTCTTATCGTTATTGTGCGCCCGCCATCAATCTGCGGACAAAACAACATCGCCAGACCTGCCAGCGATGGCCTCTGGTATCGACGCGATAATTGAAAACACTGCCAATCTAGCGATTCTTATAGGGTCTGCCCCTGCTCAATGAGGCAGCCAGGGCTCAAGGCCCATAAATGTGGAGCAATAAACGACTAACGCAGCTTGTTCCCGCTAAAAGGAAAGCTGCTGACCGAATAGCATTTTGTCGATGAGAGGAGGCATTAGCCTCTTGGAATAACCAAACTCACACTGCATTTGCGCAAACGTTAATCTTATAAAGTGCAAATCAGGATGCAGTTGCTGCGTCTGGACATGAGCTTTGCAATAAAGCTATGGCCTTTCTTGTGAAGGCGCTCGCATTTTAACCCCAAGGTTTTAATAAGCGCCAGCCCTCTAACTGCACAATTGTTAAACAATTGTGGAATAACAATGCCCCAACGAGGCCAATTTAACCTTCGCCGGAGCATAACCGGAGCCGCAACCCCGGTGAACGCCTATTCAAGTTCTTCAATCGCCGCACCAAAGTTGATGTGCAACACCTGCCCATCCACCACCAGCGCCGGTACCGACTTCACACCTGCCCCTTTGGCCGCAGCGAGACGATTTTTTGTCTCACCCAAATGCACCACTTCCACATTTACTTTGGTGCGATCGATCAACTCCAACACCTGATGCTCCGCCGCAACACACACAGGGCAACCGGCATGATAAAACACAGCTTGGCTTTTCATAATGAATCCTCTATGACAGGGTTATTAAAACGTTTAAATTTGTGATCGTTGCGCAACGATTGGATTCACTGTAAACGCGCAGCTCGTGCAAAAACAGCAGGCACTTTTTGGTGCCCGGGTAACTTTTCGGGGTAAATTGTTGATGCAAAACGCAAAAAAAATTTCTACCAAATCGCGCTCCAGCTATCAAAAACTGGAAGACGTCATCGGCTGCAAATGGTCAGTGTCAGTATTAACCAATGTCGGCAAAGGCATTAATCGCCCGGGCGAACTGGAACGCGCGATTGAAGGCATTTCCACCAAAGTATTAAGCGAGCGCTTCCGCAAACTGGTGGAATATGAATTGTTGGAAAAACACACTTACAACGAACTACCACCGCGCACAGAGTATTCGTTAACGGAGAAAGGGAAAAAATTGGTGGAAATAATTGCGCAAATTCAGCAGTTGGATGGCCTCTGATCACGCGCGAATTTCCCGCACAAAATCATCGATTGCCTGCCAGGCAGCCTGTGGCACAGACTGCAACAAAAAGTGTTGGCAGTTAAAACTAACCACCTTGGTATCCGGTTTAATTGCCGTAATTTTTTTCAGGTTCCAGACAGGCACTACAAAGTCATAACGCGCGCGAAAATACACCAACGGAATTTTTATCTGCGCCAGTGCAGCGCGCGCATCCACCGCAAGTGCCGCCCGGGTTCTGGCTGCCAACACTTCCGGTTTCACCTTTTGCATTTCCACACTCGCCGCTTTGAGCAAGCTGGCATTATTACCGTTGGATAATTTAATTCGCAGCGCATACAAAGGCCGCGCAAGCCGGTAGATCCATGTCCAGGGTAAAAACCTGGCGATACTCCAATAAGGACCAGACGCAAAAGTCGCAACCAATATAGTGCCTATATGACCGGGAAGATTATTAGCAGATAAGAATATTGCGATAGGTCCGGAAAACGATTCACCCACCAAAACAAAATCGCCATCAATGCAACGAATTTTTTCCCGCACCGTTTCCGTCAATTCCGCATAGGATTTAATTTCATCGACCGGATAATCAATTACCAGCAGCGCAAATTTATCGCTAGCAATTGACAGTAATGGATCAAATAAACCGGCAGTACCGTTAAGGCCAGGCAATAGCACAAGAGTTATTTTTGTATTTTCCATTATCATAAACCCAAATGACTCAAAACCCCTCGATGACACTAGATTTTATGTAATTCCAAAGTTGAACTTTGAAATTGCATAGAACTGCTATTCAAATCAACACCACGGATTCAATAACTTCACACCAGTTGCCTCAAAATCAGCGACATTGCGCGTTACCACCGTCATGCCATGAACTATGGCAGTTGCGGCAATGAGTGCATCGCGTTCTGAACGAGGGTCGGGAATATGTAAGCCAGCGCAACATCGCGCAATGGGAATATCAATTGGAAGGGTTCTGCCATCGAATGCGGGAATGACTTGCGTATCTAACCAAAGGCGTAATGCATTTCCCTGCTGCGAATCTTTGCGCTGAATTGAAAGAACTCCCATTTCAAGTTCCATCAAAGTGATCACGGACAAATACATGGTGTCTGCGGGAATCGATTTGGCCCAGGCGACCACTTTTGCATCTGCCTTCCCTGTGCTTTGTTTTCTCAACTCGGAGATAACATCGGTATCCAGTAAATACATCATGAGAGATCCGGCACCTGCGCGGTAATATTCGCTTTGGGTGGCTGGAATTCAATATCACCCGCCGCAGGCATAGCCAGTAAGTCAGCCATATTCGCTTGCGCACCACAAATTTTGCGGTATTCCTCCACTGTCAGCAGCACATAGGATGCCTTGCCACGGTCGGTGATAAATACCGGCCCTTGCAAGGCGGCCTTTTTGGCTTTACCAGTGTCTTGATTGAATTCACGGCTGGAAAGGATCGTGGTCGTCATAGCAACCTCCAAAATGTAGCAACGTATAAACATTAAAGGAGGTGTGATGGTTTGGCAAGCTAAAAAATGATCACTTTACGATGTTAGCCTTCGGCCAACGCACCTGCGCCCGCGCGCCGCCGAGTTGTTGGGGTTCTACAAATTCGGCCCTGCCCTTGTGCCATTGCATAATGCGTTTGACGATGGCGAGGCCCAAGCCGAAACCGCCGGTGGCGGAGCCGTTGGATTTTTCGCTGGCAGAGTCGTCTTCGTGGTAGAGACGTACAAACGATTCAAATACCCGCTCGCGTTTTTCGGCGGGAATACCCGGGCCATCATCTTCTACAGCAATGATGTACTCGTATTCTGTTTGCTGGATTTCCACCGCGATGCGCGTTTGTGCATAGCGTTTGGCGTTGTTGATGAGATTTTGCAGCACGGTTTCAATTAATTTCCACTCGCAATAGACCAGCGCATCCGGGTGATGGTCATGCACGATCAATTGTAAATCGCGTTCATTGTGACGGGCGAAACGCAGCTGGATTTCATCGAGCAGATCGTTCATATGGCCGGCCGTTTGCTGCAGGCTTTGGGTTTTTTGTTCGAAGCCGGCATACATCAACAGCGAGCTGATGAGTGATTCCATTTCCGCAATATCCTGCTCCAGGCTGCGCAACTGGCGACGGTCTTTATCACTGAGTTTTTGTTCGTCGATCATCGCCAGCGCAAACTTCATGCGCGCTAATGGTGTGCGCAATTCATGTGAAACTGCATTAGTCATTTCGCGGTGCGATGCAATTAATTCGCGCAACCGCTGCGCCATATGGTTAAACGCGCGCGCTAATGGGTAAAGCGTGGAAGTGGGCGAAATATCCAGGGTTTGCGGCACGCCATCTTTGCCCAGGTTGCGCGTTTGCATTTCCAGTTTTTTGCTGTCGCGCGAAAGTGGCCAGACCCATAAATAAATCACCAGCGCAATCGCAAGATAAAAAACAATTAGCATCAAATCATAGAGCGGCGATTCGCGATCATCGGTTTGCGGCACACTGAGCATCACTACCTGATCAGTGGTGGCGAGCCGTTTGTACCAGATGAGTTGCTGGTCGCCCGTAGTGGCGAGAATTTTTCCGGCGTGGAGTTCATGCATGGCCGACGATTGGGCTACATCATCGAGCGGCAAAATTTCCAGGGTAAGTTGCAGATCGCGCGCCAGTTGTTGCGCTTGTTGTGCATAACCCGCTTCGGTTTGCGGTTGTTGCTGGAGTAAATCTTTTTCAATGATAGTAAACAGCGCGTGAATTTCGGCGCTCGCTTCCTGCTCGGGCGCCAGGGTTTCCCAAAACTGGTTGAGGCCCCAACCAATTAATACCACCGAGGCGACGATAAAAAAATAAAGTGTGATAAACGCGCGATTCATAATATGGATGTTAGATTCCCCGTAGGTTGGGGTGAGCTTGCGAACCCCAACATGACCATATCGCAGCAGACATTGAGCTTTTTATCAAACGAAATTATTGCCAGGCATCGGCGATAAATAAATAACCTTTGCCCCAAATGGTTTTAATGCGCGTGGGATTTTCCGGGTTATCGTTGAGTTTTTTGCGCAGCTGCGAAATGCGCACATCGATAGTTCTGTCCAAACCATCGTACTCGCGGTTGTAAATATGGTTAAACAAAAATTCGCGACTGAGGATTTGCCCGGCCTGCGCCGCTAGTGCCAGCAGCAAATCAAACTCATGGCTGGATAACACCACTTCCTGACCAGCCAAGGATACTTTGCGCGCACCCGGTTGAATATTCAGCTCACCAAAACCAATGCTTTCCTGTTCGCGCGGATCGTTTTGATAGTAACGACGCATAAGCGCGCGAATGCGTGCGAGCAGTACACGCGGCTCAGCCGGTTTAATCACATAATCATCCGCACCGTATTCCAAACCCAGTACCTGATCCAGATCCGAATCGCGCGCGGTGAGCATCAATATCGGGCCTTTGAAATTCGGGCGCAATTCTTTACACAAGGTGAGGCCATCTTTGCCCGGTAACATCAAATCCAGAATAATTAATGCAGGATTTAAATTCTGCGCCTGACGCAAGACGCGATTGCCGTTGTCTTCAATCGCTACCTGAAAATCATTACTTTCCAGAAAATCTTTGACCAGCTGCGCCAAACGGCGGTCATCCTCGACCAGTAAA
>JAGKWY010000246.1 GCA_021151625.1 Gammaproteobacteria bacterium | reverse complement strand
GGGAGGATTCGAACCTCCGACCGCTCGGTTCGTAGCCGAGTACTCTATCCAGCTGAGCTACGAGTGCGTTGTTGAGGCGCGCATTCTATTGATCGAGTCATTGCGAGTCAAGCATTTATTTGATTTTCTTTTGCGAAATTTTCAAATTAATGCGTTATAAATCAACAATCTACAAAATTCGATCAAGTTGTACAAACAGCATTCAATGCTGTGATGCGCGACTTGTACTTACTTTGAAAACTGGCGGTGAGAGAGGGAGTCGAACCCTCGATACCTTGCGGTATACACACTTTCCAGGCGTGCTCCTTCGGCCACTCGGACATCTCACCGTTTTCTTTACAAAGGCAATTTTGGCTACCCCTGCGAAGGCGCGCTAATGTACACAAGCAGGCACACAAACGCAATCTTATTCCTGTGACCAATAGCTAAAAAATTCTTCCGGATTTTGTTCGCGCGGTAAATGCACAGGTACGGATGGTGTACCTATGTACACGTAACCAATTATCTCTTCATTCGGCGCCAAACCCAGTGCTTTTTTAATTTGCGGATCATAGGCCATATCCCCTGTCCGCCACACAGCCCCCAACCCCAATGCAAAAGCCGCATTAATCAGGTTTTGTGTTGCAGCGCCCGCTGAAATAATTTGCTCTATACGCGGTACCTTGGGGTTTTCCTGACATTTAGCAATACAAGTAATAATCATAGGGGCGCGCAAAGGCATGGCTTTAAATCGCTCGAGCTCAGCGTCAGTAATTTCCGGCTTATTACTTGTACCGACCCGGGCAAATAACTCACCCAGATCCTCCAGTAATGTAAAAACCTCAAGATAATTTCGTCGAATCAGCCACTTACTGGCTATTTGCTGGCGCCAAAGTCGAATCTTAGGCAAACCTGTACCATACTTTCCCGCATAGGGCAGCGCTCAGAGCCCATCAACCGACTTCCCGGCCCCTAATAATATGCAAGTACCTACCCTTGTGCTCGTGGTAGCCATAGAAATTTATTTGGCATTACTGATTGCAACCTTTGCGTTGCTGTATTTCTCCTTTAAACAAAAGAAGCTGATCAAACGCCAGCAAAGCAAACTCAAAGAGCTGATAGACACAGTTAAAAACGCTCAGTCACCCGAACTTCCACCAGCTAAAACTTATAAGCAGTTTATTTACGAACAACTGGATATCACCCAGGATCGCTTTAGCTTTCTGGCTCCACGCAGCGACATTGCGGGTATTCAGCCACTCGATGTACCGATCAACCAGCGTATTGTCGCCCTACGTTATGCATTTCTACGCGCGGAAGAATTAGGGACTACCACGGTTCAAGGCAGCGAAGGCTATTGGGATACATTCAAGCAAACACTTGAACCTTTACTCCAATTGCCAGCAGAAGCCTTATCCGATGATACCGATAATGACGAATTGGAAACTTATAAAAAACGCGTTGAAAATCTGGAAAAGTTTAAAAAACTCTTTTTTGATTTGGAGAAACGTTGGAACGAGGCCCAAGCCAATGCGCAGGGGTATTACAACGAACTCTATGCAATGGCTGATGGCGTAGAAGACCGTGAGCGCTATGAGATGTTACTAGGTCGCTATAACGATAGCTATAACGACATTAACCAGTACATGTACGCCACTAGCGGCGCAATCAATGGCGTCCCGCAAGAAAACAAAACCATCAATATCATTCGCCAGGACCCTCGCGCTGCCGAAGAAATAATGAAGCTGCGCAATGTGGCCGCAGATCAGTACCGGGTCATTAGCAACTTACAGCGCAAATTGGAAGAAGCAGCCACAGCAGAAGAAAAAGACCTGGTGATTAAAGAGCTAGAGCAACAATTGCAACGCCAGATACGCTTTGTGCAGGAATCTGACACCTGCGTACAGCTATTGGAAGAAGAGCTGACCAAAGCCAACGAAAAAATTGCCGAACAGGAACAACAGCTTGATAGCGACCACCATCTGGAAGAGGAAAACCAACGCATAAAACAAACCCTGCATGACTTCACCAAAGAGAGCAAAGACTTGCTGGTCAGTATCGAAGAACTGGAAAAGGAAAATGACGAGCTGAAACACAACCTGGATGAGGCTGCTCCGGACGGAGAAAGCTCCAATGGAAATACAGCGCAGATACAGGCCGAGTTTGCCGAGCTACGCAAGCAATATGCCGAATTGGAAGAAAAGTACCTGGAACTGAAATTTAAATAATAAGCCAAGCGACAAACCAGCACAGATTCCGTTAACAAGTAGACATTTATTGAAAAAAAACGTTTAATTCACTGCTTATACACGGAGCTGGCATATGACTTTTGACTATGGACTTACTGCTGATATAACAATAAGGCACTTAAAGAATGAA
>JAGKWY010000051.1 GCA_021151625.1 Gammaproteobacteria bacterium | reverse complement strand
AAAGTTAGAGATTCCCGCAATGACAACGACTCCCTGGTGGCGCGGTGCCGTGGTATATCAGGTTTATCCACGCAGCATGATGGACGCCAACAATGACGGTATAGGTGATATCCCCGGCATTATCAGCAAACTCGATTACATCGAGAGCCTGGGGGTGGACGCGATCTGGGTATCGCCATTTTTTAAATCGCCGATGAAAGATTTTGGTTACGACATTAGCGATTACCGCGCTATTGATCCCATCTTTGGTTCGCTGGCTGATTTTGATGAGCTGATTGAAAAAGCCCATGCGCGCGGCATCAAAATTATTATCGACCAGGTGCTCAGTCACACCTCCGATATGCATGCCTGGTTCCAGGAGAGCCGCGAGTCGCGCGATAACGACAAAGCGGATTGGTACGTGTGGGCCGACCCTAAACCCGATGGCACACCGCCCAATAATTGGTTGGCGATTTTTGGTGGTTCCGCCTGGGAGTGGGAGCCGCGTCGCTGCCAATATTATTTGCACAACTTTTTGAAGACCCAGCCGGATTTGAATTACCACTGCGCAGCGGTGCAACAACAAATTCTGGATGAAGTGGAATTCTGGTTAAAACGCGGTGTGGATGGCCTGCGTCTGGATGCAATTATTTTTTGCTTCCACGACAAACTGCTGCGCGATAACCCGGCCAAGCCGGAAGCCGAACGCAGAGGGCGCGGTTTCCGTGAGGACAACCCTTACGCCTTCCAGCGTCACGTCTACGACTGTGATCGCCCGGAAAACCTGCAATTTTTAGAATCGCTGCGCGCCTTGATGGATCGCTACCCGGGCACAGTAACCCTGGGTGAAATTGCCTCGGAAGATTCACTCAAAACCATGGCGGAATACACCGCAGGCAATTCGCGCTTGCACATGGCTTACAGTTTTGAATTGTTGGTCGATCAAATTTCCGGTTCCTATATTCGTGAAACAGTTGAAACGCTGGAGCAAAAATTATTGGAAGGCTGGCCCTGCTGGTCGATTGGCAATCACGATGTGGTGCGTGTCATGTCGCGTTGGGGCGGCAAAGACCAGTCACCGCAACTGGCAAAAACATTGAATGCCATGTTGTTATCGTTGCGCGGCAGTGTGTGCTCTTATCAAGGGGAAGAATTGGGTTTGACCGAAGTGGATATTCCCTTTGAGCAATTGCAAGACCCTTACGGCATTACCTTCTGGCCGCGCTTTAAAGGCCGCGATGGTTGCCGCACGCCCATGCCCTGGAATCACACCGACGAACACGCAGGCTTTTCACACGCCAGTGGTTGGCTGCCTGTTGCTGCCGAGCACAAAGCGGTGGCGGTAAGTTTGCAAGATGACAATCGCGATTCCATCCTCAACGCCTATCGCAGCTTTATGCACTGGCGCAAACAGCAGCCGGCATTGCGTTTGGGTGACATCGCTTTTGTTGCCGATGCGGAAAATTATCTGGTGTTCACGCGCGAATATGACGGCGAAAAATTGTTATGCGCATTTAATTTTTCTGCACAATCGGTCGCTATTCCATTGCATGCCGATTACACATTAATTGCTGTTGAAGGACACGGCTGCCGCACTGCCAACCTCAATGGTAACCAGTTGGAGCATACGTATGCGGTGGTTTGAATACGTATGCATTCTATTGTGGATGCCACACCCTAAGGCCTACCATCTTTTCAACGACAGAACCATTCTGTTTACGCCAGTTGCGTACAAAGGAATGTCGTTAACGCAGCAAGCTAACAATAAAAGCTATACCTCCGCGGAGAGAAAAAACCATGAGAAAACCCACGTTTAACCACATGCTCGCACTGGCCGCTACTATGACCATGGTGGCAGGTTCGCAAGTTGTTTATGCGCAGCAGAACACCAAGAGCGCTGAGAAAGAAGTTGAAGAGGTTGTTGTTACCGGCTTCCGTCAAAGCGTGTTGAACGCGATTGATGCAAAGCGCAATTCCGATACCGTAATTGAAGCGATTTCTGCTGATGATATCGGTGGTTTGCCCGATGTATCTATTGCTGACTCCTTATCGCGCTTGCCTGGTGTTACTTCGGTGCGCACCGGCGGCCAGGCCAGTGAATTAAATATCCGCGGTATGAGTGGCGATTTCGTATTCGCCACTATGAATGGCCGCGAACAAGTTAGTACCAGCACCGGCCCCATTGCCGGTCGCCGCATTGAATTTGATGTATATCCTTCAGAATTAATTTCCCAGGCAGCAGTTTACAAATCACCCAAAGCATCGCTGATTGAAGGTGGTGTTGCCGGTAGTATTGAATTGACTACAGTAAACCCGCTGAAAAATTCACAAGACCATTCATTCAATGTGGGTGTGCGTGGCAGTTCCAACAGCCGTACTTCTGAAGTAGAAGATGCGATTGATTTGGGCCACAGATTTAACGCGTCCTATCAAGGCAAGTTTGCCGATGACACCCTTGGCCTTGCGTTTGGTTATGCCAAGTTGAGTGCGCCCAGTGTTGCTAACCAATATATCGGCTTACAGTACAACGGCTCGCGCAATGTCGATGCAGAAGCTGGCAATGAATTTGTGAGTGAAGGTATGGAAATGCAACAGCGCGGCGGTGAAGAGCAGCGCGATAGCTACCTCGGAACATTTGTATGGGAACCGAGCGATACCTTTACCCTGAAAGGTGATGTGTTTAATACCAAGGCCGATTCTGAAGCTTTTGCACGTGGTTTCCGTGTAAAAACCCTGCACTCTGCCAATAGCATTACCAATCCGGTAGTGGTGAACAATGCAATGGTGGGTGGCACTGTTTCCGGTGATGGCACTACTAACTTTGCAGTGTTTACTGTTAACGACAATGACTCGCGCGAAGCAGAAGTGCTCTCTTACGGTTTGAATGCAGAATGGAAACTGGATGCCTGGACAATCAATGCCGACCTTTCCTATTCTGAATCTGACGGTGATTTCCAAAACGGCGGCACGCGTGCGCTTTTGTATAACGATGCTACCGTTGCCAATCCTGTGCGCTCTGCAGAAACCATTACTTACAAAAATAATGGTTTGGAACCGGCAGATTTTACAGCTGCACAAAGCTATACAAATTTGAATCGTATTGCTTTAACCGAAGTAGGTCAGTGGCCGTTCATTACTCACAACGAAATAGATGCGCAAAAAATTGATGTGAAGTATGAGTTTGAATCCGGTTTTGTCACTTCTATCGAAGCGGGCCTGCGTAATTCTTCACGTGAATACACTGGCAAGCGCGGTCAGGAAGGTTACGGTTCTGAATTCGGCAATCACCCGACTGAATTACCGATTCAATTAACCGATGACATGGTTAAAGTTGTGAAATTTGGTGGTGACCTGAAAGGCATGCCAGATTTCTTCGCGATTGATTTTGCTGATGCAGTTGCTGCAGTAGAAGAGGCGCGTGGTCGCGATTGGAATCCAGTGGCTAACTGGTCCAACAACTGGACCATGATTCAGTCCGGTACTGTCACTGAAGATGTATTAGCTGGTTATCTGATGGCAAATTTCGCATCGGAACTCGGCTCAACCAATATGACCGGTAACCTGGGTGTGCGTGTGATTGAATCCGACCAATCCAGCGATGGTTATTTGCAAATCGGTGCTGGTGCGGGCATTCCAATTACAGATGAGCGCGGCGTAGTTAGCAATGATTATGTGCGCAATGAATTGGGCCAAAAATATACCGATTACCTGCCATCATTGAACCTGAATTTCCAAATCACCGAACAGGATCAAATTCGTTTTGCCGCAGCAAAAGTGATGTCACGTCCACCGGTTAGCCAATTAAAATCTGGCGCTGGCTCCTGGATCGATGGTGAAGACAGATTCAACGCCTGGGGCAATACCAGCCCGCTGTTGGACCCATTCTATGCGACTCAATACGATCTTTCTTACGAGCGTTATTTTGCCGATACAGAAGGTGCGTTTGTGGTGGGCATTTTCCGCAAGGATATTGAATCCTTTATTGAAAATATCACCCTGCGCGGCGTTGACTTCAAAGCGTTGGGCTTCAATGTGCCGGATACAAACCCCAATACTGGCAACCCATTAAAACCCGGTGGTGAGTATCAAACCGCTTACAACAACACCAAGGGTGGTTACATCCAGGGTATTGAATTGGGTTACACCCAAACCTTCGATTTCCTGCCAGGAATTTGGTCTGGTCTGGGCGTGAGCAGCAGCTATTCTTATACCGAAAGTGATGTTGAGCGTATTAACAACCTTGGCGGTGAAGAGAAAGATATCGGCATGCCAGGTTTATCACCCAGCAACCTGAGCGCAACCCTGTTCTATGATTACGAAGGTTTTTCAACGCGTTTGAACTATCGTTATCGCGAAGCCTTTGTGGCCAATCAGGTTGCGGTGGAAACTCAGGAAGTGTTTTACGCGGATGAATCAGTGGTGGATTACCAAGCCTCTTATGAATTCGAAAATGGCGTTGAGTTAGTGTTCCAGGTTAACAACCTGACTGACGAACCTTCCAAAACCTATTTCGGTAATGAAGAGCAAACCGGTTCGATTCAGTACTTTGGTCGTCAATACTTCTTTGGCGTCA
Organism: Gammaproteobacteria bacterium; assembly: GCA_021151625.1. Lineage (GTDB taxonomy): Bacteria > Pseudomonadota > Gammaproteobacteria > Pseudomonadales > Cellvibrionaceae > Cellvibrio. Next base: position 31,118 of record JAGKWY010000051.1, on the reverse strand, counting down.
ACTACAAACTCTAATTCCGGTTTGTTAATGGCCTGACTAATCACCCACATGGCATTCCATGTGGGTGATTTTTTATCTGGCTGCCGCCTTATCAACACGCGTTACTAAAAAATGTAACAAAAAAATAATTACCAAAACCGATTAAGAAACACGAGAGTGGCTTATGAATCACCAGGCAGCGACACCAAAGAAAATTGTGATTGTCGGCGGCGGCACGGCCGGCTGGATGGCCGCCAATTTAATGGCCGCGCGCTGGGCACATTTGGGTTTTGCTATTAGCCTGCTGGAATCGCCGCAAATTGGCATTATCGGTGTGGGCGAAGGTTCTACGCCACAATTAAAAAGTTTTATGGATGCACTGGGAATTGCCGAATCTGAATGGATGCCGCAATGCAACGCGACTTATAAAGCAGGAATCAGTTTTCGCAATTGGTCCACTACCCCAGGCTTCACACAGTATTTTCATCCCTTTCCTGCCCAACCGGACGACTACACAGCTCCCGCATTTTTTCACAATAGTTTTGTGCGTCGAAAAGGCATAGATGTAGAAGGGCATCCCGACCATTTTTTTCTGGCCAGTTATTTGGCCAAGCAAAAATTAGCGCCTGTGGCCAATGAAAATTTTCCCTTCGAAATTGGCTATGGCTACCATTTTGATTCGACTTTACTGGGGAAATTTCTCGGCACTAAAGCTGTAGCGCGTGGCGTTATCCATAAAGAGGCAACTGTCACCCAGGTAAACCTGAATGAGCAAGGTGATATTGCCAGCATCACTACCGATAACGGCGAAATTATTGAAGCGGATATTTTTGTTGATTGCTCAGGATTTTCTGGATTGCTAATTCAAAAAGCTTTGCAGGTTCCGTTTAAACCCTTCGGTGAAAATTTATTTAATACCTCGGCGGTGGTGATGCCTACACCGATTGGTGAGCAGATTGAATCGCAAACAACATCCACTGCATTAAAATGTGGCTGGGCCTGGGCCATTCCCTTAACCAGTCGCATTGGCAACGGTTATGTTTACAGCTCGCATTTTTGTTCCAAAGATGAAGCTGAAACCGAATTGCGCACACATCTCGGCTTACTGGACTCCGATGTGCAAGCGCGCCATTTGCAAATGAATGTGGGAAGGGTAGAGCAGCACTGGGCAAAAAATTGTGTCGCAGTTGGTTTGTCGCAAGGATTTATCGAACCCCTCGAAGCAACGGCCTTGCATCTGGTACAGGAAACGATTCAGGGTTTTATTGAGCAATATGAAGCGGGCAATTTTACTACGCAACATCGTGCGGCGTTTAATGCAAGCATCAATCGCCGCTTTGAAGCAATACGCGATTATATTGTCTGTCACTATCGTGTTAATTCCCGCACTGATAGCCCGTACTGGTTGGAGAATGCGCGCAATGAAAAACTGTCGGATTCCCTGCGCAATATTTTAATGACCTGGGTTGGTGGCAAGAATTTAACGGAGGAGCTGGAGCGTCAGCAAATCACCGGTTATTACCCCAGTGCTTCCTGGCATTGCCTGCTGGCCGGTTACGGCATTTACCCTACGCAGCAACAATTAAAACCGGGTAATGATTTTGCCAATAAATACAACCTGGAAAAAATCAGCACTTTTATCCAGCGTTGCGGCATGAATTTTAAACCCCATCGCCAACAGCTTGCGCACGGGTCTGCGCCGGCGGTTAATCCTGTGTCTATGTGATTTTTTAGTACAACAATAATTTTTCATTGAGGTCTTTGTATGAGCACGCCCAACCTGCGCAATTTTCTTAACGGGATTTTTCTGTGTTTATTATTGCCATTGCCGGTATTGGCACAGGAGTATCAGGTTAAACACCTGGAGCCGGCCAACTGGTGGGTGGGCATGAAGTACAACCAGGTAGAGTTAATGGTACACGGCGATAACATTGGTGCAGCGCAAGCAGCTATCGATTACGCAGGAGTAAGTGTTGTTCATACCGAAAAAGCCGATAGCGCTAATTATTTATTTGTCACTATCAACATTGATGCGAATGCCAAACCGGGCAAGTTTCCGATCCGCTTTTTAGTAGGTGGCCAGGAAAAAAGCCGACACGACTACGAATTGCATGCGCGTGAAAAAAATTCAGCCAGTCGCCAGGGGTTTAGCGCAAAAGATGCAATTTATTTAATCACTCCGGATCGCTTTGCCAATGGCAATCCTGCGAACGATGCTATGCCGGGGTTAAGCGAGCAACCCAAGCGCGATTTTAAAGGCGGTCGTCACGGCGGTGATATCGCTGGTATGACGCAACATCTGGATTACATTGCCAGTATGGGGTTTACCCAGGTTTGGCCGAATCCCTTAACCGAAAATAATCAACCTGAATATTCCTATCACGGTTATGCGGCGACTAATTTGTATTTGATTGATGCGCGCTACGGCACCAACGAAGAGTTTAAAAATTTCGTACACAAAGCCAAACAAAAAAATCTGGGTGTTATCCAGGATATAGTGCTGAACCATATAGGTTCCAAGCACTGGTGGATGGCAGATTTGCCGGAAAAAGACTGGTTAAATTTTCCTGAAAAATATACCGAGACCACCCATCGCCGTACCGTTATACAAGATCCCTATGCGGCGCCGGCAGATAAAGAATTATTTGTCAGCGGTTGGTTTGTTACCAGCATGCCGGATTTAAACCAGCGCAATCCGCACATGGCCAATTATTTAATTCAAAATACACTCTGGTGGATTGAATTCGCGGGCTTGAGCGGTGTGCGTGAAGATACCTATGGCTATGCCGACGAAAAATTTCTTTCGCGCTGGGCCAAAGCGGTGATGGAGGAATATCCCAATTTCACCATGGTGGGTGAGGAGTGGAGTGGCAATCCGGCCATAGTCGCGCACTGGCAAAAGGGAAAGCAAAATCCCAATGGTCACACACCCTATATCACCAGCATGATGGATTTTCCGATTCACGATGCGTTGCGCCAGGCACTGAGTGAAGAAGAATCCGGGGGCACTGGTGTAATTCGTTTGTACGAAACACTCGCCAATGATTTCCTCTACCCTGATCCATTTAATCTGGTGATCTTTCCCGAAAACCACGATACCTCGCGCATATATTCAGTGCTGAATGAAGATGTGGATTTATTCAAAATGGCCATGGTGTATATGGCGACCATGCGCGGTATTCCGCAATTTTATTACGGCTCGGAAGTGTTAATGACCAGCCCCAAAGAGCGCGATGACGGTGCCGTGCGCGCCGACATGCCTGGGGGTTGGCAAGGCGACAGTAAAAATGCGTTTAGTGGCAAGGGTTTGTCCGCTAAAGAAAAAGACGCACAACAATTTATTAAATCGCTATTCAGCTGGCGAAAAAAATCTGACGTTATTCATCTCGGAAAATTAATGCATTTTGCGCCAGTTGATGGCGTCTACGTGTACTTCCGTTATCTGGATAATAAAAAAGTCATGGTAGTGCTCAACAAAAATAAACAAGAAAAAACACTGGCTTTACAGCGCTTTGATTCATTATTGGCAGGCACTCAAAGTGCGCGCGATGTGCTTACAAACAAAAAAATCACTTTTGGTTCTGCATTGCAGTTGCCGGCCAAGTCATCGCTCGTGCTTGAGTTGCAATAACACAACCCTACACCACTGGTGGCAATTGAATAGGCTATGGTTATAGCCAGGTTGTCCGAAAGTTAAGTCGCCAGTGAGTCAAGTTCAGTGAGTTAACAAGAGAGCTGATAACAATGAATAGATCGCCAACCAGATCACCTATACCCCTGCGTCTTGCGTTTTCGCTTGCGCTTATCCCGCTGTTTAGCAGTGTGTCGCTTTATGCGGCAAGTGTTGCGCAAAGCTCGCCCGATGGAAAAATTAAATTCACCCTGACCGATGATAAAGGTGTTCCCACTTACTCGGTTAGCTATCAGGGGCAGGAGGTAATCCAGCCTTCGCGCCTGGGGTTGGAATTTAAAGCGGTAGATGGCTTTGTGCGCGATTTAAAAATCGCCGACAGCGCTACTACGAGCAGTGATAGCACCTGGGAACAACCCTGGGGCGAGCAGCGTTTGATGCGCGATCACCACAATGAATTGCTGGTGACCTTGACTGGCATTGATAACACCAAAAAAACCATGCAAGTGCGTGTGCGTTTATTTGATGATGGCCTTGGCTTTCGCTATGAAGTGCCGGAGCAAAAAAAGCTGGCACCGCGCAAAGATAACAAGATCGAAATTATCGATGAAAAAACCGAATTTATTATTCCCGCGCCGGATAAAACCATCGCCTGGTGGATTCCCGGGCGCGCCTGGAATCGCTACGAATTTTTGTATAACACTACTCCACTTAAAGCAATGGACCGCGCCCATACGCCCATGACTTTTAAATTGCCCTCGGGTGTGCATGTGAGTATTCACGAAGCGGCGCTGACGGATTACGCGGCTATGGTGTTGGACCAACAGCGCGACGGTGTATTAAAAGCGGATTTAACGCCCTGGTCGGACGGTGTAAAAGTAAAAACGCAATTAGGGTTTAAATCTTCCTGGCGCACCATTCAAATTGCCGACAACGCTGCCGGTTTAATTAACTCAAGCTTGATTTTAAATTTAAACGAGCCGAATAAATTGGGCGATGTCAGCTGGGTAAAACCGGGAAAATATATCGGCATCTGGTGGGGCATGCATGTGGGCACCAACACCTGGGGCTCAGGTGAAAAGCACGGCGCTACGACTGCTAATACCAAACACTATATGGATTTCGCCGCACAAAATGGTTTTGATGGTGTGTTGGTGGAAGGTTGGAACGAAGGCTGGGATGGCGACTGGTACAACAACGGTGATATTTTCAGTTTTACCAAACCTTATAAAGATTTTGATATCGCAGAAATTACGCGTTACGGTTTAAATAAAGGTGTGCGCTTGATTGGTCACCATGAAACCTCCGGTGCGGTCACCAATTACAAAAACCAAATGGATGATGCGTTTGATCTGTATAAAAAATACGGCGTGACCCAGGTAAAAACCGGTTACGTTGCCGACGGTGGCAAAGCCAAGCGCATTGATGAAAATGGTATTGCGCGCAACGAATGGCACGATGGCCAATTTATGATTGGCGAATACCTGCGTTCGGTTACTGAAGCAGCGGAGCGCCATATCAGCATTAATACCCACGAACCCATTAAAGATACCGGCCTGCGTCGCACCTATCCCAACTGGATTGCGCGTGAAGGTGCGCGCGGTCAGGAATACAACGCCTGGGGCTCACCACCGAATCCGCCCGAGCACACCGTTATGTTGCCCTTTACGCGCATGCTCGCCGGGCCAATGGATTACACGCCGGGCATTTTCAATCTTGCACCCTATGGGTTGGATGCGGAAAATCGCGTGCAATCCACACTTGCAAAAGAACTGGCGCTCTACGTGATTATTTACAGCCCTATTCAAATGGCAGCAGATTTAATTGAAAACTATTACGAGCAGGATGGGAAAACCCTGAAGCCTGCGTTTCAATTTATTCGCGATGTACCCACCGATTGGGAAGTCTCTAAAGCGATTGGCGGTGAAGTGGGCGATTACGCGATCATCGCGCGCCAGCAGCGCAATAGCGAGGATTGGTTTGTGGGTGCAATTACCGACGAAGCTGCGCGCAAAGTAAATATCCCGCTAAATTTCCTTAAGGCCGGTAAGCGCTACGAAGCGCAAATTTATCGCGATGGCGACAAGGCCGAATGGAAAACCAATCCTTACGATCTGGTCATTGAGAAGAAAGTCGTCACCGCCAGCGATAATTTGAAATTCAAGTTAGGTACCAGCGGCGGTGTTGCCATTCGTTTTAAAGCGCTGCCCTGATTTAATCTCCCCCAACCCCTCTGGCTGCGCCCCCCGTTTAAAGAGGGGAGCTGCACCCACCTCCCTTTTATAAAGGGAGGTCGGGAGGGATTTAGGCATGCCATGGCTTTTTTCCAGGAAAAAACTGTATGAAAAGAAAAATACTAATTGGCAGTGCGCTAGTGGTTTGTTCGTTAGTCGTTGCCTGTGCCGCAAATAAAAATTCCAATTCTATTGCTGCGCAACCAACAGCGGCTACACAGGAGGTGGTCATGCAAGGCAAGCCTGTGGTCTACCAAATTTTCACGCGCTTATATGGCAACAAAAATACTACCAATAAACCCTGGGGCACCATTGAACAAAATGGGGTAGGGAAATTTAATGATATTGATGAGGTCGCGCTCAAATCGATTAAGGAATTGGGCGTGACCCATGTGTGGTATACGGGGGTGCCGCATCACGCGGTAATTCGCGATTACACTGCCTATGGTATTAGCAATGATGATCCCGATGTAGTGAAAGGCCGTGCAGGTTCGCCCTATGCGGTAAAAGATTATTACAATGTGAATCCGGATCTGGCGGTTGACCCGGCTAAACGCCTGCAAGAGTTTGAAGCGCTGATTGCGCGCACCCATGCGCAGGGTATGAAGGTGATTATCGACATAGTGCCTAACCATGTTGCCCGTGCTTATCACTCGCTCAGCAAGCCTACAGGTGTGGAGGATTTTGGGGCGCGCGATAACAAAACGGTTGAATATGCGCGCGATAATAATTTTTATTATGTGGTGGGCGAAAATTTTAAGGTGCCCGATTTTAGAGCTGGGGAAGAGAAAAAAAGTTATCGCCCGCTTGGCGGTGAAGCCCATCCACTTAGCGATGGAGAATTTGATGAAAAGCCAGCGAAGTGGACCGGTAATGGCTCGCGCCTGGCGCAACCGAAGTTTGATGACTGGTATGAAACGGTAAAAATTAATTACGGCGTACGCCCCGATGGCAGTAAGGATTTTCCTGAATTACCGGTTAGTTATGCGCGGCAATCTGTGCAACAGCATTATGATTTTTGGCAAGGAAAATCTGTGCCGAATTCCTGGATTAAATTCCGTCAAATTGCAGAATACTGGTTGGCAAAAGGCGTCGATGGTTTCCGTTTTGATATGGCGGAAATGGTACCGGTGGAATTCTGGAGTTATTTAAACTCTTCGATCAAGCATAAAAATCCCAGTGCATTTTTATTGGCGGAAGTTTACAACCCGGCGGAGTATCGCAATTACTTGCAGCTTGGAAAAATGGATTATCTCTATGACAAAGTGGAGATGTATGACGGGTTAAAAGCGATTATGCAAGGCAAGGCAGAAACCGATGTGATTGCTAAAGTGCAAGCAGGTATGAGCGATATTGAAAGCCATATGCTGCACTTTTTGGAAAATCATGATGAACAACGCATAGCAAGCCCTGAATTTGCTGGCAGCGCGGAAAAAGCCAAACCGGCGATGGTGGTTTCAACATTAATTAGCCGCTCACCTACCATGGTGTATTTTGGCCAGGAAGTGGGTGAGGCAGGTGCATTGGATTCCGGTTTTGGTGACCCCTCACGCACTAGCATTTTTGATTACGCCGGTGTGCCTGCGCATCAACGTTTTATGAACGGCGGAAAATTCGATGCGGGCCAATCAACCAATGCAGAAAAATCCCTGCGCGAGTTTTATCGTCAACTGCTTAATCTTTCTGCTGAGCCCGGGTTTAGTGGTAATTATCTGGAACTGCACACTTACAATCGCCTGCGCACTTCTGGTTACGATGGCAAAGTGTTTGCCTTTGCCCGCTGGAATTCACAGCAGCGCTGGTTAGTGGTGAGTAATTTCAGTGCAACTGACACGCGTGAATTCAGTTTGCAGTTGCCGCCGGAATTAGTTGCGCAATGGCAGCTGACGAACGGCGAATATCAATTGGAGTCTCACTTGAGTGAAAACAAAAAGGCTGCTGCTCTGATTGTTAATAGCCGACAGGCGAGTGCCCAAATAAAATTGGCGCCCTTGGAGTCGAAAGTATTGCTGTTGAATCACAAACCACTTTAGCTAAATAGCTATTTGTTCCCAGCCAACGCCATAGTTAATGTTGTTGCGTTATTCGTTGGGGCACTCATCTACATGATGCTTGCAAATATCTGGTAATGATTTTTCATTACCAGATATTTTTATATCGCAAACTGAATTAATAAATCCGCGTTAATTTTTACCCATCCATAAAAGTGTTACTTTTTTCTACCTTTCTTTTGTTGCATACGTATGCAATACCTGTTGTTTTATCTGCCGCTTTTTTGCATACGTATGTAGTTTGCGCGTGGATTTTTACAAACTTAGACTAAGCTTTGATCATTCAATTTATTGTTTTTTATAGCTATAACATCAAGCATTGCCGGAAAAACTTCAGGCTGATTCGGCGCAGCCGCTGGTAATGATCACTTGCATCCACACATTTTTTTATTTGTGCGTTAAAAAATAATTGGCTCATTCGGTGTGGATATATGGCTTGGCGGAATTCTAATTTCATTCTTTGTTTGCAAAAAATAATTATCGGGAGATAGCAGATGAACCTTGACTCGCGAAATAACACCCGGCGGGTATTGCGCGGCGCAATACCCTTGCTGTTTGCAGTATTCGCGCTGGCGGGATGCGGCGGCGGCAGTGGTACGGACAATAAAAAAGTAGATTTACCGACTTGTCGCGATCCACAAGTGATTCTGGATAACGGCACCTGCGGTGATCCTCGCCCGCCATTTGAATTGCCTGCCTGCCCGGAAGGACAAGTGCGTAGTGGCGCCGACTGCGTAGTACCGGATTTTCCAACACCGGAAAGAAAACCTGGCCCGAATGAAGTAGTGATTTATGTCAACCTGGACAGCGCGGACAAATTAAGTGCGTTTGCCAGTTACAACCTGCACTTGTGGCAAGACTGTGGTAACGGTTGGGGTAGCTCGGTAACTGATGGCAAGGGTGGTACCTATGCAATTCCTACTACCTGGCCTAATGGTCCTGGTATTGCGAGTAAAGATACCGGTGCCGTTGGTGTAAGGCATGATCCTTACTACGGCGCTTTCTTTGTTATCCCGACCAGCGAGTTGGGCACCTGCGGCAATTTCATTATCAAAACGCCCGGTGGTGCAGCGCAAACTGGCGACTTGCAAGTGAGCATCAAACGCGATGGCGGCGATTTTGATCGCATGGCCTGGGTGATTGTAAACACCGACAATATGCGCAATAGCCGCACCAGCACTATTCCAATTTGTATTAATGATGTGTGCTCGCTGGATCGTCCATTGTTGAGCATCACCGATGTAGAAGCCCACTGGATTGGCCCGCGTACGATTATTTGGAACCGCGAATTTGCGGCCAATAAAAAAGTGGAGTTGTATCGCTCGACAGCAGGCGGTATGAGCGCCGCAAAAGATGGCAGTGTGCAAGGTGGTCAGTTGCTGGCAACCATGAATTCTGCACGCGCAATGACCGCAGAAGAGCAAGCGCTGGTGCCGCATTTATCTAATTACCTTGCCTATGATTTACCTTCATCAGTTTCCATAGATACCATTAAATCAGCATTGAAAGATGAGTTGTTAATTCTTGGTCGCTACGATTCGGTTGAAGAAAATGATGCAGGTGCAACCGTCACTGTTGAGCGTGGCCGCGCAACACGTATTCAATTGCCACATGTTCTTGATGCACTTTATACCGCCAATGCAACAGATGCCGACGAAGCAAAACTGGGGGTAAATTACAGCAGCGGTGTTGGTGTTTCTGTGTGGGCTCCCACTGCGCAAAATGTAGAGCTGCGAGTTTATTCCGGTGAACCATTGCGGGTAACTGATACCAAAGCCATGCAGTGGGATGCTAATAGCGGTGTGTGGAGTTATCAGGGCACTGCAGCGGAATTGGATCGCAAGTATTATCGCTTCCGCGTGACCGCTTACAGTGCGCTGGAAAAAGCAATTCAACGCCTTGAAGTAACTGATCCTTATTCTGTGTCGCTCTCCACCAATGGCCGTCATTCGCAATTTGTGAATTTAAATGATGCGGATGTAAAACCCGCTGGTTGGGATAATCATGCAGTGCCGACAGTCGCGGCACCGGAAGCGGCCAGTATTTATGAAGGCCATGTGCGCGACTTCAGCATCAATGACCAAAGCACACCGGCCGCTTTCCGCGGTAAATATCTCGCCTTTGCGCAAACTAATACTGCACCGGTTGAACATTTGCGTTCATTAGTGGATGCGGGTTTAACGCATATCCATTTGTTGCCGAGCAACGACAGTTCTTCCATCAACGAAGATGCAACCACACAAATTAATCTCGACAGTTTTATTTTTGAGTTATGCGCGAAGGTTGCGAATAAAAATGCGGTGAGTGTGTGCGATGGTTCAGTGAGCAATGGCGCAACGGTACGCAGTGTGCTGCAAGGGTTTGATCCGCAATCAAGCAAGGCACGTTCGCTGGTGGCGGCGATTGCTGACCTGGATGGTTTTAACTGGGGTTATGACCCGCAACATTTCAATGCGCCCGAAGGCAGCTACGCCACCAATCCACAAGGTGCTGTGCGCGTAAAAGAAATGCGTGAAATGAATATGGCCTTGCATCAGTTGGGTTTGCGGGTGGTGATGGATGTGGTCTACCCGCACACGGTGTCATCCGGGGCGCAAGTTGCCAATTCTGTGTTCGATAAGGTTGTGCCTGGTTACTACTACCGCTCCAACCCGGCTACGGGCGAGCCGGAAACCGGCACCTTTGCCGGCCCGGACACTGCCACTGAACATCGCATGATGGGCAAGTTTGTCGCTGACTCGGTAGTGCAATGGGCGCAGCAATACAAGGTGGATGGTTTCCGCTTTGACCAATCCGGCTATATGCCCAAGTCAGTATTGGTGGATGCCTATAACGCGGTAAAAGCGGTGGATGCCGATAACTACTTCTACGCCGAAGCCTGGACCCCGGCTGGTGGCACCTCCGGTGATCGGATTGCCGAGCGTTCTACTCAGGCGGCTCTGGCAGGCACTGGTATAGGCACCTTTAACGACCGCATTCGCAATCCGCTGCAGCGCATGGCGCTGGTTCGCGGCGAGAATGTGGATGCGATTCGCGCCGGTCTGGCAGGCAACCTGAGCGCCTTCAAACTCAAAACCAAATCCGGCGCGATGATCAATGCCGAAACTGTGGGCGCCTACAATCTGGACCCGCAAGAGGCGATCAATTATGTGGACAAGCACGATAACGAAACCCTGTGGGATTGGATAAATCGCCCCAATGCGATACCGGAAAGCACCACCATTGCCAACCGCGTGCGTATTAGTAGCCTGACCAGCTCAATTCCCTTGCTGAGCCAGGGGGTGCCATTTATCCACATGGGTAACGACCTGTTGCGCTCCAAATCCATGTCGCCCAACAGCTATAACGCTGGCGATTGGTTTAACGCCATCGATTTCACCAAGCAATCCAATAATTGGGCGGTGGGCCTGCCGCCCGAGTTGCGCGATGGGGTGACTGATCCATTGGTAACTGCCCTGTTCGCGAGCCCGAATACCAAGCCGACGGCTACTCATATCGCCCAGTCTTCTTCGGTGTTTAATGAGTTCCTTTCGATTGCCGCAAGCAGTCCACTGTTTAGCTTGCAAACAGCGACTGAGGTAATGGATCGCGTCGGCTTCCATGACGGTGGTAAATCGCAAGTAGCAGGCCTGATTGTGATGAGCATCGACGATGGCATGGGGATGGTTGATGGTGCTTCGACTGCCCGTGCTGACCTTGATCCTGCTGTGAACGCTGTGGTGGTGGTCATCAATGGTACTGCCTCGGCACAGAGTGCGATGGTGAAAACTGCCAGCGGTTTTGTATTGCACAGCACCCAGCAAAACTCGGCGGATTCTGTGGTGCGCACCGCCAGCTTTGCAGCGGCGGAAGGCGGGGGCACTTTCAGCGTGCCGGCTTACACCACAGCGGTGTTTGTGAAGCCGCAAGCTGGCGCACAAGGCGAGGGCTTATCGGCCAAGGCCACTATAGGTTCCAGTACTGCTGTGCCCTACGGCGATACAGCGCTCTATGTGCGTGGCGACGTCTCATCTGCCGGTTGGGATGCAACGGCCGCTAACCGCATGACCTATGAAGGCGACGGCATTTATACCGCGCTGCTCACCGTGACTGCCGGCACTCATAACTTCAAGGTGGCCGAGGCCAACTGGAGCAACCCGAACCTGGGTTCCAACCAAACCATCACTGTAGGTGGCTCCATCACCCTGGCACAGGGCAGCAACGACAATATCACCATCACTGTCGCGACTACTGGCCAATACCGCTTTGAGCTGGATGCTTCGAGCAGCATCACCGCGCCGACCCTGCGTGTGACTGACCCGGAAACCTGGAAGGGCACGCCGGTATACCTGCGCGGTACTGTGACTGCCAGTCAGTGGAATGCGGATGCGGGCAACCTGCTGGCTTACGAGGGTAACAGCGTTTATGCCATCAGCGTGGCTATGGCTGCCGGGGCCTATGAGTTCAAAGTGGCGTCCAGCGATTGGAGCACCGTGAATATGGGGGCGGCGGCCAGTGTGACGCTGGGTGAATCCATCACCCTGGAACAGGGCAGCAACAGCAATATCACCTTTACTGTGGCGACAGCAGCGACCTATCGCTTTGAAGTAGATGCGCGCAACCCGGATGCACCGCGCATCAAGGTTTACCGCGAAGACTTGTTTGCAGCCACGCCCATCTACTTGCGCGGCGAAGTGTCCTCGGCCGGTTGGGGTGATACCAATGCCACCAATAATCTCGTCTATCAGGGCAAGGGCATCTACGCCCTGACCCTGAGCATGGCCGCAGGTACCTATCAATTCAAAGTAGCGGAAGCCAACTGGAGTAATCCCAACCTCGGCGGCTCGGCGGTAGTCCTTGGTGAGCCGGGCGAATTGATTCAGGGCTCTAACGACAACCTGTCGATCACCATTGCCAGTGCCGGGAACTATCGCTTCACGGTGGATACCACCAGCCCCGGTGCGATTACCCTCACGGTAGTTGCAGCTGACTAAACCAGAGCCGGCTCCTGCCGCGCGCGGGAGCCCTGTGCGATAGCTAACGGACAAGAAGAGAAGACGAAAAATGAAAAAATTCCCGGTAAAGCCCCTGGCCCTGATTGTTGCTACATTAACCCTCTCGCCCTGGTCCATGAACCTGCTGGCGCAGGAAGCAGACGCTGAACCTGAATCGCCGAAGGACATGCAAGTCGAAGAGGTCATGGTGACTGGCTATGCCCGCTCACTGCAAAACGCGATTGAAACCAAACGCAATGCCGATACGGTGGTGCAGGCAATTTCCGCCGCTGATCTGGGTGGCCTGCCCGATGTGTCCATCGCCGATGCCCTGGGGCGTGTACCCGGTATTACTGTAACCCGCTCTGGTGGTCAGGCAGGGACGATTCAAGTGCGTGGTATGGGTGAGGGTTTTGTGTTTTCCACCCTGAATGGCCGCGAGCAGGTATCACCTAACGGTACCCGCGCCATGGAGTTCAGCCAGTTTCCCTCCGAGTTAATTCAATCGGTGGAAGTCTATATGTCCCCCAAGGCATCGCTGATTGAAGGCGGTGTGGCTGGTTCGGTGGAATTAAAAACCGCCAACGCGCTGGAAATGGCGGATGACCAAAAAATCGTGCTAGGTGTGCGCGGCAGTTTTAATGACCAGGCCGATGATATTTATGGTGCCGATCCCTACGGCCAGCGCTTTTCGGTGTCCTTCCAGAAAAAAATGTTCGATGACAAACTCGGTGTGGCGCTGGGTTATGCGCGTTTAGTGCAGCCGCGCTCGGCAACGCGTTTTGAACAATACAATTACGAAGCCAATCCCTTTGCCATAGTCGATGCTGATGGCACCAGTGACATCAGCGTAGTGGATGAAAATTTTAATCTATTACCCACGGCAAATCGCCCCTCGGCCGTGTTCATGGCCGAAGGTTTTGAAGTGTTTCAAACCGGTGGTGAAGAAACGCGCGATGGCTATGTAGGTTCTTTGCAATTTGAGCCTAACGAAAACCTGTCGGTTCAATCGGATATTTTCTATTCCAAATTTGAATCCGATAGCTACTCGCGCGGTTTCCGCATTCAACCGCTGCGCAATGCTGAAATTACCAATCTGGTGCTGTGGGAAAACGTCGCGGTGGTAGGCGGCGAATTTAAAGTGAGCGATACCAGCCCCACTGCATTTAATTTGCAAATTAATAGCAACGACGTAACCCAAACCAACGAGCTGTTATCCGGCGGTGTGAATGTAGAATGGAAACAGGATGCGCTGACTGCATCGCTTGACTTGTCGCACTCAGATGCTTCCGGTGTGCAGGCAGACGGCGTAGTGCGCGCGCATTTGTATCGCCCCAAATCGGCTGCCGCGCCCAAGACAGATCCGTTCGAGCGCGACCCGGATCAATCGGTGACTTATTTGCTCGATGGCATTAACGTGCCCAGTGTAAATTTGAGTCGCGATTACACTTGGTATGACAGCAATGGCGTGAGCAATTTACGCATGACCAACTATGAGCGCTATCCACGTATTAATGACGATGTGATTGATGCCGCGCGTTTTGATGTGAAATATGAATTGGAATTGCCAGTTATTAATTCTATCGAAGCCGGTGCGCGTTATTCCGAGCGCAACCATAAAGACCGTCGCCAGGTATTTGTATATGGCGATGGTGCGGCCGGTACTATTACCAGCGATTGGTCACTACCAATTACTACCGACAATTCCGATGTGGTTAACTGGAAAGGGGAGTTTAAAAATTTTCCCTCATTCCTCGCGATTGACGGCGATAAAATTATCCAGCAGGCCTATGAAGATGGTTTGGTGTTAGGGCCTGTACCTGCCGCAACCTCACAAAATCCCACCCCCGTTGCCAGTACACGTTCGATTGAGCCTGCTGCGCGCTGGGGCGAGGGGCGTGATTGGTCGATGAAACAGCGTTCGAATATCGATGAAAATGTGTCTGCGTTTTATCTGCAAGCCAATATTTCCACCACAGTATTTAACCGCGATTTAGTGGGCAATATTGGTGTGCGCCATGTTCGCAGCGATCAATCCAGCGTTGCCTTGGTAAATGTAAATGGCGATGAAACCAAAGGTGCAATGGAGATTTGTGATGAGGTAGGTGAATGCTTTAGTCAGTACGCCTATCAAACGCTGGGCGCCAAATACGATCACAATTTGCCATCGCTCAACCTGAATTACACTGTGGCAGAAGACAACCACTTGCGCTTGGCATTGGCGCGCGTGCTTTCTCGCCCTCCAATCAATCGCCTCGCCGCACCGGATTCAGAAGGTTCGGTATCGGTAGAGGGAAATATTCCTTACTTTAATTACGGCAGTAATACCTCGCCTTTCCTTACACCGTTTATTGCAGATCAGGTCGATATTTCTTTTGAGCACTATATGCCGGATACCAATGGTGCATTTGTGATTGCGGCTTATCACCGCGATATCAAATCATTTATTCAGGATATCACTTACGAAAACTTTGATTTCCGCGCAGCTGGTTTTGATATGCCAGATACATATGACGTTACTATCGGCGGGGTTATTGTTGAGGAGGACGTGCAAAATGGAGATTACTCCACCTCCATCAACAATAAAGAAGGCGGTTATATTCGCGGCCTGGAAATTTCCTACACCCAAACCTTTAATTTCCTGCCAGGAATTTGGGAGGGCTTGGGGGTGAGTGCGGCTTACTCGCTGACTGATAGTAAAATCAGTGTGGTGAATCCGGTGGAAAGTGTGCAGGGCAGCAATAATTTACCCTTCCCCGGATTAGTAGAAAAATCGGCGAACTTTACTGTGTTTTATAGTTTGGGTTCATTTGAAACGCGCCTATCTACTACCTATCAGGATTCTTTTGTGGGCGAGACACGCAACATCAATTTGCAACCGATTATCTATGCACCGGAAACCCTGCTGGATTATCAAGCTGCCTATAAATTTGATAACGGTGTGGATGTGATTTTTTCAATTAGTAACCTTACCAACGAACCTAATAGAAGCTACATGTTCAATGAGGAATTGACGCGTACCTTGCAATGGTTTGGCCGTACTTTTTATGTTGGGGCTAACTACACCTTTTAATCCTCGTAACCTTGAAGCTTGTGCCGCGCATCACTATGCGCGGCTTTTTTTTCGTTCATTTTTTGCCATTGCCATCTATCTTTACACTCCATGATCGGGTTCCTTGAGTTACCTCCCTCCATCGCCTAGGCTGAATGCCATCGTTGTTAACAATAAAGGATGTAAGCCGTGCGCATAAATTATGTTTCGGTATTAGGGATTGGTTTTATAAGTGTTAATGCTATGTGGGCCGCGCCTGTGCTTGCCCATGCCGAGCATGACAAAGCGCGCTATGTGGCGGAAGCTGGCAAAGATGAAGGGCGCTGCGATCTCACTGATGCCCCCTGTAAAACCATCGCCTACGCTGCCAAGCAGGCGGGCAAGGGCGACCGCATTTTGGTGGCGGAAGGTCGCTATGAAATTACTGATGTGGATTCCATTTTTTATCTCAGTTCCAGCGCTGTCCCTGTGTCGGGCGGACATCAAAAAAATACGTTTCAGAAAACATCAGCCAATACTGGCAACAGTATTTTGATCGGCGTGCCGGCGGAATTTGCAAGCGGGCTGGCAGAAAAGGGCTTTACCGTTATCACCGATACCAAAGGCCTGAACCGCGAACAGCAGCAATACCTCGATGCCAAGCAAGCGCAATTAACCGCAATGAATAACGCTCAGGCGAGTGTGCCTTGCGTGCAAGGAAAGGCGAGCGAGTTCAGTTGCAATCGCCTGGATTTATTAGCCCATGTGCCTTTGTCCACCCTGGGCAATAGCGCTTCCCACGGCAATGATATTTGGGGTCATTACGATTTAAATGATGGGCGCGAATATGCCCTGGTGGGGTTAACCAATGGTGTGAGTATTGTGGAGGTTACTGATCCGCAAAATCCGCGCTTGGTAACTTTCATCGCCAGTCAAAATACTATCTGGCGCGATTTAAAAACCTATCAGTTTTTTGATGCAAATTTGCGCCGCTGGCGTAGCTATGCCTACGTCACTGCCGATGCCGCCAGTGTCGGCACTATGATTCTGGATTTAAACCAGCTGCCGCAAAAAGTGGTGGTGGCAGCGAGTGAAACTACGGATACCAGCGCGCACAATATTTATATCAGCAATGTGGATTATTCAACCGGCGTTGCACTGACTGGCAAGACTGCCTACATGCATGTTGCCGGTAGCGATAAACAGGGCGGGGCATTTAATTCCTATTCGCTGGCGAATCCAGCCAATCCCACATTGGTGTATAAAAATTTACTGAATTCGCGCAACTGGTACAGTCATGATGTGTCATCGCTGTGGATTACCGATGCGCGTCGCGAACAGTGCGTCGATAAAAATAATGACTGTGATGTGTTGTTGGACTACAACGAAGATGAAATTGTGTTGTGGGATAAAACCAACAATGCGACGCCGGCAAATTTATCGCGTACGCAATACCAATATGTGTCTTATGTGCACTCGGGTTGGTGGACGGAAGACAAGCAATTTATTTCCGTGCACGATGAGCTGGATGAACAGCGTTACAGTTTAAATACGCGCGTACGTTTTTTTGCAATTAATAATTTGCGTGCCCCGGAATTAGCGGGCGAATATATCGGGCCAACGCCGGCGATTGATCACAACGGTTATGCGCGTGGCAATCGTTATTACATTTCCAATTACGAACGTGGTTTGGTGGTGCTGGATATTTCTGATCCGCGCAATCCAAAGGAAGCGGGATTTTTCGATACCTATCCCATCACCGATTCGGCATCCTTCAACGGCGCCTGGGGTACTTATCCCTTTTTACCCAGTGGCAATATTTTGGTTAACGACATCAACAGCGGCTTGTATGTGATTCGCGATAACACTGCTGGTGAGCAGGGCCGCGCAAAATTTTCTGTTGCCCGTGTCTCTGCAAAGGAAGGCGAAAAATTATCAATAGCAGTACAGCGGGGTGATGGCAGTAAAGATGCAGTGGAGGTTTATTACGAGACCCAGGCAGGCAATGCGCGTGAAGGCGAGGATTACACCGCAACGCGCGGTAGTGTTCACTGGGCAGAGGGTGATGTTGCCGACAAAGTCATTGAAATTCCGGTAGCGACTGATAATCCCGGCGATGAATTCTCCGAACATTTTTTTGTGCGCTTGTATAACCCGCGTAATGGTCTTGCGCTGGCATCACCTAACTTGTTGCAAGTGATTATTGCGGATAAACCGGACGAGCCGGTGGTGATCAGTTCATCTTCAACCGCCAGCAGCCAGGCGGTTGCCGGCACTTCAGCGGCAAGCAATAACGCCACATCAAAATCCAGTGGTGGCGGCACAGCGGGATACTGGATAATTGCATTTTTGTTGTTAACCCTGATCAAAGGACAAGGTTCATGGCGATTGAAATCGAACGAAAATTTTTAGTTACTGGTGATGCCTGGCGCGATGCGACGGCAACTTACTACTCACAAGGTTATTTAAATCGCGCGAAAGAGCGCACGGTGCGCGTGCGTATTGCTGGTGAGGAAGCGTTTCTCACCATCAAGGGCAAGTCAGCGGGGGCCAGCCGTGCGGAATTTGAGTATCCGATTCCGCTTTGGGATGCGCGTGAATTGCTGGGGTTGTGCGAACAGCCACTGATTGAAAAATATCGTCGCAAAATCCTCTTTGAAGGCTTTATTTGGGAAGTGGATGAATTCCTGGGGGAAAACCTGGGCCTGGTGGTCGCTGAAGTTGAATTGCCCAGTGAGGATACCAGTTTCACTTTGCCCGAGTGGGTTGGGGAGGAAGTGACCAGTGATGCGCGCTACTTCAACTCTAACCTGTCCTCTATGCCATTCAGTCGCTGGCAAAAAGCATCATAGAAAATTGCTATCAAGTATGCTTGGTTAATTTTCTTTGATAATGATTGTTGCCTGCTTATGATGAGTCCATGGTTGATCGCCGATTAGCCACCCGATTCTAGCCTAAGTGAGGATTTAATCATGGCCAAGACAGCAACTTTCGCGGTAGTACATTTCAGCGTGGCCTTCACTGTGGGCTACGCGTTAACCGGCAGCATTTTGGTAGGCAGCGCTTTGGCGCTGATCGAACCCGCCATTAACACTGTCGCCTTCTACTTTCATGAGTTGGGTTGGCAGAAATTTGAGGCTCATAAGGCAACCCTGGCGGAGGCTTTTGCCAACCGGGTTTAGTGGCGGAATGACCGCCTGCTAAAGCACGATTCAAAAACCTGAAGGTTAAAAAACAAAAGGCCAGCAGTTGCTGGCCTTTTGTTTTTGCGAGACATATTTGAATATTTTTTGAGGATGGTCAGTCTTGCTCTTTGGTTTGTTCTTCCGCCTCGCGTCGCTCCTGGCTGCGCTTTTTCATCAGTTTGCCAAAGAACAGGCCTGACTCAAACAGCATCCACATAGGTACTGCCAACAGGGTTTGGGAGAAAACATCGGGTGGTGTTAACAGCATCCCAACCACAAAACAGCCAACGATTATGTAGCGGCGCTTTTCGGCCAGGCCTTCCGGGGTGGCAACACCGGCCAGAATCAGCAGTACTGTGGCAACTGGAATCTCAAAGGCGATACCAAAAGCCAGGAACATGTGCAGCACCAGGTCGAGGTACTTGGTGATGTCGGTCATGGTCGCAACGCCTTCTAACTGGATTCCCATGGTGAAGCCAAACAACATTGGCAGCACCAGAAAATACGCAAAGGCCATACCGGAGAAAAATAACACCACGCTGGAAATCATCAGCGGTGCTGCCAGCTCCCGCTCATGTTTGTACAGGCCGGGAGCGATAAAGCTCCAGATCTGGATCAGGATGAAGGGAATGGCGATATAGAGCGAAAGGTAAAAAGTTAATTTTAGCGGAGTCAAAAAGGGCGATATCACATCAGTCGCAATCATACTGGTACCCTTGGGCAGTACTGCCTGCAAGGGTGCAGAGATAATCGCGTAGATATCAGTGGCGAAAGGGAACAGGCACAGGAATACGGCCAGTAAAAAATACACCACATAGAGCAGGCGATTGCGCAGCTCTATCAAGTGCTGCACTAACGGCTGTTCTTTATCATCTTGGGTTGTCTGATTCATGAAACTCTAACTGACCTATACCGCCTGTTGGCCGGAGCCTGTTTTAGGTTCCGCGGGCACCTGAGCCACACCAGCAGGTGTTGCTGCAGGTGCGGTCGCCGCTGGCGTTGGGTGTTGCTGATTATTATTGTGAGCCGCTGCTGCCACAGGGGCTGCGCTGTTTGTCACCTGGGCTGCAGGTGCTGCTGGCTTACTCGCATTTGCATGGCTATTTGTAGTGGCCTGATTGGCACTGTCATGATCAAGGTTGCTATGCCCCTGATCATGATCGCTACCGTGGGAATGATCGGGCAATTCCTCGGGCGGGCCGTAATCTGCCGCACTGCGTGCTTGCTCAGCCTCGGCGCTTTCCTGTTCGGCGCGCTCGGTATGCTCGCGAATACTGGCCTCGATTTGCAGGCGAGTTTCCTCGATGTTGCGCAGTATCTCTTCATTGTGCAGTTGGCGACGAATATCGTCCGCGCCAATTTGCCGCTCAATCTCGGTGCGGGTTTCGGCCAGGCTGCGCTTCAACCTGCCGATCCACAGGGCAACAGTGCGCACTGTACCGGGCAGTTGCTCGGGGCCAATCACCACCAGCGCAACTACCAGACACAACAGCAGTTCGGTAAAACCAATATCAAACACGGATTAAACCTTGGTGTTGTTTTGGTCTACTTTCTCGGCAGTGGTTTGTGCTGCTGCCGCTTTTTGCTGTTGTTCCAGATTCTTTTGCTCTTCTTCTGCTGCCTTGGCGGCTTCTTCGCTGCTCATGGAGCTTTTGAAACCTTTGATCATGCTACCCAGATCGCTGCCCAGTGTACGCAGGCGCTTGGTGCCGAACAACATAACTACGATCGCCAATACGATCAGCAATTGCCAAATACTAATGCCGCTGAGACCCATGATGATTTCCTCGCAAAAATTTAACTACAGTGATTATTCTTGTGGGCGCGATGCTTTTTCATCGTGTCCAGATACATTAAAACGCCGCGCCAGTTCATTCAATACTGCATCGGCGTTTTCGCCGAGGTGAGACAGCATTACCAGGCTGTGAAACCAGAGGTCTGCTGTTTCGTAGATCAAATCAGAATTGTCGCCACTGGCCTGGGCATCCTTGGCGGCCAGGATAGTTTCGGTGCATTCCTCACCGACCTTTTCCAAAATCTTATTCAGCCCTTTTTTGTGCAGGCTGGCAACGTAGGAACCTTCGGCGTCCGCATTGTTTTTGCGCGCTTCAAGGATTTCGGTTAGTTGCTTGAGAATATCGTTACTCATTAAACATCTACTTGCCAGTGCTGGAGGATTAATAAATTTCCGAAGGATCTTTCAGGACCGGGTCAACGCTATGCCATTGGCCGTCTTTCAGAACCCGGTAGAAACAGGACTCCCGCCCCGTGTGACAGGCAATTCCGCCCAATTGTTCAACCTGCAGGACTATTACATCCTCATCGCAGTCCAGGCGGATTTCATGCAGTTTCTGGATATGGCCGGAGGTTTCCCCCTTGTGCCAGCTTTTATCAGGTTATCGCGCAAATGTTGCAAATTGACGGTGCCTAGAATGGCGCTGGTAACGCCCGGGTGGGTATAGGCGAAATCCAGGGCGGCCTGTACAGGGTCGCCAGTGGGATGCGCATCATGGCAGATATGTCCGCTGCCGAGAACCTTTTTTAATAGAACTGCAACATCTTGTTGCGCAGATTTTGCAATCGCTGAGGCTTCGTCGAGGTAGTCGGGCGTGTGAACCAGCATAACTGCATCGCACAGGTCGGCGGCGAGCAGGCTGCCCTTCAGGGTTTTGCTAGAAATACCAAAGGCGCGAATCCAACCCTCCTGCTTAAGCTGCTGCAGGGTTTGGATGACCGGGGTTTGGGTGAGGATCTCCAGATCATTACCATCGGAATGGATCAATATCAAATCCAGATAGTCAGTGCGCAGGCGGCGCAGCGAGCGCTCGACGCTCAGGCGCGTGTGCTTGGCGCTATAGTCGAAATGGGATTGGCCTTCGCCGGTAAATTTGTTGGCGACAAACTCTTCACCCACTTTGGTGGAGATTATCCAATCCTTGCGTTCCTTTTTCAGTAAGTCCCCAACGCGCTCTTCGCTATAGCCGTAGGCGGGAGCGGTATCCAGCAGGTTGACACCGAAGTCGCGCGCACAGGCAAGCAGGTCGCGCAGTTGTTCATCGCTCGGTAATTCAAACGCCTGCGGGTACTTCAAGCTTTGGTTGCGGCCAAATTTTACGGTACCCAGACCAAAGGTGCTGATGGTTATGTCGGTGCGCCCCAGGCGCTTGCGCGGCATCATTCGTCGTTCTCATCCGATTCTTTAAAGCGTAAGGCCAGCGCTTGCTCGGCGCTCATCTTGGGTGGGAAGGCGATTTCCCAAGGTGTTTTGCCCGGCAGGGCATAGGGCAGGTATTCATGCAGCAAGCGATAGTCAGGCTTGTCGGCGTCGGGATTGACTCCGCTCTCGTGCAGGAGTTCCAGTATCTGATTGGCCAGATTGGGCGCCAGAGTCAGTTTGGTTGGCCAGCCGACCAGCAAATTGGTATTGACGACCTGTTCGACAAAGGCATTGTCGGGGCGGGCAAATCCGGGCTGTAAGGGCTCGGCGCGCTCGATGGGCAGGGTGGCCCATTCGGCGCCCTGCAGATTGATCCAGGGAATCAGGTTGCGCAGCTCTTGTTCGGCCAGCGCGGTTAATTCTTCGGCAGCCATGCCGGCTCCTTTTTCTGCCAGGCTGCCGCCCAGATACCAGACATGGCCGCCATCTGGCAGTCGGTGGCTGGAGATGGTCAGGCGCGGCGTGGTATCTGTGCCCAGGCAGTGGCCGTAAAAGTCGAAGGGGTGATAGTGCTTGACCATCACCTGTTGCAATGGGCGCAACTGCATTGCGGGCTGGTGTTCGCCAATTTGGGCGAGCAGCTCAGCATTGCCCTTGCCGGCGGTAAAAATAAAACGCTGGGCGCGGATATGGAGTAGTTGTTCCTGGTTTTTCAGCTCTAGAAACAATTGCCCGTTATCGTCTTTTTGTAACTCGGCTTGATTCCAGTCTATCTGGAAGCAATGGCCTTCAAGATTGTGTGCAAGGTTGGTGACCAGGCTATGTGCATCTATCACCAGATCTTCCAGGCGATAAAGGCTGCCGTTAAACAGTGGGTGGCGCAGCAGTGGCGGGCGGCGATCCGGGTGTACCGGCTCCACCCGTCCGCGGGTGATTTTGCTGGCAAGAAAGCTGGTGAGCTTGCTGCCCAGGTCATCACCCGACCACATAAAAAAATGATCGCTGAGAATGCGCGTATGGTGCAGGTCTACATCGCCCTCGCCGCACAGGCAGGCGCGCCAGTGTCTGGGCATATCGGCGATGGCTTCAGAGGCGCCAGTCAGCGCACCGGTAAGGGTATATTTCATACCGCCGTGGATCATGCCCTGGGACGCGAGTGTCTGGCCACCGCCCAGATCTGCAGATTCAAATAGCGCGACTGAATAGCCGGCGCTTTTAGCGCGATTGGCTAACCACAGGCCAGCAATGCCGCCACCAATAATGGCGAGATCAAAAACAACTGACGCTGGTGCATGGGTCATGGGCAATCAACAATCCACAAAGGTGAAGCCAAAAAAAGCGAATCCATAAAGCCGGGTCGGCAAAAGGGCCGCAGTATAAGTCTTTCGCGTGCGAATTGCCCTTGCCGCAGCAGCGGGTTCTGCTGCTAATATGCAGGAAAATTTTACGGGTTAGTCGATCAGCATGTCATTTACCTTGTTGTTAACGGATGTAATTTCCCCTTTGGGCAAGACCCTTGAGCACGAGCTTGAGCGTGAGCCATTTAAAATCCTGGTGCCGGGTGCGGAAGTAGATTGGGCCGACCCAGCCAGCCTTGCCAGCTATTTGAATCAGCATAAAGTGGATCTGGTATTGAATTGTCGCGGGTGGGAGGATGCTTTTCACGCGGGCGGCCAGACGGCGCTGGTGCAGACCGCTCAAGTGCTCGCGAGTCATTGTGCAGCTGCCAATATTCCCCTGATTCACTTTTCCAGCTACAGCGTATTTGGCGCTGATCCCAAAGGTACCCACAGTGAAAAGGATGCAGTAGCGCCGCTCAATGAAACCGGGCGCGCCTTTGTGCAGACCGAGGAGTTGATCGCTAGCCAATTGCCACGCCATATTATTCTGCGGTTGAGCTGGGTAATTGGTGCCTACGGCGATAACCTGCTGACACGCTTGTTAAGCGCCTATCTTGCGGGTGCTTCTGTGAGCGTGAATCGACGTTTGCGTGGTGCGCCAACAGCCTTGTCGGATGCAGCGCGAGTAGCAGTAGCATTAATTAAACAAATTAGTTGCGGTGCAGACAATTGGGGCGTGATGCATTACTGCAGTGGCGATGCCTGTACCCAGGATGAGTTTGCGGAGCAGTTGTTGCAGCTGTTGATCCAGCAGCAATTGCTTACTGCGGAGCCGAGTCTTTCATTGATTGATGAAGAACCGGATAACGAGCCCCTCAGTGCTATTCTAGGCTGTCGCCGCGTGCGCGATTATTTCGGAGTACAAGCGCGCTCCTGGCGGCCAAGTCTGTTGCCGCTGGTAAAACAATGGCTGCACAATCGCGAACAAATTAAAGCAGCGCAGTAATTTATTGCGCTGCCACTCACTATCAAGATAATTTTTCAACAGCCAACTTCTGTTTGCGAATCTCTTCGCCCAGTTGCATTCCTTTCAGTTCAATTTCACGGTAACTCAGTGTGGCAATTGCCAGGCTCATAACAATGCTGGACGCTACAAACACCAGCGCACCAGCGGTGGATGCACCCAGTAAATAGATGCTGGCGTTAAGTAATAGAATCAGCAATAGCGAATGGGTGAGATAGAGGCTGTAGGAAATATCGCCCAGAAATTTAAACACAGGTTTGGCGAGAAAAGTAAAACGCGCAGGTGAGTAATAAATCACTGCTATCATCAGTGCAACCAGAATGCTTTCGCAATACACAATCCACACATCTCCGTAGCCCGCCCCGCTCATTAATCGCACCAGATAAAATGCAGTAAAAATGCCTCCGATCAGCAGCCAGAAAATGCTGGTGGGTAATTGTTGCGTTGCCAGTGCGACAGGTTTACCCCACCACAACACGCTTAACCCCAAATAAAAACTAATCATGTAAAAGTTCCAATAGTGCTGGAATTCAAACGGCAGGAGCGATAGTGCAATACAGGCTACTAATGTGAGCGCCATCAGGCGGATATTTTTTCCGCTTAATATCATCAAGGGGATTAGGGCTGATGCAACCAGCTCAACAAAAATAGACCAGGTGGGTGGATTCGCTTTGAGCGAGTAGCCCACGTAACCGGCGACAAATTTAGCCAGACTAAAATCACCGTAAGATTTGGGGTTGAGTGAAAATGCCAGGTGCGGATCCAGATAAAGTAAATAGAGTCCACCGAGCGTTACTGTGACCAGCATCAGCGGCATAATTCTAAATACGCGGCGATGCGTGTAAACCAGTGTCGAGTGAAAGTTAACCCCGTTTTTTGCAAGCGATGCGCCAACAACCAGTCCGCTAAGCACAAAGAAAAAGGTCACGGCGGCGCTGCCATTAAATATATGGGTAAAAGTAAATTGCGGAAAACCTTCATCAATCCGCGCTTGGATATGACACAAAAGCACAATAAGTGCCGCAATGCCGCGCAAAGCGTGCAAGGGCATGGAAAATCCCTGCTGTTTTGCTGATTCAATAAAAATATTCATCCTGGAGTCCCTCGGTTTAAATGCGAGCAGAGTTTATGGCGAGTAGCTTTTATGGGGAGTAGCTTTGCAGTTGTCGGTTGCTGGTGCGTAAATTTTCACCGAGCTTTATGCCATTGAGTTCAATCTTGCGATAGGAAATGTAAGCAACAATAAAGCTAACTATTAATGATGCTGCTGAGAAAATAATTGCACTGGAGTTGCTGGTGCCCATCAAGGTGGTGACGCAGTTCAATGCAAGCACTAATAAAATCCAATGGGTTAGGTATAGGCTATAAGAAATGTCACCCAGAAAGATAAATGGTCGTTTGTTTAACAGCGAAAACCTCTCGGGTAGATAATAAATTATTGCTACCAATGGAGTGACTGTGAATGTCTCCCAATACACAATCCATAGATCACCGTAGGTTGGCGTTGTTAAGATTCGAGCACAATAAAAGGCAGTAGCGAATAAAAATATCAGTGTCCAGAAAGCGAAGGGAGGCAGTGAGGATGCCCAGCGCGCTAAATGTTTTCCCCAGATGAGTATGCTCAATCCCATATAGAAACTGAACATATAAAAATTCCAGTGATGTTTGAATTCAAAAGGGATCAACGAAAAGGCAATACACAAAAATGCGGTGGCGACTATGTTGCGAATACGTGTTCCGGTCAGAATCATTAAAGGAATTAGCAGTGAAGCAATAATCTCAATATAGATAGACCAAATGGGTTGGTTAGGTTTGAGCGAATAGCCAACATAGGCGGCCAGGAATTTGGCAAATGAAAAGTCCCCATAGGCGTCATCGTACAAAGAGTATGTCATCGAATCATTAAACAGTACTAAATAGAGTCCGCCGATGGTTACCGTGACAAATAGCAGCGGAATGATCCGAAAAAAGCGTCTGTGCAAATAAGTGCTGGCGCGATCGAAAGTTAACTCCTGTTTGGCCAGCGCGGCACCTACAACCAGGCCGCTTAAGACGAAAAAGAAAATAACAGAGCCGCTGCCGTTAAAAATAGGTGGAAGTGCCCAGTCACCATAGGCTTCTTTGATTCGCATGTGAATATGACTGAGCAAGACGATGACTGCGGCTACACCACGCAATGCATGCAAGGGGTAGGAAAAGTGTTGCTGACGAGCCTCGTCGACAAACAAATTCATGGGGCGCTCCCTGGGTTTGAAACTGCAGGTAATCGCTATGCAGGCTCTGTGCCAGCCAGTTGTTTGCAAGAATCGGCGCTAAAAAAGGTTTTTTTTAAATAGCCACTGCTGAATCATGCGTCGAATTGTCAAATTTACTTTAGGAAAATGCAAAAATTATCATTTTCGGTTAGGGGTGGTTGCTGGGGGTGGGTAAAACTGAGGGGGCATTCACTAGCTATGCATTAATCCGGTGCAAAAAATAGTCGCTGCATAAAAAACGCGAGCATGTAGCTCGCGTTTTTTTATGCAGCGTTGTTGTCAGCGTTAGACTTTTTGAAACACCAGGGTCGCATTGGTGCCGCCAAAGCCAAAGCTATTGGACATAACGCGAGTCAGCTTCACATTGTCCTGACGTTTGAGTGCGATAGGCATGCCTTCCGCTTCCGCGTCGAGAGTTTCGATATTGGCTGATGCACAGATAAAATCATTTTCCATCATCAACAGGCTGTAGATTGCCTCTTGCACACCGGTGGCGCCCAGGCTGTGCCCAGTCAATGATTTGGTAGAGCTTATTGGGGGGATTTTGTCGCCAAAGGTTTCCTTCACTGCGCGCAGCTCAGCCAAATCGCCCACAGGGGTAGAGGTCCCATGGGAGTTGATGTAGTCGATATCGCCCTGCACGGTAGCCAGCGCTTGCTTCATGCAGCGCACGGCGCCTTCACCTGAGGGGGCAACCATGTCATAGCCATCCGAAGTTGCGCCATAACCAACAACCTCGGCGTAAATTTTGGCACCGCGCGCCTTGGCGTGTTCGTATTCTTCCAGCACCAGACAGCCACCGCCGCCAGCAATCACAAAGCCGTCGCGGTTAGCGTCGTAAGCACGCGAGGCTTTATCCGGGGTTTCGTTGTACTTGGTAGAAAGCGCGCCCATGGCATCGAACAGTGCGGTCAGGGTCCAGTGCTCTTCTTCGCCGCCACCGGCAAAGACCACGTCTTGTTTACCAAGCTGGATCAATTCCATTGCATTGCCAACGCAGTGGGCGCTGGTCGCACACGCTGAGGAGATGGAATAGTTAACACCTTTGATTTTGAAGGGGGTAGCCAAGCAAGCAGACGTAGTGCTGCCCATGGTTTGGGTTACACGGTAAGGGCCAACACGCTTCAAGCCTTTTTCGCGCAGGATATCGGCAGCTTCTACCAGGTTCATGGAAGAGGCACCACCAGAACCCATGATAATACCGGTGCGTTCGTTGGACACTTGTTCTTCAGTCAAACCTGAGTCAGCAATCGCCTGCTGCATGGAGAGGTAAGCAAACGCCGCGGCATCGCCCATAAAACGCAGGATTTTACGGTCGATCAACTCGGACAGGTTGATATCAATGGAGCCGGCAACATGACTGCGAAAGCCCATCTCTTTGTAAGCTTCCTGAAATTTGATACCGGAACGGCCAGCGCGCAATGCATCCAACACGGCATTTTTATCATTGCCCAGACAGGACACGATTCCCATACCGGTTACAACAACGCGTTTCATAGGCTACCTCTTACTCTTTTGCTACAGCGCCTGAACAGCAGGTTTGAACAGAACTCTGGCGTAATTATCTGACGGGTTTTAAACGGCGAGTATTATGCCACAGGAGTTTGGGCACTCGCCGCTTATCGTTATTTTATAAAGCTTAGAAGCTGTCGGTGTTTTGGAACAGGCCAACGCGCAGATCGTGCGCGAAATAGATATCCTTGCCATCACAGGAAACGCGACCGTCGGCAATACCCATAATGAGCTTGCGCTCGATTACGCGCTTCAGGTTGATGTGATAGGTGATCTTTTTGGCGGTGGGCAGGATTTGGCCGGTGAATTTGACCTCGCCACAGCCCAGTGCGCGACCACGGCCTGGATTGCCTTTCCAGCCCAAAAAGAAACCTACCAGTTGCCACATAGCATCCAACCCCAGGCAGCCGGGCATAACCGGGTCGCCGGGGAAGTGGCAGTCAAAGAACCACAGATCAGGGCTGATATCCAGCTCTGCCACAATTTCGCCTTTGCCGAATTCGCCACCAGTTTGGCTGATGCGCACAATACGGTCGAGCATCAGCATATTAGGCTTGGGTAATTGTGCATTTCCCGGGCCGAACAGTTTGCCATCGCCGCACAGGAGCAGGTCATCGCGACTATAGGAGCTTTTGGGTTCGAATGGGGTCATGGGCTTTTCTCGTTCTGATTTGACATTCTATTTGATAATGGCGCGCGGCTGGCCCGGCGCAAAGGTGCGCCATTCTAACCACTGTGGCTCAGTTGTCCAGTTAAGGTAGCGCCAAGCCTGTTCCGGCACAAACAGCGACTGCTTAGAAGCTGCGCGCCAGAGAGAATTCCGCAAGCTGTTTCATTGCCTGGGTAAAGTGGTTATCTGGCAGTTGTGCGAGCTGGGCAATAGCTTCCTCGACCTGTTGCTTCGCACAATCCAAAGTGTAGGTCATACCGCCTGTGGCCTGGACAATTTCCAGAATAGCAGGCAGCTGTGTTGCATCACCCGTGCGAATAGCATTGGCGACCAGTTCGGCTTGTGCCGGGGTGCCGGTACGCATGGCGTGAATTAGCGGCAGGGTGGGTTTGCCTTCAGCCAGGTCGTCACCCACGTTTTTACCCAGAGTCGCTGCATCACCGGTGTAATCCAGTGCATCGTCCACCAATTGGAAGGCGACACCCACTTTGCGGCCATAAACGCTCAGCGCTTTGCGTTGTGCTTCAGTCGCGCTGCAGGCAACTGCGGCGACTTCACAGGCGGCAGCAAAGAGGATGGCGGTTTTTTTGTCGATGACGCGGAAGTAGTTTTCCTCGCTGACATTGGGGTCTTTGGCATTTACCAACTGCTGCACTTCACCTTCGGCGATAATGTTGGTGGTATCGCTGAGGATGGCCATTACATCCATATTGCCGATTGCCACCATCATTTGGAACGCGCGCGAATAGAGGAAGTCGCCGACCAGAACGCTGGGTGCGTTGCCCCATTGGGCGTTGGCGGTAGGGCGGCCGCGGCGCAGGCTGGACATGTCCACTACATCATCGTGCAACAGGGTCACCGCCTCGTGGAATGGCAGCATGGAATCTTCTTATTGAGTGACTGTTCAGGAATGGCGGCCATGCTAGCAGTGGAGTCCCTAGAGTCAAGTAAAAAGAGTCTGGTAAAAAGCTCGGAATGCCCTGGCTCAGGTGAGTGCTCCGAGCGGATCAAACCAGTGGGTTGTGGGTAATTCAGTACTGGCGGCCGCCAGTGCGCAGTAGTTGGTATCTGGCAATTGCCATTGGTGAAACTGCCATTTATCGGTGACTGCGTGCTGCTGCAGCGCTGGTGAGAGTGAGACTGAGATTTTCTCGCCCAGAGTGAAATTAAGGTTCTCCAGTCCGGCGGAGATACCCACGCCCAATGCCTTCAACAGGGCTTCTTTCAGGGTCCAGAGTTGATAGAAGTAAGGAGTTTGTTCATCGGCCGGCTGTTGTTTTAGTTGCGCAAACTCATCCAGGTGGTAATAGCTTTCTGCGATGCCGAGCAAATCGCGCGAGTCTTTGATCTGCTCTATATCAACGCCCAGTTCCATCTCATTTGCCAAAGCCAGTAATGCCCAGTGGCCGCTGTGGCTCAAATTAAATTGCAGCGCGTGATTGGCGAGATAGGGTTTGCCTTTTTCATGGCGATTAAACACCAGCGACTCGGGTGTTTGCTGTAAATACTCCCCCAGCACCTTACGCAATAACCAGCGGCTGGCGATGTATTCGTCTTTGCCGCGGATAAATTTTTGTGCGCGCTCACACTCATCACTACTCATTATTTCCAGGGCTTCTTCAGCAAGTGAGTTGCTGAACTGGCGAATATCCAGCAGCCATAAATGCACCTGCCTGGATAGCAATGGTTGTAATGCAGTTTGAAGTTTGGGTAGTGCGTGCATGAGTGAATCCCTGAAAGAGCTGCTCATGATACGCAAGCCACAGGCATAGATGCACGCAAAAAAAATGCCTGTCGTTTGTGGGAGTTGAGTTGCACTTTTTACACCTGTGAGCAACCTCGCAAATAGCCATGGGGATTGTGAAGCGGTGTTGTTTTTGCGTGCCAGGTTTGGCTAGCACGCGTAAGTCGAACTACAAAAGTTTCGTTCGCACAGCTTGTGCGAACGCTATTTATTTTTTTGCTCTCACACTAGTCCGGTTGTTTGGCTTTACCTGCTGTTGCAATGCGGGTGAGGTTTATATCAATCGCTCGAATAACAATAGAGAGGCAAAAATCACATGTTAATTATCAACC
>JAGKWY010000148.1 GCA_021151625.1 Gammaproteobacteria bacterium | reverse complement strand
GCGTTTGCTCGACCATGGTTTACTTTTAAAGCGCGATTAATGAATCTCGCGCCCAGAAGGACTGTTAACGTGATTAGTTACAACTATTATCAGAGACTAAGCTTGAACGACCCACTCAACCCCATTCGCCAAATAATTGCCCAGGCACAAGTTCAGGATTCCGCCTCAGGAAAATTATTGGAATTTGTTGAATGTCGCAAAAGCCATTTACACACTGCAATTAAATTACCTGAAAACCAGGCAACTAAAGGCCTGGCCGACTTTATCCTGCGCTATATAAAACATGTGCCGGATTTTATCGACGCAATTCGCACCATGGCGCAAGAAGCGGGGATTTATCACGAAGTAGAACCGCTATTAAAAATAGCCAGCGATTATTTTTTATCGCCGCCGTCAATTATTGATCCACACAGTCAATTGGAAGCCCTGCTCGATGAAGCTTATCTTGCGCATCGGTTACTGGAAGAAGTGAATGATCGCTTTATGGCCAAGAGTGGAATTCCACTCGCGCCTATGGATATGACCGTGGCAAATGTCATCGCACACGAATTAATTGGAGAACCCTTTGCCAATGAGCTGGATCAAGCCGTGTTATTTTCGGCCGAGCTATTGCTCAATGAGCATAAATTTGATGGGAAAAATTTTTCTACTTACATAGATACCCATAAAACCCTGGGCTGGCAGCAAGAGTTTGAACGCTGGCCTTGTCTAACCGATGATTTATCTATTAGTGTGGAATTCGATACAGATTCGCCCACGAAACATTAATTTTTTAAGTGCACAAAACAAAAAAAGCGACCGTATTACGCAGTCGCTTTTTTTATTTTCAACAACCCAGCTGAATTAAACCGGGTCATTCTCCGCATTGAGCGATTCGTTGTTATAACGCGCTATATCCAGCATTTTTTCGCTTTTCGCCACAATCACCGCAACTACGGCATCGCCAGCAACATTGACGCCGGTGCGAATCATATCCAGCAAACGGTCCACTCCAATAATCAGGGCAATACCTTCCACCGGTAAACCCACCGACTGCAATACCATGGTTAAGGTAACCAGGCCAACACCGGGAACACCTGCGGTGCCGATGGAGGCGAGGGTAGCGGTGAGAATCACCATCAAATAACCCGCAATACCAATATCGATATTGTAAGCCTGCGCGATAAACACTGTGGCGACGCCCTGCATGATGGCGGTGCCATCCATATTGACTGTTGCACCGAGCGGGATAGAAAAGCTGGCCACTTTATTATCCACCCCCAGATCGTGCTCAACAGTGCGCAAGGTAATAGGGATGGTGGCATTACTGGAGGCGGTACTAAATGCAAAGAGCATGACCTTTTGCATTTTTTTGAAAAACACAACGGGGCTCAAACCTGAAAGAATTTTAATCAGTGCGCCGTAAAAACCTATGCCGTGCAAAAATAAAACAAACACCACGGTAAAAAAATATTTCGCCAAATCAACGATGACTGAAAAGCCCAGCGAAGCAAATAACTTGGCCAACAAACAAAACACACCGTAGGGTGCGAGCTGCATCAACATCATCACCATTCTAATAATCACATCGTTGAGATTATTAAAAAACACAATCATGTTGCCAGTCACATCGCCACCCACACGCGAAATGGCAAAACCAAACAACAGCGAAAAAATAATAATCTGCAACATATTGGCATCAACCATAGATTGCAACGGGTTGCTCGGAACAATATCAATCAATGTATCTTTAATAGAGGGAATTTCCGGCGCGGTAAAATTGCTCGCGGTGGGAAGGTCAACATTTGCGCCCGGTTGAACCAATACCGCACAAGTAATGGAAAGCGCAACAGCGATAGTGGTGCAGCAAACATATAGCCCCAGGGTTTTTCCGGCCAGTGCGCCCATACGACTCTGGCCCCCCAAGGCAGCGGCGCCGCAGACCAGGGAGACAAACACCAGTGGCACTACGAGCATCTTTAAGGATGCAATAAAAATTTTACCAATTGCATCGAATAATCCATCAAACACAAAAACCTGCAGCCATTGGCTTAGGCCATCTTTGCTCGGGGTATCGCCACCCAAGACGTTGAACAGCAAACCGACAATAGTTCCCAGCACCATGCCGAGCAAAATTTTATTGGTTAGCGACATAGATACACCCCGGGCCTACTTTGATTAACTTTATTGTTGGTTGAATTGGTGTTGGCTGGATCAGATGCTGATGTATGTGATGGCGGCATGAGTATGCCGCCGGGAGAAAAGTATTACTCGTTAACCGCGTCTTTCAGGGCCTTGCCCGCTTTGAAAGTCACGGTTTTGCTGGCAGCGATTTGAATGGTTGCACCGGTTTGCGGATTGCGACCTTCGCGCGCCGCGCGCGCGCTGACATTGAAGGTGCCGAAGCCAAGCAATGCCACAGATTCACCGCGGGAAAGCGCATTGGTAATCTGCTCGATAAACGCTGAAACGACCAGGTCAGCTTTGTTAACACCCAGGTCAGTATTGTTCGCCAGGGCTACAACTATATCGGTCTTGTGCATATTTTCTTCTCCTAGATAGTGAATCGCCCGGGGAGTTTACCTGCATTAGTCAGCTTGCGGCAGACTTTTCCCGGTTTTTTCACGCCCGGGCGCAACCAAGCTGATAAACTGCGGCCCGCATAACCGGCAGCAAGTGTTTTTATCCGCCAGACCCAACCCGCCGACTCACAGGAGACAGCGATTGCCCCAGGCATATTCCCCAACCGCCTTGTTGTGGCGCCCGCTCGCCCTATGGCCGCGCTCAATCCGCCCGTCTCCTGCCTTGCAACACTGGTTAACCGATCCCGGTTCATTGACGGCACGCCTGGTCGCCAAAAGCGCGGGCCAATTTCGGGTGGAGATAGTCCGCCAATTTATCGGTCGAGCCAGCCGCAATGAATGCCAGGCATTGGGAATCCGCTGTAGCGACCTCGCGCTGATCCGCGAAGTAATTCTTAAAGGCAACAGCCAGCCCTGGGTATTCGCGCGCAGCATTTTACCGCTCGTAAGCCTGACCGGTGACTTGCGCCACCTGCGCAAGCAGCACACTCGCCCATTGGGTGCATTTTTGTTTAGTCAGTCGCATTTGGTGCGCAGCCCGATTGCGGTTGCCGCCATAGGGCGCAATCATCATTACGTGCCGGCAGCACTGGCAAGATCGGCATTGCTCTGGGGGCGCCGTTCGGTGTTTTCCCTGCACGACAAACCGCTGTTGGTAAGCGAAGTGTTCCTGCCGGATTTTGTCGCCAGCCTTGTGCTGGAACAGGCATAATCTCCAGCCAATATCGGTATACCAATAACAAGTCACAGGCGTTTTGGCGATGACAACCCCTAGCGACAAACCATCAAGCACCGCAGAAACATCTGCGGCACCCACTGGCTCGACAGAGCCAAGCCAGACGCCGGCCAAACCAGTCGCGCGCAAAAAACCGGCGACCAAACCGGCAGAAAGTGCTGCTGCAGAGGCCAGCCCAAAGACAGCACCCGCAACAAAGGCGGCAACTCCAGCCGCTAAGAAAACGGCACCGGTCAAAACCACGACGACAATAAAGAAAACCGCTACGCCCCAAACACCAAAGGCCGGAAGTGATAAACCCGCACCTGTCACTGATGCCCCGGCAAAAGTTGCTCCGAAGGCTAGTGTGAAAAAACCGGTCGCAAAAGAACCTGCCACACCCAACTCCAGCTCCAGCTCCAGCTCCAGCTCCAGCTCCAGCTCCAGCTCCAGCTAACAGGGATCATGCAGCCAAAATCCTTAAAAAGGCAGAAAATTCATTAAAAAATAACTCATCTGGCAACTTGATCCTGCAAAAGGCACCGCACTACTGGCGCTTGATGCGTATGGATCGCCCGATTGGCACGTTGTTACTGCTTTGGCCAACACTCTGGGCCTTGTGGCTGGCTGCCAAGGGAATACCGAGCATCAAGAATCTGGTGATTTTCGTGCTGGGTGTGATTGTGATGCGCGCTGCTGGCTGCGTGATTAACGATTTCGCTGATCGCAAAATTGACGGCAAGGTCGCGCGCACCAAAGAACGACCACTGGCTACGGGAGCTGTCTCAAGCAAAGAAGCAATCGGCTTGTTTGTCACCCTGTGCCTGACCGCCTTTGGCCTGGTACTCATGACCGATCCGCTGACCATCAAGCTCTCAATTGGCGGCTTGGCGCTGGCCTTCTGCTACCCATTTATGAAGCGCCATACCCATCTGCCCCAGGTAGTTCTGGGCGCCGCGTTCGCCTGGGGAATTCCCATGGCCTATGCCGCCGAAGCCGGTGAACTCAACCGCCATATGTGGGTGATTTACCTGGCAGTAGTGCTCTGGACAGTCGCCTACGACACCTTCTACGCCATGGTGGACCGGGATGACGACCTGAAAATCGGGGTTAAATCCACTGCCATTCTATTCGGCGAGCAGGACCGATTAATCACTGGTGCCCTGCAAGTACTCACCATTTACGCACTGGTTTTGGTGGGCAATCGCTTTGAACTGGGCAGCCTGTACTACCTGGGGCTGGCGGTGGCGACCGGCTTGTTTGTTTATCAACAATGGCTAATCCGCTTCCGCGCGCGCGAAGCCTGCTTCAAGGCCTTTCTCAATAATAACTGGGTGGGTATGGCAGTTTTTGTAGGGATAGCGGCGGATTTGGCGCTAGGTAAATCTTCATAATTTAGGCGTAGGTTGACGCTTGGGTTAGCTATATAATCGCGGCCCAACCTCAAACCAGTTTTTTTTGTGGCAAGGAACACCGCACAGGGATACCGCTGCAAAAGGACTATCGCCTATCAGGAGATGAAACCCATGAAATACCTAAACCTTGTCGCCAGTAGCTTGCTCGCATTCGCACTTGCCATCCCTGCTGGAGCAACAACTCCAGCACAGTCGATTGGTAAAAACACTAGCAGTGTTGCGAAATCTTCAAAATCTTCAAAATCCTCAAAGTCATCCAAGTCTTCGAAGCCCTCTAAATCATCGAAGTCTTCCAAAGCCGCAAAGTCATCAAAGGCAGCGTCTTCCTCCAGTCGCTCATCGAGTTTTAGCGCCGAATCTACCTCCAGTTTTAGCTCTGTATCCAGCACCGCTTCCTGCTCTGTGGTAAGTGGTGTGGATAATTCACCCGCCGAGTTGGGCTTCAATGTAGCGGCTGGTAACCGTATCTATTTGTCCCTGCAGGTAGAGAACGCAGATTTGGGCTGGCAACTTCCGGAAGTTCAGTTGAATAATGCGTACGTAACGCTAGTTAGCGCGAATGGATCAATCTTTATTTATGAACTCCTGGCACTGGAAAATTTGCCGTCATCCAGCCAGCTCTCTGTTTATTTGAACTATCAACAGCTGGATGCCAACCTGAATGTAACGCGTACCCTCAGCCTTTACGACACAGCTAGTTATGCGGTAAACGGCGTTAACCCACTGGTAATTACCAATAGCGTTTTGGTAGATGCAGCGGCATGTAACGGCAGCTCGTCGCAATCCAGCAGCAGTTCAGAAGCGAGTCAAAGCTCTAGTACATCCAGCGCAAGCTCCTCCAGCCCAGCGGTAATTTGTGCGGCGCAAGCAGGTCTGGATACTGGTAGCGCCAATCTTGGCTTTGGCATTGTGCAGGGTCAAAACGTCTATATGAGCCTGCAATTGCGCAATGCGGATTACACCTCTCCCATTCAAATCAGCCTGCCCAATGCTGATGTGTTCGAAGTATTTGGCAGTGGTGGCAAACGAATTTTCCAGGTTAGTGCTCAGCAGCATATCCCTGGCTCCGCCAATTTCGAGTTTAACTACAGCTTCCAACAGGCAATCGCGAACCAAAACGTATGGCGCGATGTTGCTGTTTTCGACACCATCACCGGCGCCATTAATGGTATTTTTCCGCTAACCAGCTCTAACAACTTGTTGATAGATGCAAGCAATTGCAGCCAACAATAAGCTAACCAGGTAGGGGGGCAATTGCCCCCTTCGCGCGGCGACAGTGTTCGCCCAACGTTTTGCCCCCTTCATCGCAATCTGATAACTAATGTCGGTCAAGTACGCCCGCGCTCAACCGCTTCCTGGATGTAGGTGCATTTTTTAACCTGAATGTTAAAATGCGCGCCACTCGATAAGCACTATCGATTCCCCTGACCAAGTAATACGTTTTGCGGTCTGTTGTATATGGCAGCCGTCGCTAGCAATAAACGGAATGACTTTGGAATTAACAAATCACGACGCAATGGACCAAGGATCATAGCGATGAAATTATCTGCACTTCCTATTCTGGTATCGACCAGCTTTTTACTTGCCGCTTGTGGTGGCGGCTCTGGTGGCGGCAATACCAGCAATAGCATACCCAGTTCCTCAATAGCCAAATCGAGTAGCAGCCTCGCGATCTCTTCCAGCAGCGCCGCGTCTTCCAACGCACCTGAGTTGGGCTGCAGCTTTCATGACGCGGCAGTTTATATAGATGCAGCCTGTTCACCCTGGCAAAGCCCGAGTGTGCGCGAAAAAAATGCTGATGGTAGTGTCGGCCAGGAAGTCGATGCGAAACAAAGCCAAGCCCTGAGCCTGGCTGAACTGGACCTGCTGGAATCTACACACCAACGAGTTCTGGATATTCATTACAACAAAGCCGGTGCAGCTAATAGCCAACTGCGGTTTGGTATTGTCGGCTCCGCGGGCCTGGATCTTAGTACCTATCAGACCGGCAAACTGGTGTTCGACCTCAAAGTCATTAGCAAAGGCGACCAGAACGCTCCGCTACAAATTGCATTGGATTGTGGCTGGCCCTGTGAGTCCACCGAGAAAAACATAGAACACGGCGCACTCAATGAATGGAAAACGATTGAACTTCCCATCACCGATTTCATCCGCGATGGCTTGAATATCAAACAAGTGCGCAGCGGCTTCCAGATAATGCCGGCATTGAATAAACAGGCCAACGTACATTTCCAACTGGACAATATCCGCTGGGAGAGAGGCCAGTCCACCCAGCCAGTGGCAGAATCCTGTCATAGTATCCATTTTGATTCGAACGCCCCTACCAGCCTTAGCCTAAGATCCTTCACCGGCCATAAACTGCCTACTCTGGTTGGTCAGGTTCCCGCATCGATTATTAAACCCGAGTGGAGCAGCCCGCAGGAGCGCTGGGGTTATGGGGAGCAAACGCTCAATCTGGATGAGACCTGTCTTACCAACCCGGCATCCACCTTCAGTGCCAGTGTTTTTATTCCCGGTGCCTACGTTACTGACGGCAAGTTGCGGGTGGGATTCTATTTCGCCGATGCCGATAACAACTACACCACCGCCGGGTTGACCAGTGCCGTGAATCTGGTACCCGATAGCTGGAATATCATTGAGGGCAAACTCCCACAAACCCAAACTAAACCCCGGGCTGTTTCAGCCAAACTGGCAGCCAATAAGGCAGGCTTCTCTCATTGGGGAATTCTGTTCGATGCCAACGGCAAAGATCCTGCCGTTACCGGCGAGGTCCGCATCGATAATCTTGTGATCTCACAAAACCTGGAAGCGAGCAGCTCCTCAGTCAGCCAAAACCAGTCCAGCGCAAACAACTCTATGGCCGCCGCGTCAAGCAGCACGACCAGTGCTAATCAGTCCTCCAGTTTGACGGCTAGTAGTTCATTTGCCAGTTCTAGCCGGCAAAGCTCATTGGCATCCACCAGTACTCCAACCAATGAGTCAAGCAGCAGCTCTTCAAATTCAGAAACAGCAACGTCATCAAGTACGCCTGTTGCCAGTAGCTCAAGCGTAGCAACTTCAACGGCCACATCATCTAGCGCAACCGCTGCCGCATCATCGGTAGGCAGCTCAACCGCCACTAGCCAGGCAAGCAGTTCTGCCGGTTGTTTTGCGGTATCTGGATCTCATTCTGGAAATGTGCCGCTCGGGTTCGGAACTGCCTCAGATATGGTGTTCTTTTTGAGCGTTGATCTAAACAATGGCAAACTAATTGGGACACCTTCTGTAAGTGTGCCGAATGCCAGCTTAACGCTTGCGCAGAATAATAATTTCCGGGCCATCTTTCAGGTGAACACTACTGTACAGCTCAGTAGTGCTACTGCGATAAGTGTAAGCGTCGATTACCAACAGCAAGATGCAAGCATTATGGTATCGCGTAGTGTAACTATCTATGACACCCTCACCCGGGCGATCAACAGCAGCCTTGCGTTGTCTGGATCAAGCGACATTATCGAAAGTCATACCTGTAACTAGTCAAGACCCCATTCACCAGCCGAGCAATAAAAGTTCGGCTGGTTACTAATCTTCCTCCTGCAGACAACTTCCGTGAAAATCGTCCAAGGCGATATTTCCCCAAATATCCTGCACACTGTCATAAATGTGTAACACTGAACTTATTTAATAAGCTGCAACAATAGCTTCATAAATCCTGAAGCATCCCGTGGTTTATTCAGGCAGAGCACCTTTATGACTGGTCGCAAAATTCTGATCGTTGACGATGAATCCGCTATTCGCGATATGTTGCGCGTGGCGCTGGAGATGGCTGAGTATCAGGTCATGGAGGCGAGCAATGCGCAGGACGCCCACGGCCTGATCATTGATGAGAAGCCCGACCTGATCCTGCTTGACTGGATGATGCCCGGTACCAGCGGCATCGAACTGGCGCGCCGCTTGAAGCGCGATGAAGTGACGTCTGCCACGCCGATCATTATGCTTACCGCCAAGGGCGAAGAGGATAATAAAATCCAGGGCCTGGAAGTAGGCGCCGACGATTACATCACCAAGCCTTTTTCACCGCGTGAACTGGTCGCGCGTTTAAAAGCGGTTTTGCGCCGCGCCGATCCGCAAATCAATTCTGCTCCCATTACCGTACAGGGCCTGTGCCTGGACCCCGCCAGCCACCGGGTGACTATCAATAACCAATCGGTAGATATGGGCCCCACCGAATATCGCCTGCTGGAATTTTTCCTCACTCACCAGGAACGGGCTTATACTCGCAGCCAATTGCTGGATCATGTGTGGGGCGGCAACGTTTACGTGGAGGAGCGTACGGTGGATGTGCATATTCGCCGCCTGCGCAAAGCTCTCACCATTGACGGCCACGAAGACCTGATCCAGACCGTACGTGGTACCGGTTATCGTTTCTCTACCCGTATTGAAGCCTGATAGTTCCAGTACCCCCGTACAAGAGTTGGATTTATCTGCAAGACACGCCGTGAATCCATCCATGGAGGCTCATCGTCGACGTCCCTGTCTCCGATGGTCTTGCAGATAAATCCAACTCTTGTACTCGCTTTGTGCCACGAGGTTTAGGTTTTGTTAAAAGGTTTCAGCACCGAACTCCAGCGTATCCTGGTCATACTTGCTGTCTGCAGCGTGATTGGTTTTTTCAGCGATTACTATGCGCTCTGGATGCTCTTTGGCTGCGCAGCCTATATTCTCTGGATGCTCTGGCAGATGCGTCGCCTCAACCAATGGCTGGTGCGGCAGGAGAGCGAACACCCGCCCGAGGCCAGCGGTATCTGGGGCCAGATCTTCGATAACATCTACCAATTGCAACGCGACCAACGCCTGGAAAAAGAAAATTTGCAGGCGGTGATTAAGCGTATTCAGGAAATCAGCTCGGCCTTAAAAGATGGTTTAGTGATTCTGGACGCGCGCGGCCATCTGGATTTCTGGAACCCGGCAGCGCACCGGATGCTGGCGCTCAGCACCAAAGACCAGGGGCAATCGGTAATCAACTTTATTCGCCATCCCAAATTTGTCGCCTACTTTGAAGAAGGCAACTACGAAGAGCCGCTGGAACTGCCTTCGCCACGCTTCTCCTCCAAACACCTGCAATTTCAAATTACCCTGTTTGGCAAAAACGAGCGCTTGATTGTGATTCGCGACGTAACCCAGTTGCACAACCTGGAAAAGATGCGTCAGGACTTTATCGCCAACGTCTCCCATGAACTGCGCACCCCGCTGACCGTTATCAATGGCTATGTGGAAACCCTGGTCGACAACAACACCACGCCCACCTGGGACAAGCCTTTGCAGCAAATGCTGCAACAATCCAAACGCATGTCGCTGCTGATTAACGATTTACTGGTGCTGTCCAAACTGGAAACGACTGAAGCCGGCCACAACCACAAACCAATCAATATCGAACAGCTACTCACCATTGTAAAAAGTGAAGCCGAAGTGTTGAGCAAGGAAAAGGAACAACTGCTGACGCTGATCTGCAACAACACCACCAAACCGCTATTGCAATTGGGCAATGAAAAGGAATTGCACAGCGCTTTTTCCAATCTGGTAATCAATGCGGTTAAGTACACCCCCAATGAAGGACGTATCAGCCTGTTGTTATGGCAGGACCAGAAACATTTTTATTTTTCGGTTAGCGATAATGGACCAGGTATTGAAGCCCAACATATTCCGCGTCTGACCGAGCGTTTCTATCGAGTAGATGCCAGCCGCAACAGTAGTACCGGCGGCACCGGCTTGGGTTTGGCGATAGTGAAGCATGTGTTAATGCGCCATGACGCCGAACTACAAATCACCAGCGAACCGGGCAAAGGTAGTACCTTTACCTGCATATTTCCTTTACCGCAAAAGTAACTCCCAGTGAGCTGCATTGCTCAGCGTAAAAATTGACAACCTTGTCAATTTTTACGCTTATCCACCAAAAGTCGAACTTTATTGGCGCCTAAAGCCGGAATTGCTTCGCAAATTCGCACTTAATGACAAAACTATTACCATCCCTACTTAAAGTCGGACTGGATAAAACAACGTTGCCAATCTAAATTACCCAGGAGATTGAGAGTGAAAAAGACAATAAAGACTTGCGGTATTGCCGCTGTAGTAATGGGTTCACTGCTGGCTGCCAGCCAGGCATTTGCCCATGGATATGTATCTTCTCCAAAATCACGTTACATCCAATGTGCTGAAAACGGCATTGAAAACCCAACCCATCCAGCTTGTATCGCGGCGAAAGCAGCCGGTAATGGCGGCCTTTACACCCCACAGGAAGTTGCTGTGGGCGGTGTTAAAGACAACCACGAGTTCTTCATTCCGGATGGTCGCCTCTGTTCTGCCAACCGCTCCAACCTGTTTGGTATGGACCTGGCGCGCACCGACTGGCCTGCAACCAGTGTAACTGCCGGCCCACGCACCTTTACCTGGACCAACACTGCCGCGCACAAAACCTGGTACTTCCGTTACTACATCACCAAAGAAGGTTACAACCACAGCCAACCGCTGCGCTGGAGCGACCTGGAATTGATCCACGATTCCGGTAAAGCCGATCAGGAAGCTGTGTCCAACCACGTAGTAAACCTGCCACAACGCACCGGTCGCCACATCGTTTACTCAATTTGGCAACGTGACTGGGAACGCGATGCGGCTGAAGGTTTCTACCAATGTATCGACGTTAACTACGGCGGCACCACTTCTTCCGTACCTAGTACCAGCAGCAGCTCTTCGGTAAAAAGCTCTGTGGCACCATCGTCAGTAGCGTCTTCAGTTGCCAGCTCTGTTGCATCCAGCGTTTCCAACAACACTTGCGCCAGTTTGCCAGTGTGGGACGCGCAAACCGCTTACACCAACCCGCAACAAGTGCAGTACAACGGCAAACGCTACCAGGCTAACTACTGGACCCAAAACAACAACCCAGCTACCAACTCTGGCCAATATGCTCATTGGTTAGACCTGGGTGCTTGTACTGGCAGCCCGACTTCATCGTCAGTAGCTTCCAGCGCGGTAGTGGCGTCTTCCAGCAAATCCAGTGTTGCAGTGAGTTCT
The DNA here is from genome assembly GCA_021151625.1 of Gammaproteobacteria bacterium. Lineage (GTDB taxonomy): Bacteria > Pseudomonadota > Gammaproteobacteria > Pseudomonadales > Cellvibrionaceae > Cellvibrio. The sequence continues at coordinate 7,518 of JAGKWY010000148.1, read as the reverse complement.
GTTGCTTCTTCTACAGCAACTGGCAGCTGTACTTCTCCTGCTTACGTAAATGGCTCCAGCTACGCTAACGGCGCTAAAGTGCAAAACGCAGGTAGCGAGTATCAATGTACCGTTTCTGGCTGGTGTACTGTGGGTGGCCCATACGCTCCAGGTACCGGTTGGGCATGGGCAAATGCCTGGAATCTGGTGCGCGCTTGTAACTAATCAGCGTATGTAAGAATTTGCAAGTTGATTTAACCTGCAAGTTAATCAACAGCAAGACAAAAACGGCAATCCATTTGGATTGCCGTTTTTATTTAGCGCAACTGTATTTCTATTTCAGTTGCCTTATCGACCAGCACTTTAGCCTCATCAAATGAAGGCTGGCCATAAGCACCGCCATTATTAGAAAAGCCGTAAGGCTCAGTGGGAATACCGATCACACTCTTGTCGATATACCCGTTGTCGTTTTCATCTTGAAACAGCTTTACCGCATAGTGTCCTGCAGGTAAATCACCCAGGGAAATCAACATGGGCGCTTCGGTCATTTTTATTTTCCTAACCGCTACCCACTGGTTGTTGCTATCGTAGTGCACTGCCTGGTCGTATACCGCAACCAGCAAATTGCCATTGAGTGTTTTTACTTTATCGATTTTGAGTGTCAACTCGTGAGCGAGTGCTGGCAAGCTCATTCCCATCAATGCCAGTATGGCAACTAACGTCAATTTTTTCATCGCAAAACTCCTTATTCCGGTTGGTTAAAAACAACTGCAGAATAAGCCGCGAATACCCGTTACACAGGTGTCATTACTCAGCAATTACGGGTGACAAGGCTCATTAAAAGGCGATGACAAATGTCCTGTTCATAGTCTGACAACTTAGGGTTTAAGATAGGCAGCTTAAATTCTGGATAAGTACCATGAGCAATGACAAACATCTGCCAATGTTGGCAGGGATAATTACCTGGAGTGCGGTCGTTTATATTGAGTTCCAGCGTCTGTCAGGCTCGCCCTTTGCCGCGCTTGGCATTGCCGGTTATGTGTCCTTTCTGATTTTGTTTGCTACTGTGGTTTACCATCTGGGTGATCGCCGCTACTACGTGCAACACCGACTCTTTTTGCATCTGCAATTAGCCATTGCGCTCTTGCTATTGTTAATTCACCCCAGCGATCTGGCACCGATTCTACTGGTGGTCTGGGCCTCGCAACTGGCTGATTATTTTTCGCGTCGGCGCGCGATCTTATTGGTTCTGCTTAGCAATCTACTGTTCTATTCCATTATTTTTTTCCAATGGCAATTCTACAACCACGTCGTAGTGGCACTTACCTTTATGGGGTTTCAAATATTTGCGCTGGGCACCGCATTCGCGCGCGTGAGCGAAAAGCAAGCGCGTGAAGAATTGGAACAGGTCAATCAGCAGTTACTGGCGACGCGAATTATCCTGGCACAATCCAGCAAGCAGGATGAGCGCTTGCGCATTGCGCGCGATTTGCACGATATCCTCGGCCATCAACTCACCGCCTTGAATTTACAATTGGAAATTTTGCAACACAAAGTCGATCAGCAATTACAAACGTCTGTTGCGGAAACCAAACAACTGGCCAAACAATTGCTGGAAAATATTCGTGCGGTGGTGCGCGATCAACGCACACCATTAACGGTGGATATTCGCCAGGCAGTAGAAACACTTGCCACTCGCCTGCCGGAATTAACGGTGGAAATTCACGGCGACTTACAATTGGAATCGGCACAGATGGCCGAGCAATTATTGCTGTGTATTCAAGAGGGAATCAGCAATGCACTGCGCCATGGTAATACGCACTTCATTAAGTTGAATTTGCAACAAGATCAGCATTACATCCACATTGATATTGATGATCAAGGCAGTGGCTGTTCGCTACCGGTTAAACCGGGCAACGGTTTAACCGGTATGCAGGAACGCCTTGCGCAATTTAATGGCCGTGCTGAATTAATTCCGCAAACTACCGGCTGTCGTTTGGCCATCTCACTGGAGTTAACTAATGCTTGATATAGGTCTGGTCGACGACCAACAACTGGTACGACAAGGAATCGCCGGTCTACTGGCAATTTCCGGGCACGCACGCGTGCTTTGGGAGGCACGCAATGGCGAAGAAGCCTTGGCATTAATCGCACAGCAACCGGTCAATGCGCTACTCGCCGATATACGCATGCCGGTAATGGACGGTATTGGTTTAGTAAAGCAACTGCGCAGCCAACAAAACTTCACCCCGGTGCTAATGCTCACCACCTTTGACGATGCAGAATTATTCAGCCAAAGCCTCGCTGCCGGAGCCAACGGTTTTTTATTAAAAGATGTCTCCCTGGAAAAGTTAATCAGCAGCCTGCAAGCCATTGTTACCGGCTCCACGTTTTTAGCGGAACCGGAATTACTGCGCGATTACCAGCAAAAAAAAATCCGCCCTGGAATTATCAGAGCGCGAGCTGCAAATTATGCGCTTGTTAGTAGGTGGATTTTCCAACAAAGAAATTGCGCGCGCGATTTTTCTGGCAGAAGGCACAGTGCGCAACCACATTTCCAACATACTCGCCAAACTCGATTGCCGCGACCGCACCCAGGCAGTGCTCAAAGCAATTAACGCTGGTCTGGTGTAACTCACAAAAATATTTAGGTGGAACAACTATGAACTGGTTTGTGGCGTTTTTGCATCACCTTGCCGCCTTCACTCTGGTGGCAAGTCTGGTTTACGAATTTTTGTTATTGCGCAAACCACTGACATTGGAATCGGCGCATGCACTTGTAAATATCGACAGGCTTTACGGTATAAGTGCCATGCTGTTATTGCTACTGGGCAGTTTGCGTATATCTTATTTTGAAAAGGGCGCGCACTATTATTTCCACAGCGTGCCCTTTATTACCAAACTAGCGCTATTTACGTTGGTCGGCATTATTTCTGCTTATCCCACGCTCACATTTTTGCGTTGGCAAAAATCCTTGAACAATAACACGCTGCCTGTGGTCGCGGAAAAGACATCGCGCTTGTTGCAAAAATTTGTCACGCTCGAATTAATTGGTGTCGCTGCGATTTTATTATCCGCCGCTATGGCGGCCAAAGGTGTGGGCTATTTATCCTGATGTGCGATGGATTGAAATTGCAAACGCGCCAGCTGTTGGTAGAGTTCGCTGCTGGCAAGTAATTGCTGATGGGTTCCGCTCGCTACAATATTGCCCTGTTGCAACACCAGAATTTTATCGGCGTTGATTACCGTTGATAAACGATGCGCAATCATTATCGTAGTGCGATTTTGCATTAATACTTCCAATGCCTGTTGCACCTGTTGCTCACTGTTGGAATCCAGCGCACTGGTCGCTTCATCCAATAATAAAATTGGCCTATCAGCAAGAATTGCGCGCGCAATCGCAATGCGCTGTTTTTGCCCGCCCGACAAACGCAAACCGCGCTCGCCCAAAAAGCTATCCAGGCCTTCCGGCAATTGTTCAATGAATTCCATGGCAAACGCTGCTTTGCAAGCCGCAATAACCTCTTCATCGGTTGCATCGGGTCGACCATAGCGCACATTGTCGCGCAGGCTGCTGGCAAAAATCACCGGATCTTGTGGCACCAGTGCAATGCGTTCGCGCAGGGCGTTAATGTCCGCGTCTTTAATGTTGACGCCATCCACTAAAATTTCACCGGCTTGTGGATCGTAAAAGCGCTGCAGCAATTGAAACACAGTGGTTTTACCCGCGCCCGATGGTCCCACCAGCGCAATTTTTTCACCAGGATTAATTTGCAAGTTAAATTGTTTAAACACCGGTGCATCGGGGCGCGAGGGATAGGCAAAACCAATATCGCGCATACTGAGCGCACCGGCGGCTGGCACAGGAAAAGCACGGGGATTTTGCACCTGCGGCAAACTGGATGGCGTAGCCAATAATTCCACCAGGCGTTCAGTGGCGCCTGCTGCGCGCTGCACATCGCCAATCACTTCCGAAATGGTGCCCATAGCGCTGGCGACAATCACCGCGTAAAAAATGAAGGCCGATAATTCGCCCGCGCTGATTGCGCCGCTCAACACATCGTGCCCACCGACCCACAAAATTAATGCGATAGCACTAAACACCAGGGTAATTACCGCCGCGACTAATAACGCGCGCTGACGAATGCGTTTAATGCCGGTGGAAAATGTAGCTTCTACCCGCGTAGTAAATTCGCGCGCGGATTCAGTTTCGTGACCGTAAGCCTGTACTGTGCGAATTTCGTGGATAACTTCATCGGTGTAGGCGCCCACATTAGCCACCGAATCCTGGCTGGCGCGCGCCAGGCTGCGCACGCGGCGACCAAAAGCAATAATCGGCACCAGTACAAAAGGAATCGCCAGCAACACCAGCAGGGTGAGCTTCAAACTGGTAATCGCCAGCATCACCAAACCGCCGAGCAATAGCAGTGCATTGCGCAGCGCCATAGACACGCTGGAGCCAATCACCGTTTCCAACTGGGTGGTGTCATTGGTTAAGCGCGAGAGCACATCGCCGGTACGGTTCTGTTCGAAAAACTCCGGCGATAGGGTCAACAAGTGGGAAAACACCCGGCGGCGCAGATCCGCCGTAATCCGCTCGCCCAACCAGGACACCAGATAAAAGCGGGTATAGGTCGCCAGCGACATCACCAGGATCACTGCCAACATGCCCAGCAGCGCATAGTTAAGCCACTGCGCACTACCGGCAACAAAACCCTTATCAATCACCTGGCGCAGGCCCTGGCCAATCAATAATACCGAAGCGGCGGCAACTACCAGGGCGACCAGCGCCGCCAGAATACGCAGGCGATAGGGGCGCAGCAGATCGAGCAGGCAATAAAAAAGGCGAGAGGGTTAGTCTCGCCTTTTTGCTATGAATAATTTCCGCAGAAATTAGATAGCAGTGATGTTTTCAGCTTGTGGGCCTTTTTGGCCTTGGGTCACAGTGAAGCTCACTTTTTGGCCTTCAGCCAGGGTTTTGAAGCCAGTGCCAGAAATTGCACTGAAGTGTGCGAATACGTCTGGACCAGATTCTTGAGCAATAAAGCCGAAACCTTTAGCTTCGTTGAACCACTTAACGGTACCGGTAACAGTCTTGGACATGTTAATCATCCTATTTAAACAGAAGTAATTGATACCCGCGAACGGGCAGTTTGTGCTGGAAATGTGGGAATTACTTATGAAACAGGACGAGGTACTTAATGGAACTTCGAAATGATGTGCATAAATATTAATCGTACTTTCAAGCGAGGCCCAGTGTACACTCGCCACCTCCAAAGTCAATCGATACTTGCCTTACTGCCGCCTCAAACTACGAAATGGTTATAAAGGCGCCAGTATTCATCCCATGGAGTCTGTTTATGATCCTGCGTTACACCCATTTTCTCGCGTTACTCTGTTTGCTTATTCCATTTCATACCAATGCCCAGGCTGGCGCCTTTAACCTGGAAGATTGGCCAAAGACACAAGCGAGCCTTAAACCCATGTATGTCAAAGCCATTATGGAACAGGCGGGTGTGCACAAAGTCAGCTTTAAATTGCCGGTGGATTTTTATGTGGCCGAGCTGGATAAATTTGCGGCCTTTGCCGCTGAAAAAAATTATCGCCCTTATTTAAAAACCGCCGTAGCGCAAAACCTGGCCACACTCGCAACCATTCACTGCGATTGGAACAACGGTGTTCCCCCTTGGGAGTTTGCGCAAAAATATCTGGGCGATAAACAATTAGAACTGCTTCAGCCGTTTTATGCTGATGCTATAACCAAATTGAAAAATAATTGCCAATAATCATCGAAAAATTCGTTTGAACTGCTGCAAATCACGCACTCGTTAATTAACTGGCCAAGGTCTAGTCTATAAGCTGAGTTAGTTAACGAGCTGTTTCATGACCCGCGAATCCCATCCCTATTTAATTGTCCTCCTCGCTGCAGTGATTGCGATTACCCCGCTGGCAGTGGATATGTACCTGCCGGCCATGCCGGATATTGCCCAGAGCCTCAATACCCACATCGGCAATGTGCAGCAGTCACTGAGTATTTTTCTCGCCGCTTATGCCAGCGGTATGCTGCTATTTGGCCCGCTGGCCGACCAGCTCGGGCGTCGGCCGTTAGCGATTTTTGGTTTAACCGGTTTTACTTTGAGCAGTATCGGTTTGGTATTTGCGCACAACATCGAGCTCTTTTTAACCCTGCGCACCAGCCAGGCTTTTTGCGGCGCTGCCGCCACGGTGGTGGTGCCGGGACTGGTGCGGCATTTGTATCAGGAACATACCGCCAAGGGCATGTCCTATCTCTCCATGATGATGATGCTCGCTCCATTACTCGCACCGAGTATTGGCAGCGGCATTTTATGGTTTAGTGAATGGCGCAGCATTTTTATTGTGTTGTCGATTTACGGCGCGCTGATTTTTGCGCTGGTGTGGAAATGGTTGCCGGAAATCAGCCAACCGATTAATCCGGACGCGGAGAAAAAAGCGGCGAGTTTTTTTAGCGGCTACAAAATTATTTTTTCCAATCCGCAAGCACGCCCTATGATCGCCAGCATGATGTTTGGCTCTTTTGCATTTTTCTGTTTTATCACCGCTGTGTCCTTTCTCTACATCAATTACTTCGGTGTCAGCGAGCAAGTATTCAGTTTGCTATTTGGTTTAAATGTTTTTTGTTTGATGTTCGCCAATTTTATTAACAGCCGCCTGGTCACTCGCTACGGTCCCTTGCGTATGTTGCGTACAGGATTAGCAATAGGCTTAGTGAGTGCGCTGCTGTTGTGTGCAGTTAATTACTGGCAATTGCCGATAGGCTACACAGTAGTAGCCGTCGCTTTTTTGATGGGCTCGTTAACACTGATGGGCACCAATGCCGACGCCATATTGTTGATGAAATTTCCGCACAACAGCGGCTCAACCACCGCGGTTACCGGCACACTGCGCTTTGGCAGCGGCGCCTTTGCCGGGCCACTGCTCGCATTTTTCTATACCGGCACCGCCATGCCTTTTTCATTATTGATGCTCGCGGGGGTAGTGGGGGTTTTAATTTGTCAAATCTGGTTTTGGCAGGCCAATAAAAATGCAGTTATAACAAGTTAGTGTTCGAGGCAAATAACCACCGCCGCATGATAGGCCTTCCAGTAAACCGGAATCACATAAGAGCGCATCTGCCGCGGCAAATGGATTTGGTTGGGCGCGCCTTCAATCATCACCGGAACAGAAATCATAAATTCATGACCAAACTGGCTGCGCGCATTGCCGGAAATGGTATTGGCCACTTCACCGACCAGATCAAAAATATGCTCGTTACTGGTATCCAGTTCGCCAATGCTGAGTAATAAATGTTTCAGCAAAATGCGCGGCGCGGTGAAATATACACAGCCGCGATAGGGGCCGGAAATTCCGATAATACCCGTTACATCATAAGCAGCCGGATTGTCGTTTTCCACCAGATAAGGTGTACCTACTTTTACTTCCTTGTCATTGGTGTGATGAAAATAGCGCACAACGCCGTCGATAAATACTTGCAAGGTTTCTTGAGACATTTTAACAATT
>JAGKWY010000245.1 GCA_021151625.1 Gammaproteobacteria bacterium | reverse complement strand
CCTATATTCAACAATTGTTGCTGAAGCTTGACTCCGGACTCAAACGAAAGCCCTTTTTTTATTACTGTTGGCCGACCAGAAAACAAAGCCTCTACTTTTTCATCCGAGACTTTGAATGCACTTGCGAACTTTCTTTTAGTGACTGAAACATCGAATCCCTTTTCAACTTCGTTTTCGTATTTAATTGGTAGGACTAAGCAGACTCGAACTGCTGACCCCCACCATGTCAAGGTGGTGCTCTAACCAACTGAGCTATAGTCCTAAAATGCTTACCCTTATGGGTGACAGGGCGCGCACTTTACCAAGGCACACCCGCGAGGACAAGACCCAAAAACCATTTTTTTGAGCCCTGCCCTGCAACCGGCTTAGGGATTACCCAGACCGCGCGCGAGATCGGCTTTTAAATCGCCAATATCTTCAAGACCAACTGCAATGCGAATCAGGTTCTCGGTGATGCCCGCATCCGCTTTTTGTTCCGGTGACAAACGACCATGGGTGGTCGTTGCGGGGTGAACGATAGTGGTTTTGGTATCACCCAGATTAGCGGTCAGGGACATGATGCGAGTTGCATCAATTACCTTCCATGCCTCTTCACGGCCACCTTTCACGCGGAATGACAAGACACCACCAAAAGCCGATTGCTGCTTGGCGGCAAGCTCATGACCTTTATGCGATGGCAAACCCGCGTAGAAAACTTTTTCTACCGCCGGATGTGTATTCAACCATTGCGCCAGCTCCAGCGCATTGCGCGAATGGGCTTCCATACGCAGGCGCAAAGTCTCCAAACCTTTTAAAAATACCCAGGCATTAAATGCACTCAAGGTGGGGCCAGCACTGCGAATAAAACCGAGCACTTCATCCACCAATACCTTTGCACCGGCAACTACACCACCGAGACAGCGGCCCTGACCATCAATATATTTTGTTGCGGAATGGATAATTAAATCCGCACCAAACTTTAACGGCTGCTGCAATGCCGGGGTACAAAAACAGTTATCAACTGCCAGTAATGCACCATGTGCGTGAGTTAGATCAGCAAGACGCTGGATATCAATCACATCGCACAATGGGTTGGATGGAGTCTCCACAAACACCAGCTTGGTATTGGGTGTAAAACCTGCTTGCCACTCCTCATAATTCACCGGATTTACAAAGGTTGTGGTCACACCAAACTTTTGCAGATACTTGGTAAATAACACCGTGGTAGTACCAAACACACTGCGCGAGCAAAGCACATGATCACCCGCTTTCAGGAGCGCGATACAAGTACTCAATATAGCGGCCATACCCGATGAGGTCGCCACGGCGGACTCAGCACCTTCGAGCGCAGCGATACGCTCTTCAAACATACGTACGGTGGGATTGGTATAACGCGAATACACATTACCTGCTTGCGCACCCGAAAAACGATCTGCCGCTTCCTGGGCACTGCCAAACACGTAACTTGAAGTTAAAAATAATGCTTCGCTGTGCTCACCTTCATGTGAGCGGGTTTGGCCTGCACGAATTGCCAGCGTATCCAGCGCTGCGCCGAATAACGGATCGTAAGCAAAATCTTCTTCAGAAAAATTATCCATCAACATTCACCACAGATTGAATCAATTGGCTGCGACATTAATTAATCGCGCGCAGCACCATTGTGCAAACCAATTGGCAATTCGATTTGCTTGGCTTTTTTGCCTGCTTTGGCGCTGTCATTACGCGCTGCTGCAACCTTGTCTAAATATTGTTGGGT
>JAGKWY010000147.1 GCA_021151625.1 Gammaproteobacteria bacterium | reverse complement strand
GAGATTCATTAATCGCGCTTTAAAAGTAAACCATGGTCGAGCAAACGCAAGTGAGTCGTAATACCAACTTTTTATAAAAAACCGAGCAACCTTATAAATTGGCCTGATGGCATTTTCTGTGCCATCAGGCGCATGTTTAAACGACGAAATATTTTAGAAAGCCCCTGAAATTTTCAGGCGCAATGTGTTATCGAGATCACCACTGAAATACTGTTGGAACTGCAAACTTACGTCCACTGCTCCCAGGGTTTGGCCAATGCCCAGAACGCCATAAACACCACCATCGATTTCAATATCTTCAGAATAGCAATCGCTGCAATTGCTGATGCTGCGCTCTGAGCCGAATATGCCGCTTACGCCACCGCGCACGCTGAAGAAACTCATATTGTCTTGTCCAAAGCGGTATTTAGGCCCGTACTCGGCAAATAGCATAAAGGCATTCGCATCCGACTCTTCATAGTCTTCATCGCCCCAATAATCCTCCACGTATTGGGAGAATTCAGCATTGTCACGGTAGAAAATAAAGCTGGCTCCCAGCGAGAGGGTGTTTTCACTATCGCTCGCGTAATACTCGGCTGTGCCGCCAATAGCAAAGGCGGTGTCTTCGATCCACTGCCCGGCGGCAGCTTCCTTATCGATATTGATATGGTCGGCATGGCCAGACCAGCTCCAACCGGTTTGGCGTACCTGATTGCTGGATTGGGCCAGTACCTGGTGACCGGAGGCTAGCAGGCAGGCGCCCAATGCGAGAGGTTTCAGAGTCTTGAACATAAGTGTGATCCATCAGTGAGTGAAAGTTAGTGGCGGTAGTTCTTGTCGCCCTGGAACAGAATTTTGCGCAGCAGAATCTGTACGCCGACTTAACAATCGCACTTATAGCGCTGCTAGCCGTGAATTCGGCGCGCCAAGTCTATATAATTCGCGCTTTCTAATGTGTATCAGCTTGTGAGTCTTCCTATGTCCGACCGTATTGCGCAGGTCACCCGTAACACCCTGGAAACCAAAATCAGTGTCAGCCTTAATCTGGATGGTGCTGGTAAAGGCGTGTTTAACACCGGTGTTCCCTTCCTTGAACATATGATGGACCAGATCGCCCGCCATGGCATGATTGATCTGGACGTGACCTGTGACGGCGACACTCATATCGATGATCACCATTCGGTGGAAGATATTGGCATTACCATTGGCCAGGCAATTGCCAAGGCGGTGGGTGATAAAAAAGGCATTCGCCGCTATGGCCACGCTTATGTGCCGCTGGATGAGGCCCTGTCGCGTGTGGTGATCGATTTCTCTGGCCGCCCCGGTTTGGTGATGCAGATTCCCTTTACCCAAAAGCGTGTGGGCCAGTTTGATGTGGAATTGTTCTGGGAGTTCTTCCAGGGGTTCGTCAATCACGCTGGTGTGACCCTGCATGTGGATAACCTGCGCGGCCACAATGCCCATCACCAGATAGAGACAGTATTCAAAGCCTTCGGCCGTGCGCTGCGTATGGCGCTGGAAAAAGATCCGCGCATGGAAGGCATCACGCCATCCACCAAAGGAACTCTGTAAGCAATGACTGATGCAGTGAAAAAACAAACTGTCGCCGTGATCGATTACGGCATGGGCAATTTGCATTCAGTTAAAAGCGCACTGGAGCATGTGGCGCCTGAGCAAAACGTTGTGGTGACCTCTGACCCTGTGGTAGTTGCCGCCGCTGATCGGGTGGTCTTCCCGGGTGTGGGTGCAATTCGCGATTGCATGGCGGAAATTAAACGTCTGGGTTTTGACCAACTGTTGCGCGAACAAATTGCCACCGGCAAACCGGTGTTGGGCATTTGCGTGGGCATGCAGGCACTGATGGACCACAGTGAAGAAAACAACGGTGTGGATTGCATTGGCATACTGCCGGGCAAAGTAAAGTTTTTTGGCGAACAGCATAAGGACGCTGAGGGAAATCCGCTTAAAGTGCCGCATATGGGTTGGAACCAGGTGCATCATAATGATCATCCGCTTTGGGCCAATATCCTGCAGGATGCGCGTTTTTATTTTGTGCACAGTTTTTATATCCACGCTGATGAATCAGCTTCGGTTGCGGCGACTTGTGCTTACGGTGTGGAATTTCACGCGGCCTTAACGCGTGGCAATTTATTTGCGGTGCAATTCCACCCGGAAAAAAGCCATACCGCTGGCCTGCAGTTGTTGAAGAATTTTTTACACTGGGATGGCCGAGTGTGATGAATTGTGGATTGGCTTGTTGGGCGTGATAAATCACGCCCCTACATTCAAATCGTAGGGGCGCAATTTATTGCGCCCTATTCATTACCCCAAACCGTTCTCCCATTCCCTTGAGAAAAGAGATATTTGAATGCTGATTATCCCCGCAATTGATTTAAAAGATGGCCAATGCGTGCGCCTGCGCCAGGGCTTGATGGATGACTCAACCGTATTTTCTGATGACCCGGTCGCTATGGCTAAACAATGGGTTGACCAAGGCTGTCGCCGTTTGCATTTGGTGGACTTGAACGGCGCTTTTGAAGGCAGGCCGGTTAATGGTGGTGTGGTAACTGCTATCGCCAAAGCCTATCCCAAGTTGCCGATTCAAATTGGCGGTGGCATTCGCAGTGCGGAAACTATCGAGTATTACCTGCAAGCGGGTGTGCAGTACGTGATTATTGGAACCAAGGCAGTAAAAGAGCCGCAGTTTGTGACTGATATGTGCAAACAGTTCCCTGGCCACATCATTGTTGGACTGGATGCAAAAGACGGCTGGGTGGCGACTGATGGCTGGGCGGAAGTGTCCAATATCCAGGCATCCGAACTGGCCAAGCGTTTTGAGCAGGATGGTGTTAGTAGCATTGTTTACACCGACATCGCCCGCGACGGCATGATGCAAGGCGTGAACGTGCAGGCGACCGTTGCTATGGCGCAGGCTTCCAGCATTCCGGTAATCGCTTCCGGCGGTATCACCAATATGGACGATATCATCGCCCTTAAAGCCGAAGCCCATAAGGGTATTTGTGGTGCTATTACCGGTCGTGCGATTTATGAAGGCACGCTCACAATGGCGGAAGCTCAGGCTTATTGCGACGCAAATTAATCGGAACAGTTTATGGCACTCGCAAAACGAATTATTCCCTGCCTCGATGTCGATAACGGTCGTGTGGTGAAAGGTGTGAATTTTGTCGGTATCCGCGATGCGGGCGACCCGGTGGAAATCGCCAAACGCTATAACGATGAGGGCGCGGATGAGATTACCTTCCTTGATATCACTGCCACCCACGAGGGTCGCGATACCACGGTGCACACCGTGGAAAAAATAGCCAGCCAGGTTTTTATCCCGCTCACTGTGGGTGGTGGTATTCGCACAGTGGAAGACATTCGCACCATGCTTAACGCCGGCGCCGATAAGGTGAGCATCAACTCAGCGGCAGTATTTAATCCGGACTTTGTAAAGGCAGCGTCAGATCGCTTTGGCGCCCAGTGTATTGTGGTGGCGATTGACGCCAAGAAAGTGAGTGTTGAAGGCGAGACGCCTCGCTGGGAAATCTTTACTCATGGCGGGCGCAAACCCACAGGTATTAATGCAGTGGAGTGGGCGGTGAAAATGGCAGAATACGGTGCCGGGGAGATCCTGCTCACCAGTATGGATGGCGATGGCACCAAGAAAGGTTATGACCTGGGGGTGACTCGCGCGATTAGCGATGCTGTACCCATCCCGGTGATTGCTTCCGGTGGAGTGGGAAATTTGCAGCATTTGGTAGACGGCGTGACCAAGGGACGTGCTGATGCAGTATTGGCGGCAAGTATCTTTCACTTCCGTGAATACACAGTACCGCAAGCGAAAGAATTTATGCGCTCCCAGGGGATAGAAGTCAGGCTTTAACCGCGATTAAAGCGATACGTACAAAATAAAAGGGCGCCTGGGCGCCCTTTGTGTATCGGCTTAAACCTTGGGCTTAAGCCGCACGATACTGTACCCGAACAATCGGTTCCTTTTGCGGGCTGATCAAAAATCACCCTCGCTGATTATAGACAGCATTTTGTCAGGCTTGCTAGATTTAGTTGTCCTCTAACAACACATTTCTTATAACCGGATTCCAGTTTTTTGACGGGTTTATCGCAAACTGGCAGGTAGATTGAATAACTGCTCATCGAACGGATCTATAGGTGCCCAAATTTCAGGCCAGAGGCTCATGGGTGGCGCCAGGCAATAGGTTGTTTTAGGTGTACCTGGAAAGCGAGTTACCAGCGCAGAGACAGGTACCAAATCGACCTTGTGACTCTCCAGTATTGGTTTAATTCGCTGCAAAACGGCCAGGGTTTCCGGATAGGGATGGCCTATGGCAATCGCTGACCCCTGCTGTTGTGCCTTGCTCAATGCGAGCAATAATTGCCGTTCAATATGGTGCGCATTGCGTTCATCATCGAGGAAGACATCGCGTTTGCGGCTGGGTAAGCGGATGCGTTCGGCCTCGATCAATGCCTGGGTGAGCGCACTGGTGCGGCTATCGACAAAATAGAGCTGGCGATTTTTCAGCTCGCGCATTAGCCAGCGCATGGGTTCCGCCTGCTCGGTCAACTGGCTGCCCATATGGTTATTCACGCCTTTGATATAGGGGATATCGGCCAGATTCTGGCGCAGTACCGCCAGGAATTCCGCTTGCTTCATGCCGCTGACCAGCCCACCTCGTCCTAATGGGTATTGATGATGGTTGCTCATGGGCGCGTGCAGCATGATTTCCTTGCCGCGCTTGTGCGCCAACTCGGCCAATTCGCGCCCGTGGGGAGTAAAAGGCAGGACGGCAATGGTGAAGGCGCCGGGTAAATTGGCAGTGCGCTGGCCAAGGCTCAGGCTATAACCCAGGTCATCGATAATGATCGCCAGCTTGGCCGGTGCTTTGGCCTGAACCGAGAGCGACAGCGCGAGACTGAGCCAGAATAACGCTCTGAGCATCAGCCCCGACATGGAGTTATTGGCTGGTGTCTTCGGCAGGGGTTTCAGGTTGCACCACTATATCCGGAGCTATGTCTGGCGCCGGTGCGGCTGCCAGAGGTGAACTTTGAATAAAGATATTCAAGCCTTTCAGCAAGTTGAGCGCCTCGTGCAATTGGTTATCTTCCTTTAACAGTTCAGCACTGGTGATACGCTTTCGTTCACGCTCTTTGCGATTGCTTTCCTTGCCGCCCTTGCCATTACCGAGGTGGCGGGCCAGGTCTGCTTCAGTGGTATTCAAACCTTGCTGGATGCTGGTGACTTGTACCCGTTCCACGTCCACATCCGGCTCAATGCCCTGTGCCTGGATGGAGCGGCCATTGGGGGTGTAGTAAAGTGCGGTGGTGAGTTTAATCGCGCGGTCATTGCTGATGGGGATGACTGATTGCACCGAGCCTTTACCAAAACTGCGGGTACCCATAATTACCGCGCGCTTGTGATCTTGCAGAGCACCGGCGACGATTTCCGAGGCAGAGGCAGAACCGTCATTGATCAGTACCACCAGCGGCAAACCATTAGTGATATCACCCGCTTCGGCGTTATAGCTGATATTGGAATTATCCAAACGGCCCTGTGTGTACACCACTTGGCCGCCATCGAGGAAGCTGTCCACCACTTCTACCGAGGCTTGCAACACTCCGCCCGGGTTGTTGCGCAGATCCAGAATTACACCTTTAGTATCAGGGTTCTTCTTTAATTGCTCGCGCAGCTTTTGCGCTATGTCTTTGCCGGTATCCAGCTGGAATTGGGCGATGCGGATATAAAAATAATCCTGCTCCAGGCTGCGTGTGCGCACGCTCTGTACTTTGATAATGTCGCGCAGCAAATTGAATTCGAGCGGTTGGTCTACGCCATCGCGCATCACGGTGATTTTGATTGGGGTATTTTTAGCGCCGCGCATTAAATTGAGGGCTTTGGACAAATCCATGCCTTTGACCGGGTTGTCATCAATGCGCACCACTATATCGCCCGCCATAATTCCCGCTTTGGCCGAGGGGCTGTCATCAATCGGCGTAACGACTTTTACAAAACCCTCTTCCAGGCTGACCTCCAAACCTATACCGCCGAATTCACCGGAAGTGCTGGCTTGCAAATCGGCAAAGGCTTCCTTATCGAGATAGGCGGAATGTGGATCAAGTTCGGAGATCATGCCTTTTATAGCGTATTCAAGTAACTGCGCATCGTCGATTTCATCGACATAACCGTTGCGTACATGATCGTAAACGCGTGTGAAAGTGCGCAATTCCTCAAGTGGTAAAAGTCCGGCATCGGCAGCTGGTTTTTTTTCATCAGCCACCGCGGGAATGCTTAGGGCAAGTGCGCCCAGCAGGCTGGTCAATGCCAGAGAGCGAACAGGAAAAGTTCTGGGGAATGCAGCGAAAAACATGGTGTCTCCGAAAGACGCAAAACTGGAAAGCGGGGCCGGGAAGCGCAACACTGGCGATAGCATCAGCCCTGAGAATCTAGGCTGAACACTAAGCCAAAAACTCACAAAATGACAGGGTTAATGTGAGATTTTTCTCGTGCGGCGTGCAATTAACTGCGTGCGAGCCAGAGATTGGGATCGACTGGTTTGCCTTGATGGCGAATTTCAAAATACAAACCGGCACTGGCCTGTCCACCGGAGTTACCCACTGTAGCTATGGCTTCACCAGCCTGCACAGGTTCACCCGCTTTTTTCAGCAATCGCTGGTTATGAGCATAGAGGCTCATATACCCCTCGCCGTGATCGACAATAACCAGCAGGCCATGGCCGCCAAAATAATCAGCAAATACCACGCGCCCGTGATGTACTGCCTGCACGTTATTGCCCATAGGTGCGGAAATATAAGCACCGCTCCAATTCATTTGCCCGGCAATGCGCGCGCTGCCAAAGCGATGCACCATGCTGCCCTGAGTGGGCCAGGGCATGCGCCCTTTGCGCTGGGAAAATTTTTCGCCGCCTTTAGGCAGCGGTACATAACCCGGTGCATTGATGGCGCCGGTAGTGGCGACTTGACGGGTAACCCGGTCGAGCAAGGCCTGCAATTTGCGACGGTCCTCGCTTAATTGTTTAAGCGCTTTGTTTTTATTTTTCAGGTCATCATTTACTTTGGCGAGTGCCTGTTCGCGCTCACCGTGGATATTTTTTAATGCTGCGCGCTGGCCGTCCAGCTCGCTTTGCATACCGGCTAGCTCAAGTGTTTTTTTTTCTATTTCTGGTGTGAGCGCATCTATGCGAGTGATGGTTTCGAGATAGGATTTCATTTTGGCCGTATGCGCTTCCATAAAATAACTGTGGTATTTCATGATGCGCGACACCTGGTCGGGCGATTCCTGATTGAGCAACACTTTTACTTCACTTTGTTCACCCAGTTTATGGGCGGCGCGCATTTGTTCGGCGATTTGCGATTGCTGGTTTTTGCGCGCCTGCTCCAGTTGGCCGCGTTCATTTTTTAATTGATTCAATTCTTTATTTTGTTGATTGAGTTCTTTGTTGATCTCATCGGCTTTTTTTTGCAACTCATTAATTTGCTGTTCGGATTTTTCCAAATCCTTTTGCAAATCCGAGCGCGTGCCCTGCACGTCTTTTAATTCTTTTTGCAGTGCTTCGATTTCTTTTTGCAGCTTGGCCATATCGGCTTTTTCATCGGCCTGCACACCTGCACACATTAATGTGGCGCAGAGCAAACCCTTGAGCGCGAAGGTTTTGGTGAAAGCAAAAAGTCGACTCATAGTAGTTAACAATTAGTAGTTAATAATCAGCGCCAGAAAAATAAAACGGCCAGCGAATGCCAGCCGTTTACCAGAATAGCTTACTGGTTGATGATTAGCCGAGGCTAATCAGGTTTTTACCGGTCATTTCTTTGGGTTGCGATACACCCATTAATGCCAGAATAGTTGGTGCTACATCAGCCAGCGAACCGCCTTGCGCCATAGTGCCTTTGCGCTCGCTCACAAAAATAAACGGCACAGGCAGGGTTGAGTGTTGGGTGTGTGGCTGGCCGGTTTCTTCGTCGAACATTTCTTCCACGTTGCCGTGGTCAGCGGTAATCAGCGCATCGCCGCCCACTTTTTTCACTGCCGCGAGAACTTTGTCGAGACACACATCAATTGCTTCTACCGCTTTAATTGCCGCATCCATCAAGCCTGAGTGGCCCACCATATCGCAGTTGGCGTAGTTGCAAATGATCGCGTCGTATTTACCGGACTCAATGGCGGCGACCAATTTTTCAGTCACTTCCGGTGCACTCATTTCCGGTTTCAAATCGTAGGTAGCCACTTGCGGTGAAGGAACCAGAATGCGATCTTCACCCGGGTACACTACTTCGTTACCGCCGTTAAAGAAGAAGGTCACGTGCGCATATTTTTCGGTTTCGGCGATACGCAATTGGGTTTTGCCCAAACCGGAAATATATTCGCCAAAGGAATTGCTCAAATCTTCCGGCGGATAAGCGATAGGTGCTTTGATGCTGGAAGCGTATTCAGTAGTTTGCACAAAATGGGCGATGGCTGGATGGGTATCGCCGCGATCAAAACCATCGAATGGCTCGTCGATTAATGCGCGGGTAATTTCGCGCGCGCGGTCCGGGCGGAAGTTCATAAAAATCACTGAGTCGCCATCGTTGATAGTGGCCACTTCTTCATCTTCACCGCAAATTACTGTGGCTTTCACAAACTCATCGTTTTCACCGCGCTCGTAAGCAGCTTTCAATGCATCAACGGCGGTAAGCGCATCAAACTCGGCATCGCCGGTGACCATCACATCGTAAGCCGCTTTAACGCGGTCCCAACGGTTGTCGCGATCCAGTGCAAAGTAACGGCCCACGATCGAAGCTACGCGGCCGGTGCCCAATTCTTTAAACAGGTTTTCAGCTTGTTGCAGTGAGGATTCAGCGCTGCGCGGTGGAGTATCGCGGCCATCGAGGAATGCATGCAGGTAGACATTTTTGGCGCCGCGTTGCACGGCCATTTTTACCATGGCGTAGATGTGATCCTGATGGCTGTGCACGCCACCTTCAGAGAGCAGGCCGAGGATATGTACAGCTTTGTCGCTAGCGATAGCGCTGTCGATGGCTTTCACATATTCGGGGTTGGTAAAGAAATCGCCATCGCTGATGGATTTGTTGATGCGGGTAAAGCTTTGGTACACCACGCGACCAGCGCCGATAGAGGTGTGGCCTACTTCGGAGTTACCCATCTGGCCTTCGGGCAGGCCCACGGCCATACCAGAGGTGTCGATTAGGGTGTTAGGGCAGGTTTTCCAGAGGTTGTCATATACCGGGGTATTCGCAGCGTAGACAGCGTTGTATTTGGTTTTTTCCGAATAGCCGTAACCGTCGAGGATCAGCAAAACTACAGGTTTTTTGGCGCTCATAAATCGCTTCCAGTGTCGGGTGAACTTGAAGTGGCTGGCGACATGGGGCGGCTTGTGGCCGCTGGTGCGCGCAACCCCAGGGTGATGATCGGGGCGAAAGCCCGTATTAGCCGGCATTCTAGCGGGTTGGGCGCCTCAACTCTATGTCTAAACTGGCTATAGGCCTGATAAATGCGGGAGTTTTTGGTGTTTGCACCAGCCCGATGCAAGAGTTGAATCGTGTATACTTCGCCGCCTTACCGCCCGAGTGCCACCCGCCTGGATAAAGTTTCGCTGGCTGTATTGAAATCGACTTTATCAATCCCCACTTTGAGTTTACCGGGACAGCGGGTGGCGATTTCCTCCCCCTGTAGATTTACAAGAAGGCCAATACCGTGGATTTTTTTAATTTTGTTGCGCAAGAGTGGATTCTCGTCACCATCCTGATTGTGTTGATTTACCTCTATGTATGGCGTGACCGTATCAAAAGTGGCCGCCCTGTATCACCTCATGAAGTGACACGTCTGGTGAATGAGGGTAATGCAGTGATTGTGGATCTGCGCGAAGGCGCCGAATTTAAAGCGGGCCACATAGTCGGCTCGGTGAATGTCCCTTACGCCAAGCTCAGCAAGGAATCTACCGATGTGGCCAGCCACAAAGGCAAGACCATTATCCTGGTGGATAAACTCGGCCAGCACGCCGGTGCCGTAGGTCGTTTGCTGGGTAAAGAAGGTTTTGAAGTGCGTCGCCTTGGCGGTGGTATCGCTGAGTGGCAGGCGCAGAGTTTGCCTCTCGTTAAAGGCAAGTAAGAGCAATATTTAGTGAGTTAATCTCGGAGTTTTTTATGGCCCGCGTGCTGATGTACACCACTGCTGTTTGTCCCTTCTGTGTTAACGCCAAAAAGCTGTTGGCGCAAAAGGGTGTTGCGGTGGAAGAAATTCGCGTGGATAGCCAACCGCAATTGCGCCAGGAAATGATGGCCAAAAGTGGTCAGCGCACAGTACCGCAGATCTGGATCGGCGACACTCATGTCGGCGGCTTTACCGATCTCTGGGCGCTGGATAAAGCGGGCAAACTGGATCCACTGCTGGCCCAACCCTGATTGGCCTGAGTGTTTTTTTAATCCTGAAAAATAATCTTATTGAGTCGAGTTCATCATGTCTGAAGAAAATAACCAACAAGCGGCAGAAGGCGCACAAGGCCCCGTTTTTGCTATCCAACGCATCTATTTGAAAGATATTTCCTTTGAAACCCCAATGGGGCCAGAGGCGTTCACCAAGGCGTACAAGCCCAACATCCAGCAGGATTTGAACATTCAGGCCAACCAGATTGAAGAAGGCCTGTTTGAAGTGGTATTGCTGTTGACGATTACCGCGCGCATTGAAGATCGTGCAGTATTCCTGGTGGAAGTGAAGCAAGCGGGTCTGTTTGCGATTGCCAATATCGAAGCCCAGGCGATCACCCAACTGATCAACACCGCCTGCCCGCAAATCCTCTTCCCTTATGCACGTGAAGCTATAGATAGCATCCTCGGTCGCGGCAGTTTCCCACCCTTAATGCTGGCGCCAATCAATTTTGATGCGGTGTTTGTACAGGCGATTGCAGCTGCCCAACAACAAGCAGCAGAGCAAGCCCAGGCAGAAAAGCCGGAAGTCGTTAATTAATCGACCAACTGTTTTCCAGAAA
Organism: Gammaproteobacteria bacterium; assembly: GCA_021151625.1. Classification (GTDB taxonomy): domain Bacteria; phylum Pseudomonadota; class Gammaproteobacteria; order Pseudomonadales; family Cellvibrionaceae; genus Cellvibrio. Next base: position 219 of record JAGKWY010000147.1, on the reverse strand, counting down.
GGCAACCACCAGCGTGGTTGCCTTTTTTGTTTTTTTAACGCCATTTTTTCCCGCCAGATCAAGTTCGGTAGTAGTTGCGGTTTGTAATCGTCACAAGTCTCGCATAATCTCTGCCTGCCGATGTTCGCCCGAGACAACCTATGTTTAACCTCAGAAAAAACCTCTCCCAGGCCAGCCATATAGCCGCGATTGATTTGGGCTCCAACAGCTTCCATATGA
>JAGKWY010000146.1 GCA_021151625.1 Gammaproteobacteria bacterium | reverse complement strand
AAATCAAATGCGCGCTTATCGCCTTTTTGAACTCGCTCGACCAGTTGTTGATCAACATCAGGCGCTAGTTGCGCTGTCATTCTCTAACTCCCCAAGTGCCTCATCTGCAGATGAAGCCAATCTGTCGCTGGCATTCTGCTCAGCCTTATTTACTTGTGTCAATTTCCGCGCGCCGATTCAATTCTACTTATCATCAGCGGAAGCATTGTCACACACTTGGCCTATCAAGGCAGCACGGCTCATAGACAAAAGCTTGAATAAAAAGTTCTCCACCTGTTCTGCTGACGGGTTTCCTTCGTAATAACAGCCGCGAGCTTGTTATACTGCGCGCCTACCCCGCACGAATGAGCCCGATGTTGCACGGCTGGATTGGATCGAATGAAAAAACACTACGCTTACGATGTTCTTGTTATAGGTTCCGGTGCCGCAGGCCTAACACTGGCCCTAAGTCTAGCGCAACACGCACGGGTTGCCGTACTCAGTAAAAATGCGATCAACCAGGGCTCTACCTGGTTTGCGCAGGGAGGAATCGCAGCCGTACTGGATGATCAGGATTCTATTGACGCCCATGTAGCTGACACGCTGATTGCAGGGGCGGGGCTCTGCCATGAAGATGCCGTACGTTTTACCGTAGAGCGCAGCAAAGAAGCGATTCAATGGTTGATCAACCAGGGCGTTAACTTCACCAAAGAAAGCAATAATGGCGATTACCACTTAACCAAAGAAGGCGGCCATAGCCATAGACGCATCATTCACAGCGCTGATGCCACCGGACAAGCGGTTCACTCCACATTAATCGAGCAAGTAGAAAAGCAACCCAATATCGATATATACGAGCATCATGTGGCGGTTAACCTGATTTCCCAGGCTGATGCTGGCTCACGCAAGCTGCGCTGCACGGGTGCTTATGTGCTGGACCACAAGAATGACACAGTGCATGTATTCCAGGCCAAGGTTGTAGTTCTCGCCACCGGCGGCGCCAGTAAGGTTTACCTCTACAGCAGCAACCCGGATAGTGCGAGTGGCGATGGTATTGCCATGGCATGGCGCGCCGGCTGCCGGATCGCCAATATGGAGTTCAATCAATTCCACCCTACTTGCTTGTACCATCCACGCGCTAAAAATTTCCTGATCACTGAGGCCTTGCGTGGTGAAGGTGCTTATCTGCGCTTACCAAGCGGCGAGCGCTTTATGCCGCGGTTTGATGACCGCGAAGAGTTGGCGCCGCGCGATATAGTTGCACGCGCAATTGACCACGAGATTAAGCGCCTCGGTTGTGACTGTGTATATCTGGACATCAGCCACAAATCTCCGGAGTTCATCAGCGAACATTTCCCTACTGTAAAAGCACGCTGTTTGGAGTTCGGTATAGACATCACCAAAGAACCTATCCCCGTAGTGCCTGCGGCCCACTACACCTGTGGTGGTGTGGTGGTTGATAACAATGGCCACACCGATTTGCAAAACCTCTATGCAATTGGCGAGACCTCATTTACTGGATTGCACGGCGCCAACCGCATGGCGAGCAATTCTCTGCTGGAGTGCATTGTTTACGCCCAATCCGCTGCTGAACACATTCTCGGAAACCTCGCGCAAATATTAACACCAGATGTATCGCCATTATGGGACGCCTCGCGCGTGCGCGATTCCGACGAAGACGTAGTAATTTCGCACAACTGGGATGAGCTGCGCCGCTTTATGTGGGACTATGTAGGCATAGTTCGCACCCATAAGAGACTTGAGCGGGCGACCCACCGTATTAAGTTGCTGCAAAAAGAAATCGCGGAGTACTACAGCAACTACAAAGTCAGTAGCGATCTGATTGAACTGCGCAACCTGGCTACGGTGGCAGAGTTGATTATTCGCTCAGCTCACGAGCGCAAAGAGAGCCGTGGCCTGCACTATTCACCGGATTATCCGGAAAAATCCCCTATCGCACGTGACACAATTCTGGTCCCCACCAATTTTGCTGCTCAGGACGTGATTGTCAGTAGAGAAGTGTGAATCAGGGTCAGGTTCCAGGCCGCAAACAAACTCGCAGCCAGGTGCGCAAACGCGCATTGTCTGCGGGAGATAATGAATCCCTGGCTAGCGCAAGAAAAATGAACTTACCTGTCTGCTGATGCTGCAGCGTTAGCAATATAATAAATGGCCAGCAACATACATCACCTGCCAGCGTATAGCTGCCGGCAACATTATTCCCACGCAGCAACCAAACCCCCTGCTCCACCCACAATTTCCCTATAAATATTTTTGTTATTTGTTGGCGGTACAACAACGCTATCCCAACCACCACAAAAGGAATGGCAAGCAATAACCAGGGCTGCCCAGCCAAGCGAGGAGAGATAACAACCAGCACACTCACGATGAAACAGAAATAGAAAAGCCTATAGAAATGAATCAGGCTAGATGAGCAAGCAACAGAAACCATCGCCAAAGATGGCAATGGTTTTATGGCAGGAGATGAAAGCTGAGACTCAGCTATTTTTTTGAAGCCCGGTATTTGCACGAATAATATCCACAATCCGTTGTAGTTCGGGGTTGGCCGGATTTTCGCGACGCAAAAACCAGGCAAACAAATCCTGATCCTGCTCTTCCAACAACAACCAATAACGTTCCTTATCACTTTGTTCCAGCGTGGGGTACACATTTTCTAAAAACGGCATCAACACCAGATCCAACTCCAGCATACCGCGACGACTACCCCAAAACAGACGGTTTACATCCACTTGATTACTCACTTAATGCGTTAGATAAAACGCTCATTATAAACGAGCAATCCCTTGTCCGCGCCATCCTATTAACCAGGGGCTGTCATGACTGTTCGATTACGTCCCTGTGCTTTCGCTTGATAGAGCGCCATATCCACACTACGGAACAACTGATGAAAGGGAACCTCCCCACCGCTAGCACCAACGCCAAGGCTAATGGTGATGCGTAAGTCTGGAAACTGCTCAAAATTAGCCGTTGCCACCAATGAGCGCATCTCCTCAGCCAAACGATAGGCATTATCGAGCGATGTATCTGGCAGCACCATAACAAACTCTTCTCCACCCCAACGTGCAATCTGATCCGTTTGGCGGGTGCTACTGTTTAACAATTGAGTGACTCGCTTAAGCACTATGTCGCCGCCGTCATGCCCGAGCGAATCATTAATTTTTTTAAAATGATCGATATCGATCACCACCAGGGCAACCTGGCGCAGGCTATTTTGCGGAAAATACAGTTCAATATACTCGGCCAGCCCCTGGCGATTTAATAAACCAGTCAATGGGTCAACCATCGAAAGCTTCTTGTATCTATCCGTCTCCTGAGCTAAAAGTGAATTCTGATTTGCCATCCGCTCCAAGCGCTGGTGTTCCAGGCGAATCTCTTTAGTCAGACGCGCAAGACTAATAGCCCCACCAATCACAATAACAGTCACCCAAAAAACCAGAATCCCTAAATACCAATCATCGCGCGCAACCCACTCCCCCACAAACTCCAGTCTATTAAGCTTAAATACATGTGTACCTGGCACCCCTGGGTAACTAGCATCAATTCCAAATGCAATGACATGGCGAAAATCCGGAAGCGAATTTTCACGCGGAGCCTTGTACTCGGTAATCCACCACTCAGCGACCGAAAACTCAGAGAGGCTTAACACCAAATCGTCGCGAATGTATTCAATCGGCACATGGACATTATTAAATTTGGCTGTTTGCATGTCATTAATATTGGAAAAGCCCGGTTCGTAGTTGCGCAAATAAAACCGTAACCGCTGATCACTACCGGAGTAATCCAAATCGATGTTGATAGTTTTATAGCTGCTTAGATCGAGCCCGTCAGTGCCCTGCCCCCCGCCAAGAAACACATTGAAACCGCACAGATGCGGGTTGCCGTCATTCGGCACCTCACAAATCCACCCCATACCCTCAAAATCCAACCAACGGATATTAGACTGATCAGGATTATTAGTATCCCCGTAGATGTAATGCGGAAGATCTTTAGAGGGAACCACCAGCATTTTTTTTGCCGGTAGCAATTCATAGGCATAGATTACGGCAACCGTAATCAAACAATAGAGAAACAGCTTATAAAAGCCGCTCTGCCGGATCGAGGAGTAGTGTCTGGGGTTTTCGCTTAACACGACACACCATAGGCAATTAACATGGGGTACTTATAGACCAAAATGTCATACATGCACAGCTATCGCTATTAAAAACACGGCATGATTCCGGTAATCTCCTTACTTTTGTTCGCACCTTCACTGCTTCGGTAACCACTTGTTATGACTAGCGCAACTATTAAGCAAAATCACTCTGTGTCCTGGGTAAAACTGGATGATTCCCAGCTTCTATTAGTGTCCGGCACTGATACCGCGAAATTTCTGCAGGGCCAGGTTACCTGCGACGTGCGCGAACTAGCCAACGGAGTAACGCGCATTGGAGCCCAATGCAACCCCAAAGGAAGAATCTTGCTAAGCTTTCGCGCATTGCAAATGAATCCGGAAACCATTGCATTGAGAATCCCGGTTAGCATGCGCGAAAAAGCCATGCAAAACCTCAACAAATATATTGTTTTTTCCAAAGCAAAACTGGCGGATGGGAGCAATGACTTCCTGTTATATGGGTTATATGGACCGCAAGTACATCAATTTGCTGAACAGTTGTTTTCTGTTTTACCCGAGCAAATTGATGGCTTTGTAGAGAAATCCGGCAACTTCTTAATTAAGCTGGCCTCAGATCGATTTGAATGCTGGATAAACAACGCAAACCATGATGAATTTATTCAGCAGTTATCCAGTGTCGGTACACCAGGGAAACTTAATGACTGGGCGCTGCTAGATATCCAGGCTGGTATCGCCAGTGTTACAGCGGAAACCTATGAGCTCTTTACTCCCCAGGAAATTAACTACCAACTGGTAAACGCTATTAACTTCCGTAAAGGCTGTTATACAGGTCAGGAAATCGTTGCACGCCTGCACTATCGCGGAAAATTAAAACGCCATATGTACAGATTCGAAATAGCTGCAAATGGCTTGCCCTCCCCCGGAACCCCCCTATACCACGGAGTCACCCAACAAACGGCCGGACAGTTGGTAGCCGCAGCTCAACGAGACTCGCAAACTGCCGAAGTACTTGCTTCGGTGATCGGTGAAAACCTTGATGATTTAGTGATGCCCAGCGGAAAAGAAAAATTAAAACGACTCCCACTGCCCTATGCTATACCTACAGCAGATGAAAAGCCTGAATGACAACTACGTAAAATAGCGCTGTAACGGGACAACCAATGAATGCCATAGCCGAGAAAGTTCGCCAGGAGATTATTACTGCCATTGAGAAGGACCAGCTAGTACTGCCAACCCTGCCTGAAGTTGCGCTCAAAGTACGTGAAGTGGCCGATGATCCGGATGCTGATATCGACAAACTGACAGGAGTTATTGGCAATGATGCAGCGCTTAGCGCGCGAATTATCCGTGTGGCAAACAGTCCATTACTCCGCGCGAGCCGTGCGATCGAAGATTTACGTACAGCCCTTATGCGCCTCGGCATCCAGTACACCTGCAATATCGCCACAGGCTTGGCGATGGAACAAATGTTCCAGGCTACATCAGACCTAATTGATATGCGTATGCGCGAAGTATGGAGCCGCTCAAGTGAAATTGCGGGCATCAGCCATGTGCTCTGCAAGCATTACACCCGCCTCCGTCCTGACCAAGCGACTCTCGCAGGGTTAGTCCATAAAATCGGGGTGCTGCCAATTTTGACCTATGCCGAAGAACACCCGGCACTCCTCAAAGACAGTTTCACTCTGGACACCGTTATTGAACAACTTCAAGGGCAACTGGGTGATTTGATTTTAAAAACCTGGAACTTTCCCGAAGAGCTTGCCCATATCCCCAGCCAACATATAGATTTCGCACGCAACATCCCCAAAGCCGATTATGCCGATATAGTAACTGTCGCGATGCTGCAAAGTTATGCAGGCAGTAATTCCTCTATGGCGCAGGTGGATCTATCCACTGTGAAAGCATTTGGAAGATTGGGGCTTGATCCAGATATTCAGGTTTCCGACTCAGAAGATTTGAGCGCTGAAATGGAAGCTGCTATGGCGTTATTGCTGTAACAATCAATTTCACAACAATTAAATTAAACAAAAAGCTAAATTAAAAAAAGCGGCCTCTGCCGCTTTTTTTGTTTTTAGTCAGAAGAACCTTATGCACTAAACAAGGCAGCGCTATCCAAGCCTTGTTTTTCCATAATGTCACGCAGACGTTTTAATGCTTCTACCTGAATTTGGCGAACACGCTCACGTGTCAATCCAATTTCATGACCAACCTCTTCCAACGTGCTCACTTCATAACCGCGCAAACCAAAACGGCGAGCGAGCACTTCACGTTGTTTTTCGGTCAACTCATCCAGCCAATGATCCAGGCTAGTAGTCAGATCACTATCTTGCAGCAATGTTGCAGGATCTGACACATGCGTATCAGCAATAGTATCCACAATCGCGCGATCAGATGAGTTGCCAATAGGGGCATCAATTGAAGTTACACGCTCGTTCAAGCTCAACATGTGCTCTACATCAGCCACAGGCTTTTCAAGCAGATTAGCAATTTCTTCCGGGGTTGGCTCGTGATCCAATTTTTGCGACAGCTCACGTGCAGCGCGCAGATAAATATTTAATTCTTTAACTACATGAATCGGCAGACGAATTGTGCGCGTTTGATTCATGATTGCACGCTCAATGGTTTGACGTATCCACCAGGTTGCATAGGTAGAGAAACGAAAGCCGCGCTCAGGATCAAACTTTTCTACAGCACGAATCAAACCCAGATTGCCTTCTTCAATCAAGTCTAACAAGGCCAATCCACGGTTCACATAACGGCGGGAAATTTTTACAACCAAACGAAGGTTACTTTCAATCATGCGCTTGCGCGCTGCTTCATCGCCCTTAAGGGCTTTGCGGGCAAAAAAGACTTCTTCTTCAGCACTCAGGAGCGGAGAGAAACCAATTTCATTCAAGTAAATCTGGGTAGCATCAAGCGTCTTATTGTATTTGTCATCAATAAGCCGCTCACTTATCACTGCAGGTTTGGATAATTCCTCTTCTTCTGCCAAAAGAAGATCTGCATCGTCCAATTCCGCATCTGGAACCATGAACACGTCGTCGCGTTCAAATGCAGCAGTATCCCTGTTTTGTAAAGTCATTTTTTCAGCCCCTTAATCAATTTTTTTATTTAACCGGCTGGCTTTTAATTTAAGTCACCCAGCTCGCCCAAGCTGT
>JAGKWY010000050.1 GCA_021151625.1 Gammaproteobacteria bacterium | reverse complement strand
TATGCTGGCAATCCTTGTCTATAGTCAATAACACGAAGGAGGCGAACAGAAAACAGGCGTAAGTAATTTAAGTGTCAGGCTGCGGCCAGGACGTGCAGCCCGACGTGAAAATGTTGGGGATGCAGCATGAAAAAAATTACGACGCTCGGCCTGATTTTTTTTCGCTTTCTAATTCTTATCGCCATTAGTGGAATTTCCATGGTGGCGACAGCTAATCCTCTTCATCTCGAACAAGGCTGGGACGATAAAACCCGGCAACAAATGTATTACACCTCTTTCGGTTCTCGCTTTATCCCCTACGATTGGTTTCTGGTTTTGGAGCAAGCAGGCTCCGCTGAACTATTGCGTAGCCCTGAGCATATGATCGCCCTGGGATTTGTTCCCGGTGAGGTCAGTGAATTAAATCCAGATGGTTTGCCTGTTGGTCTGGTGCGCGATGGCGATAAAAAGCAGGGCGATTATATCGGCTTAACCTGCACTGCCTGTCATACAGGGCAGGTGAGTATTCAGGGGAAAACCATTCATATTGATGGCGGACAAGCGCTAATTGATTTCAGTCGCTTTGAGTATTCAGTGCTGGACTCCCTAAAAGTGACTATTGCAGATGTAGAAAAATTTTCACGCTTTTCGCGCGGCGTTATTGAAAAAAATCCCGTATTAACTACAGATATACTCAAACAACAAATGACTAAACGTATTGCCGGGTTGGAGCAACGTTTTGCTGCAAATGCTACCGATGTTCCCTATGGCAAAGGGCGCCTGGATGCATTCGGTCAAATTTTTAATGCGATTGCCGTCGAGGCATTGCAGCTACCAGAAAATGCACGCGCACCCGATGCGCCCGCCAGTTACCCGGTATTGTGGGACGCATCCCATCTGGATGTGGTGCAATGGAATGCCTCAGCTCCTAATCAGGAGCCTGGGCCATTATTCCAAAATGCAATTACGGTGCTGGCTGTGTACGGCACTGTCTCTGTACCCAAAAATAAATTGACCTATCACTCTTCTATTCGTATCAGCAACCTGGGTGATTTGCAGAGTGGCTTTTACAAATTAACCGCACCCAAATGGCCCAGTGAATATGCCGGGCAATTGGACGCCGGGAAAATAGCACGCGGTAAGTCACTGTATGAACAGCATTGTGTGCAGTGTCACACCTATGTGGATTCAACAGATGCAAAGCGCAAGCTGCGCGCCGTACTAACACCATTAGCAGAAGTGGGTACAGATCCGCTGATAATCGATAATTTTGAAAATCGCCGAGTGAAAACCGGAGTGCTGGAAGGCGATCATTTATTGCTAGTGACAGGTGAAAAATTTTCCGCAGAGGCAAAACCCATAGATCTGGTGACCCATACCGCCGCCGGCGCTTTGGTAAACCAGCCTTGGCAATCGCTCAAAGCAATTATTAACGAGCATGAATCGCGTTATCCAAAACCTGAGAAAAGTGATAATCGCGTTTACAAAGCTCGCCCTATTAATGGCGTATGGGCATCTGCACCTTACCTGCACAATGGCTCAGTACCAACCATCTACGATTTGTTATTGCCCGCTGCGCAGCGACCAGTGACTTTTTATGTGGGCAATATCGAATTGGATGTAACTAAAGTAGGACATCTGGCAACCGAAACACCCAGTACCACTTTGTTCGATACACGCCTGCGCGGCAATTCCAATGTGGGACATGAATACGGAACTCAATTGAACGATGAACAGCGCTGGGATTTGGTGGAATATATAAAAAGTTTATAGGTTGCTGCATATACCCTAAGGTTTAGTTAATATCGGTGGGCCGTATATCTACGTTTTTATTTTGGGGCATACCTAAGCTATTGGATGGAAAAGTTTTTAATTGCTCTGCTATTCTTTGAGAGCTGGAAATATATGGCCTAGTCGTTGAATAAACTGTTATGCAGAGTGAGTATGAATAGAACTGTAGACGAAATATTAAATGAGTTGAAAAATGTGGAAAGCCGCAGCATAGATTTGCTTAGCCTAGGCCCATGGACAAAAGAGATTGACTTCGTTGATACTGAAGAAGAAATAAAAAAAGCATTCTTCGAGTTGTGTCAGCATTTAAAGACGAAGCTAAATAATCCAGTATACGAAGGAGTGATGGAAAATAGTTCTTTGCCTAAAATGACACCAAAGTTCTACTTTGAAGATTATGAATCTGTGAGTTTGTGTGCGTGGTGGGTTATAAATGATTATGAAATTATGCTAATGGTTACCGAGCATGACGCAGGAGCTTTGCAGTTTTTAAGGCTGGCAGGCTCCAAAATATTAGTTTAAAGGTTAGTTTTTAATAAAATACATAACAACCGACTGTGGTAAAGCATTAATATTTGCAACGCAAATTTAATTGTGTTGTTGAAGTAAAAGTCCCTGATCTCGGGTAAATGCAACATAACTGTTTGGTGTGTAGGTAGGAAATGAATGAGAATCCTTATGAACCACCGAAGTCACTGATAAGCTCAATATCTGGGGGTGAATTCTCACACGCCAAAACGCTATTTATTCTCGTGGTCGTTTCCGTCGCTACGCTAATGTGTTCATGGTATCTGGTTCCTCTGGCGAACGATCTATTTACCAGAGTAATTTTGCAATTAGTTTCTTTTGATTATTGGTCGTTACGATATACCATCGACGTATTCAATACTTACTTAGCTTTTTTAATGGGTGGGTTAATAGCAATAAAACTTGTAAAGCATTGCCGGCTTTACATTCCTGTTTTTGTTGGGGTGGTCGGCTTTATTGCTTTTTTCATTGAACTGGGTGGGTTTGACTGTATGGGCGTTTGTGGTCTGCCACTTTGGTATGATGTTGCATCGCTCTTCAAACATGTAATGGGCGGTGTGACTGCATGGTTCATTTACTCTACTTGCTTTTCTATGGCTAAAGGAAGTTCAAAAACACTAATTAACCAATCGCAGTAGTAATATTGCAATACATATGTTCGCTGGCCAATCGCAGTTATCCGCGTATCATAGCGCTTGATATGTTGCGTTAAACTGCTTTCGTTTCACACGTAAAGCTCCCCGCACAAATCCAGATGCGTTAAATACAAGCGCAAATCAAATTCATATTGGTGGTAGTTGGGTTCCATATGGCAGCACAACTGGTAAAAGGCTTTGTTGTGTTCCTTCTCGCGAAAATGTGCAAGCTCGTGCACAACAATCATTTTTAAAAACGCTTCCGGTGCGGTGCGAAAGACGCTGGCGATTTTAATTTCATTCTGGGTTTTAAGTTTGTTGCCTTGCACGCGGGTGATGTAGTGGTGTTGCCCCAGTGCATGTTGGATCACTTTGATTTTCCCGTCGTAGGCGACCCGGCTGAGTGGTTGGGCCCTGCTCATGAATTCGCTTTTCAGCGCCTGGGTGTAGGTATAGAGCGCGTTATCCGTGCGGACGTTGTGGGTTTGCGGGTAGCGTTTTAGTAGTGCCTCTGCCAGCCGACCCTCCTGAATGATGGTTTCAACTTGTTGCAGGGTTTGAGGCGAGTAACCGTTCAGGTATTTAAGGTGTTTCATAGGAAGCAGGTAAAAACAAATAGCATATATAAAGTACACATTATAAGTGCGCGTAAATGCTTCTCCTAGCCAGGGCTTTGTAATTTCTGGGCGACTCCTGCATTTTTTGCATTATCTTAGGGCGATGGTGCCTTTTGGTGAGGCGATGCCTACGTTGTCATGTGGTAAATGTGTCGCTCCCTTTTACATTCATAGGTAAATTTGGAACTTTCATCAAAGAAAAGCACACTAGCTACTTCATGACTATTTTCTGGCTTGAATTATGCAGATAGGGATCCAACCAGTAGTAAATCGCATGGAGGTAATCAATGAATAGTCACCATGTTCCCCCCCTGGCTATGGGGTCGCAACATATAGCCGGTCAACCACCGGTCATTCGTTTTCATCATTCAAAAATTCTTGCGCTATTTCGCGCATTCGATAGTGCATTGATCGTTTTGCTGCTGTCGAGCGCGCTACATTTCTTTGGGGTTGAATGGACTAACCTGCACACAACTTTTGCCATTAGTGCTGTGATCATTTTTGGATTCTTTGCTGAAACCAATGAGGTCTATTATTTGTGGCGCGGCGATTCAATGTTGAAGTTGTCGTTGCAGTTATTTTTAGCCTGGTTTGCAACAGCGCTATTTCTGATATTTGCGACATTTTTGGCCTACCCGATAAATCATCCGGGTTTCTTCGCTATTGGCTGTTGGCTGGTGGCAACGCCACTAACGGTAATTACCATGCACATTGGTCGCCGCCTGTTGTTGGCTAGATTGCGTGCAAAGCCAACTGAGCCGCGGCGCGTAGCTATCATCGGCGCCAATGATTTAGGGTTGCGTGTATTAAATTCCATGCAGAGCATGCCTTGGCTTGGATACAAAATCATGGGTTTTTACGATGACCGTATTGCTAATAATGATGTGGATCGTCGCTTGGTGGGCCAGCATATTGATGTGAAAGGCGGGTTAGAGCAGCTTTATGCGGATGCCCATGATGGAAAGCTGGATATTGTGTTCATCACTTTGCCTATGCGCGCCGAGTTGCGCATGCATTCGGTGATTGATCGCCTTGCCGATACCACTGTTTCTCCGTATTTAATTCCCGATGTATTTAATTTTGATTTACTGCATTCCCGTTTAACCTGCTTGCAGGGAATTCCGGCATTGAGTATTTATGATTCACCCCTTGTCGATAATGGTTGGGCCAAACGCCTGGAAGATCTGGTTTTGGGTTCGTTAATGTTATTGGGTTTATCAATCCCTATGATGCTGATTGCATTGGGAGTGAAAATAACATCTAAGGGACCGGTATTTTTTAAGCAGACTCGTTATGGGTTGGGTGGCGAACCGATTAAAGTGTGGAAGTTTCGTTCCATGAGTGTTTGTGAAGATGGCCCCAATGTTGCCCAGGCAAAAAAATCTGATCCGCGCGTAACCCCTTTTGGTAATTTTTTGCGTCGCACCTCGCTGGATGAACTGCCGCAATTGTTTAATGTTGTTTCTGGCAGTATGTCGCTGGTTGGGCCTCGTCCGCATGCCGTTGCTCATAATGAGTATTATCGTGGGCAAATTAAAGGTTATATGTTGCGTCATAAAGTTAAACCAGGCATTACCGGTTTGGCACAAGTAAACGGATTTCGTGGGGAAACCGAGACCCTGGATAAAATGTCTGGTCGCATTGCTTATGACCTGGAATATATTCGTCACTGGTCGCTTTTGTTGGACATCAAAATATTATGGCAAACCATCTTTAAAGGATTTGTTGGTCAGCAGGCTTACTAATGGTTGGCAGTTGCAAAGTGAGAAAGTGCAGTGAATACAGTGTTCCCATTTTATGGCTTGTAAGTGTAGTTACTGCGGGTAGTTTGCATGCTCAAACCCGGCAACCGGACGAGGGATTTAAGTTAGTTGCCGGGGCTCAATATCAGGCAGACAGTAATTTCTCACGCACTGCTGAAGCCAGTGATGAACAAATTGGCCGTGCGCTTGTAGGCTTGGGATTTAGTAAAACAATTTCAGCCCAACAAATTGCTTTCAAAGTTTCCACCAGTCAATACCGCTATGCAGAACGCGATTATCTCGATGAAAATTCCTGGGAGGGAAGTGCCAGCTGGCGCAGCCAGTTTCGCCATAATCTAAGCAGTGCGTTTAACATTGAGCGCAATGAAACCCCGGTTGATCAATTGGAATTTATCGGGCTCGATATGGTGGCAAAGGAAGATGCAAATGCCCGTTTGTTTCTGGGTGATAGTCATCGTTTGGGACTTGTTGTCGGCGCGCATCAATTGCGCCAGTCTCATTCTAATAGTGAGCGCCAGTATCTGGATTTTGATGATCAGGATTTATTTGCTGAAATGCGTTATCGCGCTCCAGGTAGTTCTCAAATCAGCTTGCGCTATCGATCTGGTGAGCGCAATTATGAATTCCCCGCCTTGTTAACCCAGGACCTCAATTTCGATTATCGCCAATGGGAAATTGAGACGGGCTGGAAGTTAACCCCCCGCTCTGAATTGACTGGTGTCGCAGGTTATTTTGAGCGCGAGGGCGCCACTAATGATGATGAAGGCGCATTGGCAAGTTTGACCTGGGTTTGGCAAACCAGTGCAAAACTTGCGACTGAAATCGGCTATAGTTTGAATCAGCCTGCGTTGGGTGAATCAACCGATTCCCCGCTCGAAATAAATAATTCGTCAATAACGTTTCGGTGGAAATTTTCGACCAAATTACAGTGGAGCGCGAGCGGTAGCTACACCGAGTTTGAGTATGATAATCCTGAATCAGAGTCGCCACGTATTGAACGCAACATAGCGGTTACACCTGTTGCGCTCGAATGGGAAGTGTCTGAAAGCCTGCGTTTACGTTTAGTCGGTCAATGGATGGAGCGACGCTCACCCATTTTGGTCCGCGATTATGAAGGGCATATTATTACAGGCGGATTGGCTCTGGTGTTTTAGGTGAGTCCGTTGCTGTTTCCAACTGCCCAAGTTTTTCTAATGCGTATTGATATTTATTGGCAGCAATGCAACCGCGCATTTGCTGCGCACACAACACTTTTTTGCGAGCAATCAGCTGCGGGTCGAGAAATGCCTGCCTCAGTAATTGTGCAGCAACTTCTGCTTCTGCTTCTGCCCAATGTGCCTTGCCTAACCCATTGAACTCGGGATGTTCCGAGCGCACTGCTTGTGCGTGATAGGGAACCAGAAAACTGTTGTCATGATTGCAAAAATCCATGTTACCTGACCAGGCGGTAACGAGGGCGGGGGTGTCTAATAGCATGGCTTCGGCAATAGTAAGACCAAATCCTTCCGAGCGATGCAGGGATGCATAGATATCCGATGTATGTAGCAGCCCCAGAATATCAGTGCGACTCCAGTTTTGATCGATAAGCTGAATATTTGGATGTTGTGACATTAATGCCAAAAGTTGCTGCTTTTCAGCAGATTGAGTACCGCTGTTTGCTTTTAATATCAGGTAGGCTTGATCTTCCGGGCTGAAGGCTTGCGTGAAAGCACGAACCAGTGCTTGTGGGTTTTTGCGCTCCATTGCGCTGCCAAAGCTAAAAATGTTGCTGATTAAAAATGCATTTTCATCGATTCCCAAGCGAGCCCTTATTCCTGCAGCTGGTGTTTCTGTGGCAACCGGGTGAGTAACCGTTAGAACGGGAATCTGGGTATAGCCCTGAATGACATTGGTAGTAAATGTCGATGGAGTGAAAATCGCATTCATATAATTCAGAGCATTAATCCACTCCTGTGGAATAATTTCCAGCTCCCACGCCCAATAGCCTATGTTGTAAGTTTGGCGAAATTGTTTGAGCCCCATTTGCAATATGGCAGTAGGTAACATGGGCGGATTCAGGTGAAATATACGGCATTGACTAGCGCTCTCTTCATCATTGGCAGGCCAATGCCAGGAAACCTCTACGGGTTTGCGAAACCAATGCTCGACGCTAATGCATTTTACCTTGTAACCATCTGCAGCAAGTTGCTGCGCGCATAAACGGGCTGATTCACCTATACCGGAAATACTTTGAAAAAAACCGATAACTTCAATGACCGGTTTTTCTTCACCGGGAAGGCGGGATTTACTTTTAGAAATCATCCGGTGCAACAGGTGCGCTCGTAATTTCCGATAGGCGGAGCGCGCTAGCTTATTCAGAAATGGTTTCATAAATTATCCAAATGATTCAATGAAATCTGCACCATTGCTGAATGCGTAGCAAATGGGGTGATAGTTTGGCTGGTGCAATGCTCAGCGCTTCCTGTAGAAAGTTTTTTGCCTCGGGCCTAAACACCAGCAAGCCAAGCAGCAGATAACTTAGTGCGCCTATACCTGCAGTCAGCAGGATTTGTATAGATAAAGGCCAGTCTTGTAAATGGCTTTTTGCCATCAGGCAGATACCTAGCATTGTTGCTGAGGCGATATAACTTGGAAGTATAGTTTTTATGATCCTGGTGTATGAGCAACCAAAATGATATTGAAAAATAACAAGACCCAGTAATGCAGAAAAATACATAGAAACTACATATGCCAGTGCTGCATAGGTGAGGCCTTTTTGTACCCAAAAATATCCCAGGAGTATGGTTACCAATAGCAAGCACAGGGTGGTGGCCAGTACCCACAAAGTATGCCCTTGTGCAGTAAGGACGGCGTTAACCTGGTAGCGAATAAGAAGTGGCGCTGAGCCTATGGCAATAAGGCTCATCAATTCGCCACTGGCACGCCATTTTTCACCAAACACCAGTACGATAAATTCAGGAGCTATAGCGGCGGTGCCGAAAAATATTGGCACTATGATGAAGCTACTCATACGCATAATACGCAGACAAGATGTTGCCCGCTCCGTGACATCTTGCAGGCGAGCAAACGCGGGCAAGGCTGTTTGCTCTAGTGGACGCACAATAATATCCTGCAAAATAAATAACGCGCGCCCGCCAATTCGATAGACTCCCAATGCCGCTGGACCTAACAAGAACCCTACAATAAATTCCAGCACTGAATTACAAAGTGTGTTGACTAATTGAGCTAGCATTAACGGTGATGAAAACCGAATTGCACTCTTCGCCTCTGTCCAGCTGAAAGTGAAACTTGGCCACCAACGTGCGCTGACCAGGGTAATCAGTGTTACCAGGATTTGCCCGCTTAATTGTTGGCCCACCAATGACCAAACACCATATCCCTGGAGCGCCATTAGCACTCCGGTTGCACCTGAAATAAAACTGGCACTGATGCTGCGCAAGGCAATAGCTTTGAAGGCGAATTCTCGACGCAATTTTCCTTCATGAACAACTTTGATTCCTTCCAGCAGGAAAATAATTAGCATTGCCTGCAATATCGGCACTGTTGCAGGGTCATAGTAATGTGCAGTAAAGGGAATACCAAAAAACCAAATCAGGGCAATGAATATTAAGGAGTATACAATGTTAAGAAAGAAGCAGCTGGAGGCATATACATGACTCCAGTCCTCGCGTTTGACTATCGCTTGGGATATGCCGCCATTTAAAATAATTTTCCCGGCTTCCACTACCAGGATTGCGAATACTGCCAAACCAATTTCGGAAGGCGACAATATTCGTGAAATAATAATAAATACTAAAAAACTGACAATGCTCATGCTGCTGGCAGCAAGGCTCATCCACGCAGTACTATTACCTAATTGCTGTTTTAAACCCATAACGGTGGTTCACATTTGATATCAGTGCAGACTTTTTCCTTGCCGCAAACACAATTGTAAAAATACGACAATATCGAGCGTGTAGCGACGTAAGAGCCGGCCAGGTTCCAGGCATAAACGATAAAACCATTCCATGCGCATTTGTTGGATCAGTTTGGGCGCACGCGGCTTTTCGCCGGCAAGGAAATCTAACAAAGCACCAACTCCAATCAATACTCTGGTATTTAGTTGCTGGCGGTGTTGAAGAATCCAATGCTCTTGATTGGGATTTCCCATGGCTATTAACACCACGTTCGCACCACTGGAATTAATAGCTTCTATTAGTGCAGGTGCATTGCTGGCTTCATCGTAACCATTGCGATAACCAACAATGTCAATCTGCAAATCTGTTTGTAAATGTTGCGCTGCTTTCATTGCAATTCCCGGTTTTGCTCCAACCAGAAAAACCCTGGCATCCTTACCCAGATGCTGTAAAAACAGGGGGGTGAAATCCGTTCCGTTCAGGTTTTCACGGAATTTCTTTCTATGAATTAACCAGGTTGCAATATCAATGCCGACACCGTCATTCACAATGATGGTATTGCTGTTGGTCAGTTCATTTTTTAATGCCTGGCACTGCACAATAAAATTGGTGTTAGCAAACAGCAAGGTGGTTTGTTGATGTTCCATATTTTCACGCAGCTGACGAGAAAGACCTTTACTGCAGGTTGAGCGAATGGAGAATCCGCCGAGCGGAATAGTTTCAAAGGCTTCATTGTTCATTATGCAAATACCTCGGTATCACTAAACTTGTGTGGGGCTAGCATACGTTCAGTAACTTGTTGCCAATTGAGTACGGTGTGCTTATTGATTGGTGTGCTGGGCGATAGCGCTTGCGTAATAGCGGCAACAATGGATTCTTCATTGCCAATTTCATAACCAAAACGATTGGTGTAATCCGCCGCAATATAGTGTGGACAAATTGCCGGCAGGCCAAAGAATGCATATTGGGTTAATTTGAGTGAGGTATCGCGCAGATAAGCGGGCAGATTGACACTGGAGTAGGGCGCTATGCCTAATGTAGCGTGCTTGATATAAGGCAGGGTTTGGGTAAAAGGCATTTCGCCATAAACACTGACATTGCTGCCATATTCCGGGTGCCGCGGATGGCAGGACCCGATAATGTGGAAATGAATTTGCGGAAAGCGTCGGGAGGCGATTACAAAAAACTCGGGATCAAACAACATGGAGCCAACCGATATTGCATGTATTCCCTCTGCATAGGGAGATGGATTAGCCCTTTCTGCAATGTTGGGGTCTATTCCCTGGGGGGCGAATACCAGATTGTGCGTTGCAGGAATTGTGTCGGCAAGTGCTTTGGATGGCAGCACTATGGTGTCAATTTTTTTAGCAATACGGTTGAATGTTCTGCTGACATAAGCAGCGACATCAATAGTGTCGAGTGCGTCGGACGCGCGGTAGATAACTTTGGCTTTGGGATTCAGCCGTTTGATTAAATCAAAAAAAATGGGCGCTACACCGCTTTCAAGAATAATTACATCCGAGTCTGCAATCCAATCGCGCAACACACTATTCAGACCGTAGCTGTAGATATGATACATCAGCGATTCAAAGGGTCTTACCCGAATGGGGTGGATTAAAGTTTTCCACAGATAGCATTCAACGCCTTCATAAAACACGATTTTATTGGCCTGGTTGTCCAGCGAAATTCGTGGGTCTTGTTTGTAACGCGATAAGAAACTGTAGCGTAGCGAAAAAAAGCGCGTGCATCCCTGCTTGGCTAGTTCCGCTGCAATAAAATGCATTCCCGCTTTGCGTGGGGAGCGATAATCATGCGCGGACAACAATAAAAATTTTGGTCGCGTAGTCGGTTGCTGAATAGTATCGAGTGGAATATTTAATTCTATTGCGGCAGTGGGTAGCGACATACATTGCTCCTTCATTTGGTGCTGGATTTAGCGCTGGACTTGGCAGCGGATTTAGTGCTGGACCTGACACTGGATTTTGTACTCGACCTGACACTGGATTTAGTGCTCGACCTTATACTGGATTTAGCACTGGATTTTTTGTAGGAAGAGTTTGCTGTGGTCATGAGCGCACTGGGGGCCAGCGGTGGGCTTAACGTGTGGCTTTCCGGGCGATAAAAATAAGCTTGCAGTGGTATCCATTGTGGCGATGGGGTTTGGTTGGCTCCACTGAGTGCGAAGTGGTAATTACCCCACCAGCGGCCTGCGGCCCAATATGCCCAACCACGCCAGGGCGGAGCCTTGGTCAACTCCAATATACGTGTCAGGGTTGCGATACATTCGGTAGTTGCGGGTACTCCAAATTCGCCCAGGAACAATTGCTGGTTGTTTTGAATCGCCCAACTGCTGATGCGCTCAAATTTACTGTTGAATTCATCGGCCTCCCGACACCCGGCTCCGGTGCTAGCGGTATGAGTTCCGGAATAATCCTTGTCGGTGTATTGGTGAACCTCTAACACTGTGCGCTTGAGTGGATCTTCCAGATCATCAAACTCTGTGGCATTACTGGCTGTTAACCCGGCAAACCAATCATGTACACCGCTCCAACGTCCGCCTCCAATGAAAATCAGGTTGGATGATTTAGCGGAGCGCAGGGCAGCAAGTGTCTGTTTTGCCAGCGCCGCCCAGTCTGCCAGCGGCATATTTGCCGGTTCATTCATAAGGCCAAAAATCGTCTGGGTTGGATCGTCAAACTCCCTGGCCACTTTTAACCAGAAATCAATAAACCCTTCATCCAATGGACCTTTATCGCCCAGCTTGCTGCGGTAGTAGCCGGCAAAATTGTGCAGATCCAACAAGACACAGAGGCCCTGGGCATTAGCACTGGCAACAGTGCTGCGTATGCGTCCAAGTTCAGCGGCGTCCAACGGACCCTTGAGTTCGGGTTGCAAGCGCTCCCAGCGAAACGGAAAGCGAATGATGTTAGCGCCCTGTTGGGCAAAAAAAGCCAGGTCAGTTGCCAGTGGAAAGGTGTAATCCTTGTAGGGGGTCCCGGGCAGGTTTTTCAAGTTGAACTCTGCTCCTGCTACGTTGACTCCGGTAAGGCGCGCCTGGTCCAGGCAGTTGGCCATGGTTTCGGAACTCAGGCCGGTCAGGGCGCCGAATAGCGCGCTAAAACCGGCTGATTTAACTGCATTGCTTGAGGTCATGATTCTGGCTCCTCTGCAGTGGTTAGTTGACGGTAAAGCGATAGATAGCGATCGGCGACGGCGGGCCATGCATAGCGGATCGAGAAGTTCCGCGCTTTGGCTTTGCGGTCGCGATAAGCTGCATCGCCTTGTTGATGAAGCTGCAAAAGTTGTGCAATAGCGGCAGTTATTTGATAGTCGGGGTCAAAACAGTAACCCAGCTCTGACTCATCTATCAGTCGTTTGAAGGGCGGAATATTGCTCAATATCGGTGTAAGACCGGCACTCATTGCCTCAATTGGCGCTATGCCAAACCCTTCGTGACGGGAGAGGCACAAGAAGTAGCTGGACTGGCGAATCAATGTGCGAATCTGGTCGTCACTGGGGTTTGCTACGAGTGTTACCAGGTGACTTAAGCCCATGGTTTGCACTCGATCTGCCAGATCGCTAAGGCTGTGATCATATTCGCGCCCGGCAATAATCAGGCGCCATTCGGGGCGCACCTGCTGCAACTGGGCAAACATATCCAGCGCGGTAAATAACCCCTTATTGGAGGACCAGCGACCAAAATAAATCAGCGTAGGCATTAAGTGTTCTGCTGCCTGTCCGGCATACTTTTCTACATCGACGCCATTCTCAATAACCTGTAGTTGGCTGGGTTGGGTAATCCGCTGGAACATATCGCCATCATTAGTGCTGGTTGCAACGACTTTGCTATAAGCCAGCGCAGAGAGACGGGAAACACTTTTGAAGTAGAGTTGCTTGGCTGCAGACGCAAAGCTGGTATGAAAAAAACCGCCGTGAGTGGACAGCAAAAGCGGGCGCTTGTGCAACCACTTGGTGAGGGCAAGAAAGTCGTAGAAAAAATCGACGCCATGGACGTGCACCACATCGGTATCACGTAAATATTTAAATACCCCGGGGCAGATAGGGTAGCGACTGGAGCCTCGATAGGGCAGGCGGATTACCTCGATACCATCAATCCATTCGCGCTCGGGCAATACTTCTGCTGAATTACGGAACAGGCGATTAAGGGTGACTATGCGCGTCGCCCCTTGTGCACTGTTAACCTGATGGCGAGCAATATTGCGCACCACTTCTTCCATTCCGCCGATTGACGGCAGATATTGACGCACTATATGGGTGACCTTGAGTTGGCTATCGTTAGTCATAGTCCGGGGCTCCTTGTCGGATTGGCGGGCGGTGCCGGTTGTTGCAGGCTGGAGCCCAGCAGAAACCAGAGTAGTGCGGCACTCTTTAATGCGAAAAACGAGAAGCCGCTGATACACAGTAAAAGTGATAGATAAACTGCCGCCAGGGCTCTAAAGCGAAGGCTGGTGTCATTGGCTACAGGGAGGAGCCAGTAGCTGGCCCAAAGCAGGAGGCATAACGGGAGACTGTAAGTGTTGAAAAGGTGGGCGTAGCCCACGTCGGCATAGATGATGCCGTTATCCACACCGAGCAAGCTGGCCAGGTCAAAATCCAGCAGTACTTTACCGCTGAATTCCAGGCGGCCATGAAAGTCATCGCTGGACATTTCAAAAACCGGACCGCTGGCAATACTGCCCAAATACAGCAGGCAGACTATGGCGATAAAGGGAACCAGCACAGCACAATTTAACGCTGCGCCACGGGCCAATATCCTTATGGCGGCCATCAGGCTAAGCGCAGCCATTGCAAAACGGGAGTCGGATAGCACCATCAGGAACGCTGCCGCACCTAGAAAAAACAGCATTTCCCGCCATTGGCTCCAGGGTTTACTCAATCCCCAAACACCACAGAGCACGGCAAAGTTGCCCAGGGATACAGGTTCCAGAAAGACCGAGGAAACCCGGTGGTCGCCTAATAGCCCGGGCAGGAAAGTACGGCCTATGCCTTCCGGACGAGTGCCATTTAATTGCAGTTTGCTTTCACGTACATAATCGGTAATGGGCTGTAAATTGCCGGTGTTGACGTAGTAACTGAAGATATTGAAAAAATTGGTGTAAACGTCCAGAAACAGTAGTTCAAAGAGCCCGAGGCCACTCACCATCAGGATGGCCGATTTGAATACCTTGTCTGCCAGGGCGAGGCTACCCAGATTGCAACCCATCCAGAAAAAAATGATTGGAATCAGCAGGTCGCGAAAGGCCTTGGCATTAAGCTGGTTGTTCACCAAAGCCAATAGGCACAAGGCTGCAGCAATGATACATGCAAGGGTTATGGTACCGGGCAACAGGCGTTTGATCAGGAACGGAATACAGGCCAGCAATATCAGTGATTCGCTGACCCCTATGAGGGTACGTGATACCGGCATTGCCAGGGTATTGATCAGGCATAACAGGGCCTGGTAGCCAACACAGGCCAGCAATACGGCAATGGCCAACCGCTGCTCCCAATGGACAGGGCTAGCCGAATCCATATAGCGGTTTTGCGATAAAGCATTAGTTGCGGCCAGGTAAGTCATTGATTCCCGCCTTAACGATACAGTGCGCTACCAACAAGCCTGACTCCCAAATCCCGCAAGCGTTGACAGATGCTGGCAAGGGCGCGGGTAGGAGTCTGATGGATATGGGTGACCAGGAGGGCGGCGCCGGACAGCGCTGCTACAAGCTGGGCATCGTGATTGGCATCCATAGGTGCGGTGTTGATAAGCACTACATCAAAAAGTTGTTGGGACTGGTTTATGTACTCCCGATAATGGGCGCCGGCAATTAATTCCTGGGGGTTAGGCGCTCTGGTCCCTGCTGGCATTAACCAGAGCGAGGGAACCTCTGCGATAGGAATCGGAGCGAGCGTTTGCCTTCCAGCGAGGCGATCTGCCAGGCCGGGTGCGTAAGGATGTACTCCAAACAAACTATTGAGGTTTGAGTTGCGCAGGTTGGCGTCGATCAGGAGGGTGCGAAAGCCAAGTTGGGCAAAGCTGATACCCAGGTTGGCACTGGTCAGCGCTAATTCCTCTGCGTTATCGCTGGCTACCAGCGCCAGTGAGCGTTGCGGATTAGGTTGAAAATACCGCATTTGCAATTCGCTGCGCAGGCTGCGCAAAGCCTCAGCCTGGGGGCTGTCTGGCTGAAAAAGCGCGCTCAGGCGTGGATTCAACTTGCTGGTGCTGGCGGGGCGTTGGGTGTAGGCAAATTGTTCGGCAAGTATTGCTTCAACGTCAGTTTGTTTCACCAGGCCAAGCTTTAACGCCGCATCGCCAAAACGCAGACCAAACTGAGTTTGGGCCTGGCTGATTGCACTCAGGTCCTTTGGGCTTAACTTGCCGCGTGCCACTAGCATGGGGCCAATACGCTGGGCGTTGTCGCTTTCACCATTGAGAGTTTTGGCAAGATCATTCATTTGCGTGCCTCCTGCATTTTTACAGCGGTGCCGGTTAACCTGGGGATACTTGCCAGAACTGGCAGCCCCAAACCGAGTTCCAAATCACTGATGTGGCGAATACGTTGATCCACCCATTCAAGGCAGAGCGCAATGCCAATGCCCAATAGCAATCCAGCGGTCAGGGCGAGGAAGAGTGCAGTTTGCAAGCCCGGGGTTGCAGGGCGGCTGGGTGCCATGGCCTTGTTTAGTACTGCAATATCTGTTGCAGCGATTTGGCTTTCCAGCCTGGTTTGGGCGGTGCGCGCCAACGCGGCGTCATAGGCGGCCTGAGCATTATCAACTTCCTGTTTTAGCAGTGTGAGCTCATTGCGGTTCCGGCTTAATTGCAAGACCAGTTCTTTCTGTGCGGCCAATTCAGCGCTGAGTTGCGTTTCATGTGCTTTGGAGACTTCTACCGAAGACTGCAAACTGCCACTAATCAGATCCTGCATCCGGTTCAGCTGCTGCCTTAAAGCATTCACTTCTCCTTGCGCCTGGCGATATTGCGGGTGGTTTTCTCCCACCTGGTTTGCGAGCTCCTTCAACCTGGCCTGGGCTTGAGCCAAATCACCCGTTAGCTTTTGCACTTGCGGATTATCCAGCGCCCGGGTTTCCAGTTGATTGCGTTTGGCGTTAGCTATTTGATCACTGCGGCTTTTCGAGGTAAGCCTTTCATTTTGAACAGCTATCAGTAATGACGATAACTCAGCCAGTTTGGCAGACTCCAGATCCAGGCGATCGGATGTCGCCAGAATATTGTGCTGCTCCTGATAGCTTGATAGTGCATTTTGTTTATCGATCAATTCAGCGCGTAACTGGGTTAGTTGCTGGTTGTACCATTCAGTGGTTTGGCGGGCAGGTTCAGTGCGCAATTCCAGATTGGTATAGATATAAGCCTGTGCATAGGCATCAGCCAATTTGGCAGCGAGTTCCGGGTCGCGGGAGCGAAAGGAAATGGTTAACACACTGCTATCGCGTTTGGGGAGAACTTCCATACCCTGCCCAAGAAATGCCAGCAGGCGCCGGCGATCAAGGTCGGCATCCCCACTCAGGGTTACCGCGTTGCCAAGGCTTGCACCGTTTAGCAAGTTCAGGCTATCAATAACTCGATTGGCGACATTGCGGCTGCGAATAATATCGGCCTGGGTGCTGAGATAGGACGCATTCAGGCGAGTTGGTTGTAGTTGGCCGCTGATGGGATCCCAGCCTCGGCTATCTACAATTAAATCTGTTGCAGCCAGATAGAACTTGGGCTTCAGCATCAATGCCGTTACTGTTACAGAGGCGGCTAACAGGACGACACTGATGATAATCCAGCGGCGCGCGATCAAAATAGCGAACAGGCTATGTAATGTCATATTGTACATTTCTTGTTTCCATCCCTCTCTTGGGTTACTGCTAGCGGGGGCCTAAAAGAGACTTTCCTTCACAACCAGAACATCACCGTCCATTACCGGATCTTCCGGTTTGGCCTTAAGTTCCTGTAATTTGCCGTTGGCTTGTTGCCGCAGCAATTTGACACTGCCATTGCTTGCCCTGGCTGTTGGTCCTCCACCAGCACTCAATGCCTGGGTTACATTCAAGGGGCGATCAAGCGGATACATACCAGGGCTGTGTACCTCACCATTCAGGTAGAAGCGCCCGGCATTTGGTACATAAAGTGTGTCTCCATCTTTTAGCCATACGGGTGGTGTATCACCGGCTTCATAATTCAGCAGTTGTTGCAGGTCATATTCGGTTCGCTCCTGCTTGCCATGCGTAAAACGGGTCAGAATCAATCGCTCGCTACCCGAAGGCGCTACACCTCCCGCCCATGCCAATGCCTGGGTCAGGCTGGTTGGGCCTTCCAGTATCATCCTTCCCGGGCGATTTACCTTTCCCAGGATTGCCACTACCTGGCTGCGGTATTGGGTAACAAGAAGATTCACCTGAGCATTCTTGAGAAAGTTACCGCGCTGGTAGCTATCGGCGATAAGCTCGGCGGCGTCTGCGCTGGTTTTTCCGGCCACATGGATGCTACCTAGCAAAGGAACAACCAGAGTCCCTCTGGCGCTGATTTGACCTTCAGAGGCTAACTCGGGCTGACCGTATACGGTGATTTTCACCTCATCACCGGTTCCCAGCGTGTAAGCGCCTGTGGCCGAATCACTCCAGGCCCAGGGAATTACAAACCAGCTTGCCAGGAGTATCAGGCAGGTTTTGCTCAATCGGGAAAAACACACAAACGTCATTGGCACTGTCCTTAAAACTATTCCGCAGTTTTCACTGCAAAAGCGGGGCCTATTTGCCGTGTGGTTGGCGTTGAGCATCAAAAAATGCGACTTTGATTACATAGGGTTTGCCCGTCGATGTAAGAGGTATGCTTTTTATTACTGAAAAATGGAATGCTGGTTTATTTTTATCAGGCATAACGTTTTATTGTGTTCGTTTTTGGTGCATTTGTGGTTCTACACCCTTGTTGGTACCTGCTTGCATGGAATTGACGAGCCAGATGAGTTTTTTGCGTGGAAGGCATTTAAAGCCTTGGTGTACAATGCGCGCCTACTTTTTACCCTTCCCATCCTTCCTAACTCAGGACTTATCTATGTTTGATAAAAGCCAGACTATTGCTTCTTTTGATCCCGAAATCTGGGCCAGTATCCAGAATGAAGGCAAGCGTCAGGAAGAACACATCGAGTTGATCGCCTCTGAAAACTACACCAGCCCTATGGTGATTGCAGCCCAAGGCACCAAGTTGACCAACAAGTACGCTGAAGGTTATCCGGGTAAGCGCTACTACGGCGGTTGTGAATACGTGGATGTAACTGAGTCACTGGCGATTGAGCGTGCTAAAGAGCTGTTCGGCGCTGATTATGCCAACGTACAACCACATGCGGGTTCACAGGCTAACCAGGCGGTTTACGCTGCGCTTTGCGCACCGGGCGATACCATTCTGGGGATGAGCCTCGCACACGGTGGTCACCTGACTCACGGTGCCAAAGTGAGTTCATCGGGCAAGTACTACAACGCCATTCAGTACGGTTTGAACCCGGCGACTGGTTTGATCGACTACGACGAAGTTGAGCGTCTGGCGCTGGAGCACAAGCCAAAAGTGATCGTTGCCGGCTTCTCTGCTTACTCTCAAGTAGTGGATTGGCAGCGTTTCCGCGACATCGCCGACAAAGTAGGTGCCTATCTGTTTGTGGATATGGCGCACGTTGCTGGTTTGGTTGCTGCCGGCCTTTACCCTAACCCGGTACAAATTGCCGACGTAACTACCACCACCACGCACAAAACCCTGCGCGGTCCACGCGGCGGTCTGATTCTGGCCAAAGCCAACGAAGAGATTGAGAAGAAGTTGAATTCAGCGGTGTTCCCTGGCGGTCAAGGTGGCCCATTGATGCACGTGATTGCTGCAAAAGCGATCAGCTTCAAAGAAGCCATGAGCCCTGAGTACAAGGCTTACCAGCAACAGGTTGTAAAAAATGCAAAAGCCATGGCAAAAACGTTCATCGAGCGCGGTATTAACATTGTTTCCGGTGGTACTGAAAACCACCTGATGCTGGTTGACCTGATTGGTAAATCCTATTCAGGTAAAGATGCCGATGAAGCCCTGGGTAAGGCGCATATCACGGTGAACAAAAATGCTGTACCTAACGACCCACGTTCACCATTTGTGACTTCAGGTATTCGTGTGGGTACACCGGCGGTGACTACCCGCGGTTTTAAAGAGGCGGAGTGCGTACAACTGGCCAATTGGATTTGCGATATTTTTGCAGGCCTGGAAACAGGTAATGCTGATGCAGTAATCGAGCAAGTAAAGGGCAAGGTTGCAGCACTGTGCAAAAACTTCCCGGTATACGCTGAGTAAAACCCAGTGTCTCCTCCTCACAATGGGGGTGACTGAAAACAAAAAGGCAGCCTTAATGGCTGCCTTTTTGTTTTTGGTGTCTTGTTAGGTGGGGTAACTGCTGTATTTACGGATGTATTTGCGCTTGACCGATACCGATCAAATTTTCCCGTTTTGGCCTATTTATCGATTCTTATAAGAGTAATTTTTTTAATAGCTCTGTCGTCTTGTTCATCGTTTTCATCTGCTAAGAAAAAATCTTTTAATTACCCAGAACTCATTTTTAATAGCCATATTTTCAATAATTAACAAAAATTAGATTATTTTTTCACGTATTGTAATAAAAACTGGCGATTTCTTGTGTTTTGGCTTAATTTTGTACAGGTGAATTAATGATCAGGAAGCTGTATGGCAAACACCTCCACTCGCAACTTAAAACGTTTTTATTGGGTGTTTATTGCAGTGGCGTTGTTGGTAGTGGTTTATCAGCTTTCATCAGGCAATGGGTTTAAACCTGAGGATCGTCTGCAAGAGCCGCAGGCATTACCACCAGCACCGGATGTTGTTAGTCCGGAGTTACGTGCCAATGCGGATACTGTTCTTGAGCGCGCCCAGTCTGCTTTAGCAGATAGAACCCGGACAGTTGTCATGGCTGCTCCAGCGGTTAAATCGGAAGTCAGTGAGGCTATCAGTGCTTGGCAAACCGGCGGTGATAATCCCACCAGTATCCCGCTACCTAATGGGGTTGTTGTATACGAACCGGTGAGTGTGGATATGGAATCACCCGCTTACCCCATGCCGGGGGAGCAAGTCAGCCTTCCCCTGCCTGGGGGTGAAAAGCTGGTGGTGAATGTAGAGAGTAGTAATGAAAATCCCAATGGGGATTATTCCTGGCGCGGGCATCTGGATGGCCAGGGCACAGATTATCCGGTGGTAATGACTTACGGTGCTAATTCGGTATTTGCCACAGTGACTACCCCCAAAGGCAGCTACACGCTTGAATCGGTTAATGGTAGTGGCTGGATTTATAAAAACCCTTCCGAGTTTGAATTATCGGAGCCGGGTAAAAATGATTATCTTGAAATTCCTCATGTGCACGAGCATGAATGAGTTGCAAGCAGACAGATAAATTTTGAGTGGAGGCAGGCGTTATATGAGTATTAAAACATAGCAGCGATGCGTGTTTGGCTTTAATGGATGCGCGCAACAATTTGAAAAATGGTTTTCAAATTTTGTTAATCACGGAAGGTTTCAGTAAAGTCAACTGAGAATCTTTTATGAAAACTTTTGTTCAAAACCTTATTCGCTCTACCTCTGCAATTGTTTTATCTGCGTTAACCTTGCCTGCATTAGCAGCTTCTACCGTAGTTGATGTATTAGTGGTTTATACCGATGGTGCCGCAGCACTTTACGGTGGTGATCCTACTACACGTATCAATCAAATTTTTCAGGTAACCAATCAAATTTATGCCGATAGCGGCGTGAATCTGGAAGTGCGCGTTGCCAAAACCATGAAGGTTAGTTACACCGACGACAACGCGGCAGAAACTGCACTCAATGCAATCACTTTTAATCAGGATTCTGCCTTTAGCGGTGTTGCTGCTGCGCGCGAGCAATACAAAGCTGACATGGTGGTGTTATATCGCCCCTTTAAACAAGTTCACGGCAGCTGCGGTGTAGCCTGGGTAGGCGGCAGCAATGGCGGTATGAGTAGCGGACACAAGGCCTATATGTTTGCCCATGTGGCGATTAACTCCTGTGGCGATTTCGTAACTGCACACGAATTGGGCCACAACATGGGTTTGAAGCATTCACGTAAACAAGATGGTGTTGGCGGTGTGTTCCATTACGCACTGGGTCACGGGGTAGTTGGCTCATTTACCACTATCATGGCCTACCAAAATGAATTCAACGTGGATTACTGGGATGGCAAGGTATACAAATTTTCCAACCCGGAAATTTTGTGCAAAAACCAACCCTGCGGTGTAGATCGCAATAACACGTCTACCGGTGCTGATGCGCGCTATGCCTTGAATATTACCGGACCGCAAATTGCGAATTTCTATGCAGGTGCGCCAGCTTCCTCAGGCTCTTCATCCAGTGCCGCTGCAACTTCTTCCAAATCCAGCACAGCAGTGTCTTCCAGTAAGTCATCCAGCTCGGTAAGTAATGTTAGTTCTGGCGATGCGGCCAAGTTAAAAGCCAAGCTTGAATCGGCACGTGCGACACATTCAGCTGCAGTGGAAGCTGTTAATGCGAATAAGCTGGCGATTACTGACAAGACTGCATTGGAGCGCGCCGCTAAAACTGAATTAACCAACGCGACTAAAAATTTAACCACTGCAACCAAAAATTATGAAAAGGCAGTGGCTAAATACAATGCGCTGCTCGCAAAAGTTGATCCTCTGGCAACCCAGTTGAATAGTGCTATGGCTGCTTATAACGCTGCTACTACCAGCGCAACAAAATCGGCAAAAATGACGGCATATAATGCACTGGTCACTAAATACAATACCTTGGTTGAGCAAATTACCGCTGCGTTGAATGAGGCTAATACTGCGCAACAACAAGTTGCACCCGCGACAGCTGCAGCAACAGCGGCGACTGCAGCTTATAACGCTGCGGTAGCAGCGAGTAACGCAGAGAAAGCCAAAACAGACTCCTTGAAGCTTGCAGTAACCAATGCCTTGGCAGCGGTAAAAGCAGCGGAGACAGAATACAAGGCCGCACTCACTGCTTGTAAATGCACGGTGTAATACTGTTGTAGTTCGTTTTGGGTCTGTCTGTTGCCCGGCAATTGCCGGGCTTTTTATTTTTACCAGGTATTTAGGTTCTCAGTGAATACATCATCGCTCTGCTAGACTTCCGGAAAGTCCAGGTTGGAAGTAAATGATGTTGAGCGTTTTCTGGAAAAAATACAGTTTGTTAGTTTGGTTAGGGGCGATCCTGATTTTAGGGTTCCTGGCAACCAGCCTGGCTAGCTATTGGGTCTCGCGCGATCAAATTCGCCACTCAATTATCGATCAAGGTCTGCCGTTAACTGGCGACAATATCTATTCTGAAATCCAGCGCGATGTGTTGCGCCCCACCTTTATTTCTTCATTGATGGCGAGCGATACCTTTGTGCGTGACTGGATTTTATCCGGTGAACAAGACAGCGCACCAATTGTACGTTACCTGAGTGAAGTGAAACGCGAGTATGGCGCTGTCAGTAGTTTTCTCGTTTCGAATAAAACCCTGAATTATTACTATCCCCAGGGAATTTTAAAAACGGTCCAGGAAGCTGAGCCGCGCGATATCTGGTTTTATCGTGTGCGCGATATGAACACCGCCTACGAAATGAATCTGGATGTAGACCTTGCCAATAAAGATACAGTCACCATTTTCATTAATTACCGCGTACTGGACTACGAGGGCAATTTTATCGGCGCAACCGGAGTTGGATTCACGTTGGACTCGTTAGCTCGAGTCATTGATGATATTCAAGTACGCTTTAATCGCCGTGTGTATTTTGTTAATGAAGCGGGTGCAATTATTGTTTCGGGTAGATCTGGCGAATTACATAAAGGATCAATTCATGAGCTACCGGGTATTGCTGCGATCGCCGATAAAATTATTAACAATAATGCCCAACCCACCAATCTGGAGTATGAGAACGAGCAGGGCAGGGTTATGCTCAGTTCGCGCTTTATTCCCGAGTTCAACTGGTATTTGGTGGTAGAGCAGACCGAAGCGGCGGAAATGGCGCGAGTGCAACGTGTGTTGCTCGGCAATATTGCGGTGAGTGCAATTATCACTGGCCTGGTGTTGCTGTTATGCTTGTATAGCGTTAATCGCTTCCAACGCCGTCTGGAAAATGTAGCTGCAACGGATTCACTCACCGGCTTGCTAAACCGCCATGCATTTGAGCTGTTGTTTGAACAAGCAGTGCATGAATTTCATCGTACAAAAACGCCGCTCTCCATGATCTTGCTTGATATCGACTATTTCAAAAATATCAACGATAACTACGGCCATCTCGCTGGTGACCGGGTAATCATGCGTGTTGCACGCTTGTTGGAAAACAGCTTGCGCCATGGCGATGTGTTGTGCCGCTGGGGCGGCGAGGAATTTTTAATCCTGCTCAAACAAACTCCACTAAAAGATGCACAGCTAGTGGCGGAAAAGTTACGCGTATCTATGGCGGCGGAGCAACTGCCACTGGGTAATAAAGCACTTTCTATCACCGGTAGTTTTGGTGTTGCCGAGTTCGGTGGGGTGGAAACGCTAGTGCATTTCTTCGCGCGCGTAGATCGCGCGCTTTACCTTGCTAAATCTGGTGGGCGCAATAGGGTGGAAATTATCGAATAGTGTTGTTTTATCCCAGCGTCTTTTCATGTGAATTCAGAGGTAGAACACACAAAATTTATGTAATCAGGTTGGGAATCGCATTCATCTTTTTGGCGGCTTTGGCTTTTTTTCCTGCGTAGATGGCGCTGATGATGAAACCCAACTCTTTACCAATAAACCCAGGCCTAATCCTCCCAGGAATACTAACCAAAATGCCAGCACTGGCAGGTTTTCCAATCCGCTGTGCAAATTCATTCCAAACACAGCAGAGACGCTCATCAACGGAAAGGCGATGGCGGCGAGAATATTCAATTTGTGTTGCGCACGATTGCCAACTTCTGCAGCGCGCGCCTGTGCTTCCGCACTGCGAGCAAGACGGAACTCCAGTGCCAGGCGCGCATCTGCCAGCAACAATTCAAAACCACGCGCTATATCTACGCTGCGGTCGCGCATATCGATAATGAATGCATCATTGCCGAGCGATTCGCGCGCAGTCTGTAACGCCAGTTTCATATTGTTGGATGAACGCGCTAACGGAATAAGGCTATCGATAACTGCAAATAATGCGTCGATACTGTTCGCTTTCTCAAAACGTTTTTCGAGTTCGCTATAAAGCAGGCGGTAGTCTTCCATGTATTTGTTCAGCGCATGATCACCATGGTCGATACCCTTGTGTAACCATTTGCCTTGCGGTAAGCGCAAAAATACTTCGTGTTCGCGCTCGTTACCATCGGTTTTTGGTGGCGTATGCAGCACTAACAATAAATGGCCGGCTTCAAAAATGGCACGTTGTGCCCCCCAGCTTTCGCTACCAAGGCGCGCGCTAATTTCGGTGGGCAAATTCCATTTGTATTGGCTGCGTTTCATGATTCTCTCCTGGTTTCTTATGCGTGAGTTTTGCTAATTCAGTAAGCAACGGCAGTGTAAAGTAAAAATATGGGTTGGCACACAATGGTGGGATATAGACCTTTCCCCAATCGTTCATCAGTGTATTCAGAAACCTGATTGCAGCTTTGATCTGGTCGAAAGAGGTGTTTGGCACTTAAAGCTCTATTTTGGTTATAAATTCCTCAAACCTTATAAATAGATACCCAGTTGCAAAAAACAAAACCTAATGTTAACGTTAACGTGATCGAATTAACATGGCTCGAAACAACCTCATTTGAACAAAACAAAGGGGCGGGCAAGTGTGTATCGAAGCAAACAGATAACAACACCAGGGGAACAACATAATGAAACACCTCACCATGAAGCGGAGATTGCTCTGTTCAACCATTGCAACCCTGATGGGCGGAATGTCCAGCGGGTTTGCCATTG
>JAGKWY010000049.1 GCA_021151625.1 Gammaproteobacteria bacterium | reverse complement strand
TAGCGGTTGCTGTAGCTGGTTTAGCGACTGTTGTAGACCGGGAAGCCATACGCAGTCATCTGCACACTGCTAGTACAGTTTTTATTTGTAGTAGCTG
The DNA here is from genome assembly GCA_021151625.1 of Gammaproteobacteria bacterium. Taxonomy (GTDB): domain Bacteria; phylum Pseudomonadota; class Gammaproteobacteria; order Pseudomonadales; family Cellvibrionaceae; genus Cellvibrio. The sequence goes on along the minus strand of JAGKWY010000049.1, from coordinate 76,643 downwards.
CACTCTTAAATTCCGTGTTGGAGATTCCTAATGAATAGTTTTACTGCTGCAGCGCAGCAACAGTCTTCTTTTACTTTGAAAAAGCCGGTTGGATTACAACAAAAAATATTGAGTCGCTTTATTAGCGGTTTATTAATTGCCGGTGCTGCAGCCCCGGGGTTGGCACAAGCGCAGGCTAAACCTTCTTTCGCTTTGGACACTGTGGTCGTAACTGCGCGCAACCGCGAAGAAATTGCACAAAAAGTTCCGCTGCCAGTATCGGTTGTGGGTGGTAAAACCCTGGAGCGCGACAACGTAGTTGCGGTGAATGATCTGGTTAAAAAAGTGCCCAACCTGGGTGTGTTCGGCAGCAACCCGCGGCAGACCAGTATTTCCCTGCGCGGTATTGGCAAGAACGCGGCTAACGATACGATGGAGCCGAGTGTGGGTGTGATTGTGGATGGCGTAGTGAGTTCTTACGTGGGCCAATCCTGGAATGATTTTATCGATCTGGATCGCATTGAAGTGATTCGCGGCCCACAAGGTACTTTACTGGGTAAGAACACCACCTTGGGTGTAGTCAATATTGTCACTAAAGGTCCGAGCTTTAAACCAGGCTATTCCTATGAAGTGCGCTATGGCGATTACAACGAATTGGGCGGAAAAGTTTCTGGTACCGGTGCAATCGTTGATGATTTGATTGCCTATCGCGGTTCCTTGTTCTTCAACAAAAAAGATGGTGTGCTGGATAACGTTTGGCAATCTGGTCCGGAGACCTGGAATGAAACCAATCGTGTTGGCGGCCGCTTGCAATTTTTGGTAACACCGGATGAAACCCTATCAGCGCGCATTATTCTCGATAGCATTCAATCGGTAGAAAACGGCAATAAATCCCTGTTGGTCAATAATGGCCCGGATACTTTTGCTGATGGCGAGGTAAGGAGCACAACGTTCTTCAGTCGTTTGCAGCGCGATTATTTTAATAATCCTGATGGCAGTAAATATCAGCCGGTTTTTGCTAATAGCGAGTATGGCGATAACAAAATCGAAGATTCGCAAGCGCGCCCGCAGCGTACAGAGCAGGGCGGTGTTTCAGTTGAATTGAAAAAATTACTTAACGATGAATACACGCTCACATCGATTACGGCTTACCGCGAACAACATTTCGATATTAAAAACGGTGGCGTTACCCGTTTCGATATAGGCAACGGCGGCCAGCAATTATGGAACGATCAAACCTCGCAAGAATTGCGTTTGAACTACAAGGGCGAAAAAAATTACGACTATCAAGTCGGCTTATATTATCTGGATGCTGAAGTTTATTCCGATGATCCAACCTATTTTGGCGCTGATGCTGCTGCATTTAACGCGAGCAATGCGCAATGGAACTCCTTGAAAGCACCAAAATATCGTGGCCTGTTAACCGACGCCCAGCGCGGTGTGTATCGCTCCTATGTGTTGAACCCCACCACCGAAAGTTATGCCGCATTTGGTCAGGTTAACTGGCACTTTACCGAGAAAACCACCTTGACTCTGGGCCTGCGCGACACCTACGAGCATAAAGAGGGGCGTAACCGTCGTGAATTGGATCGTGCAGGAACCGGTTTAACCAACGCCACCGGCAGTGATAATTCCAAAGCAGTAAATTACGGTCTGGATTTAACTAATGCTGCTGACCTGGCGGCATGGAATGCGGCAAAAGCTTTGTATCGTTCAGCAATTGGCACTGGTAGTGCAGGTGATAAAGGGATTTACGATTGGATTGACGGCGATTCAATTAGCGATAACTCAATTGCCTGGTTGGTTAGCCCCAGCTACCAGTTAACCAATGATGTGTTGCTGTATGCATCGCTAGCATCCGGAGAGAAATCCGGTGCAGTAGAATTTGATACAGATTCTTCCAGTGCGCATTATGGCCAACCATTAAATGTAAAACCGGAAAAAGCAGAAAATGCGGAACTGGGTTTTAAAAGTTTATTGCTGGAACGTCGCTTGCTGGTTAACGCCAACCTCTATTACACGCAATTAACCGATTATCAAAGTAACCTCACGGTAATTGATGAAAGTCAGGTAAGTGGTTTGCGTAGTTACCTGGGTAATATTCCTGGCGTAACCGCAAAAGGCATTGAATTTGAAACTGCATTTGCGGTGACGCCGGGCTTGAGCCTCAACCTCTCGGGTGCCTATAACCGAGCAACCTATGATGAGTTTTTCACCACCTTGCCAGATATTTCGGCCACTAAACTGGCGGACTATTCCGGTAAACAATTGCACGGTGCACCCAAGGTGACTCTGGCTTATGGCCTTGATTACACCCGTCAACTGAGTAACGGTTATGGTTTGAATTTCTTCCTCACCAACGCCTATCGTTCGGATGCTTATTTGCAGCCGAGTCAATCGGAATACGCTTTGCAGAAGGCCTACAACGTGGCTGATGGCGGTATCGCATTGGATCGTGCTAACGGCAAATACCGTTTTTCGCTGATTGTTAAAAACCTGTTCGATGAGCATTACAAAACTGGTGGTAATACCTATAGCGGTACTAATGCCGTTACTGAGCAGCCCGGTTATGGGCGTGCGTATAGCGTTTCGTTCCGCGCTAATTTTTAAGTTGGCATAACCAGATAAAAATAGCGGGTGCATTGCGCTCGCTATTTTATATCCGGATAAATTGTGGGGAATTAATCAATGGACATTAAGCGAAAATAAAATTTTGACGTGAAAGAATAAAAAGGAATGTGAATTTTTGTTAATTAGGAAACTTTTTCTGGTTAATCCTATCGATTCAGGATAATGCTATCGCTACAGGCAAAAGCACATATTTAATAAACCAGCCTTTGATCACTGTCGTTAACTACAAAACATCGTTAACTACAAAAAATTGCTAATTACACGAAAAACTCATTAGAAAACCTATTAATAGTATTTTTAATTGTTTTTTGAGCGACCATTTCAAATATTTTAACGCAACAAGGCGAGCAGCTGGAATGTTATCCGGAATCAAACAGTTTTTAATCATTAGTTGTACATTGCTATCGGTGCTGGGCAACCAGGCTTATGCGCAAGAGAATGCTTCAGGCGTCACCGATAAGGCAGCAACTCCCCAAGTGCAAGCGCAATTGGTTGCATCAGTTGCTGCAGTTGTACCCGGTAGCGAAATTTATTTGGGCGTTAACCAGCAAATTATTCCCCATTGGCACACCTACTGGATTAACCCGGGTGATTCAGGCAATGCCACCACCATTAGTTGGACCGTGCCTGAAGGCGCAAGCGCGAGTGAAATTATCTGGCCGGCACCCGGCCGTTTTTCCATGGGCCCGATTACTAATTATGCCTATGAAAATAATGTCACCCTGCTGAATAAAATTACTGTTCCCGCAAGTTTGCGCGAGGGCGATACATTTACGGCTAGAGCATTGGTTGATTGGTTGGTCTGTGCCGAAGAATGTATTCCGCAGCAAGTGGAGTTGGCCCTGTCATTGCCGGTGGTTGCCAGTACAGGGCAGGTGGGTGACGGTAGCTCGCTCATTGCAGAAGCGCAGGCGCGTGTGCCAGTTGCCAGTCCCTGGGATGTACAGGCGCAGCAGTCAGCGATTGATCCTGAAACGGCGCAGGGAAAATTGCACTTGCAAATCGGTTTAACCAAAGAGCAACTCGCGCAAGTAAAAGATATCTGGTTTTACCCTTATGACTGGGGGCGTATTCGCCAGAGCGATGCGCAAGTGCGCAAGGATGTAGCGGATGCAATCCAGCTTGAAATTCCTACCGGTGAAGCGCCAATCACAATTGGAGAGCAGCTCACTGGTGTGTTGGTGATTCAGGAGCAACAGGGCATTGCGCGCGGTTACGAAATTAATGTCGCTGTGCAAGCATTTTCCGGAAATTCGGCAGTAAATAATTTAAGTGAAAGCGAATTTTCGATTGATTTTGTCGGTGCATTATTTTTCGCATTGGTGGGCGGAATTATTTTGAATTTAATGCCCTGTGTATTTCCGGTCTTGTCGATTAAAGCCTTGTCGCTGGTCAGTCACGCCAATCAATCACCACAGGAAATTCGTCGTCAGGGTTATGTCTATACATTGGGAGTGCTGGCGAGTTTCGCGGCGCTCGCAGTGCTGTTAATTGCATTAAAAGCGGGCGGCAATCAGGTGGGCTGGGGTTTTCAATTTCAATCGCCCATTTTTGTATTGCTGGTTGCCTGGTTGTTATTTGCCGTGGGCCTGAGTTTATCCGGGGTATTTTTTATTGGTGGATCGGTAGCGGGAGTTGGTTCATCGCTAACAGAAAAACCGGGCTATAGCGGCAGCTTTTTTACCGGTGTGCTCGCGACTGTGGTGGCAACACCTTGCACAGCACCTTTTATGGCAGCGGCATTGGGTTATGCGCTGGCGCAACCGGCACTGCAATTGCTGGCCATATTTTTAAGCCTGGGGTTTGGCTTGGCGCTGCCGTATTTATTGTTGAGCTGCTGGCCGCGTTTGCAGCGCTGGTTACCGCGCCCGGGTTTGTGGATGGAGCGCGCCAAACAATTGTTGGCATTCCCTATGTATGCCGCTGCGATTTGGTTGGTGTGGGTGTTGGTACAACAAGCTGGTGTTGATGCAGTGGTGATCGCACTCGGCGGTATGTTGTTAATTGCATTAGCTGCATGGGTTTACGATAGCTCGCGCACTGCGTCCAATAAAGCGCGTGGTCTTGGCAGTATTTCAGCGCTGGCATTGGTTTTGCTCGCTGTTGGATTTGGCAGCGTACAAGTGAATTCGCCGGCCTTGGCTGCGCAGCAATCAACAGTAAAACAACCAGCAGCACAAAAAGCAGCAGATGCAAACTGGGAAGCCTATAGCGATGAGCGTTTGCAAACACTATTGGCGGAGGGCAAACCAGTATTTTTAAATTTTACAGCATCCTGGTGTATTAGCTGCCTGGTGAACGAGCGTGTTACCTTGAGTACTGATGCAGTCAAACAACAATTTAAACAACAGGGTATTACCTATTTAAAAGGCGATTGGACTAATAAAGATCCGCAAATTACTGCCTTCCTGAAAAAATTCAAGCGCAGTGGTGTACCGCTTTATGTGTTTTATCCTGCAGGACAAGCGGGTAGTCCCCAAGAGTTACCACAAATACTCACACCGGATTTGGTTGTTGCGGCAGTGAGTGATAAATAATTTTATTTTTCACGCTGTTTTATTTTAACTAACTGTAAGGAGTCATTATGTCATTCCGTCAATCTGCAAAAGTTGCACTGGCAAGCCTTGCCTTTGCATTGGTTTCTACCCAGGTAATTGCTGAACCTGTTATCGACAAGGCGGCGCCGGCTTTTTCCGGCAAGGCCGCTGATGGTTCAACCATTAATCTGGCGGATTTAAAAGGAAAAACCGTAGTGCTGGAGTGGACTAACCACGATTGCCCCTACGTAGTTAAGCACTACGACAAGAGCGGTAATATCCCGGCCCTGCAAAAAGACGCTACTGCAAAAGGTATCGTTTGGTTGCAGGTAATTTCCTCAGCACCGGGCAAGCAAGGCAATGTGGATGGTGCGACGGCAATCAGCCTGAATGAAAAGCGCGGCGCTACACCAACCAATACCATCCTTGATCCAGAAGGTACTATTGGCAAGTTATACAATGCGCAAACCAGTCCGCATTTTTTTATTATCAACCCGGAAGGTACGCTGGTGTATAAAGGCGGCGTAGACAGTATTAAAACTGCTAACGAAGCAGATATTCCTAAAGCCAAGCCTTATGTGAAAGAAGCGCTGGAAGCTTTGGCCGCCGGTAAAAAAGTGCCTAACCCAAGCACTGCGCCTTACGGTTGCTCAATTAAATATGCGGGTTAATTAATCTCTGCATATCAAGTGGTAATGTAAAACGGGCTGCAACTGCAGCCCTTTTTTTATCAGTAGTTGATGCTTATTATTAATACGACGCTGTTGTTATAGCGACACTAGTGAATCCAGAACTGTTTTAATTCACACATGCGCGCTAACCGGACGCGCTAACCTGATTTTTTAAATCACAAAAAATCCCCATAAATCAATGCATTAAAAACTTCACAAGAAAAATAAGATTATTTTTCATTTCTGGCGTGAACCTTGCCATATCCCCTTGCCGATTAATGACCGGCAAGGCGAACCCTATCGCCTTTGCCCGTGAAAGCCGGTTGCACTTCTTACCGCTATGTTGTTTTTGCGGGCACAGGGACGGTAGCGACGTCTAACGCTAATCTTGACCGGCAAAGGCCCACAACACCGGAGCCGGTCTTTTTTCGGCCTTATTTATAGTTATTTTGTTAAGTTTTTTTCATCGAATATTTTTGAGGAATCCGGTTTATGACACAGGCTAACGCGCAATTTCCCAATCTATCTGGTAAAACCATTAAGCAATTGTTTGCTGTCGCACTGGCTGCACCGGTATTCATTTCCGCCAGTGTATGCGCTGCCGATGTGAAAACGCCTGCAATTCCCGGTGTAGTAAAAGAGGGTACAGCGGTGCAATTTATTAAAGAAGGTTTTGAAGGCACTGAAGGCCCAATCGCCGCACCGGATGGCAGCTTCCTGTTTACTGAAACTCGCGCGAATCGCATCACTCGTATTGCGCCGGATAATTCTATTTCTACTTTCCTGGAAAATTCCAACGGTTCCAATGGCCTTGCATTTGCCCCTAACGGCGATTTGATTACCGTGCAGGTTAATAACAACCAGGTTGGTGTTGTCTATCCAAAGGGACGTGAAAAAGTATTGGTAAAAGACTTTGATGGTCAGACCTTCCAGCGCACTAATGATCTGGTATTGGCGAAAAATGGCGGTATTTATTTTACCGATAGCGGTCCTGGCCAGGATGTAAAAGCTGACCCGAAAACCGGTGTTTATTACATTAATCCGCAAGGCAAAACCCAGCGCGTGGTGGGTATTAATGAAATCCAGCGCCCTAATGGTATTCAATTAAGCCGCGATGAAAAAACCTTGTATGTGGCTAATACCGGCGGTGAATATGTGTTGTCGTTTGCGATCAATGCCGATGGCACTTTAAAAGATCGCAAAGACTTTGCGAAAATTCCTAACGGCTTGCAAAAGAACGAGCAGGGCGCTTTATCCAGCGGTGCAGATGGTTTGGCAATTGATGCGGATGGTCGTTTGTATGTAACCTCCAATACCGGTGTAGATGTATTTGATGAAAAGGGTAAATTCCTTGGCGGAATCCCTGTGCCGCATAAACCGCAAAATGTGGCTTTTGCCGGTAAAGATAAGAAAACCCTTTATATTGTTGGCCGTGGAGCAGCGTATAAGGTGGATGTATTGACCCCCGGTTTCGCTGGCCGCGTTAAATAAAAACTAACTTGCTTGCCCTGGCGTCGTTAAATTTGGCTTCAAATGCTCATTTACTAAAGTAAACTCGAGGGTCGGTCCCACCGTTTTCAGCCAAATTTGCCTAGCCAGTTCTGCGCCGTAAACGTTTTTTAAATTATATTCAGGGAGTTTGTATGACTCGCAAAACGGCGGGTGATTTTCACCCGGAAGTATTAAAACTATTTGATCAATATGTTCACGGTCAGGCATCGCGGCGCGATTTCCTGGTGGGCGCAGCTAAATATGCAGCGCTCGCTGGTGTGACTGCAACGGGTTTACTCGCTGCATTGAGTCCGCAGTTTGCGGCGGCGCAGCAAATAAAGCCCGACGATGCACGCATCACAACCAGTTATGTGGAAATCGATTCACCCAATGGCAACGGGAAAATCCGTGGTTATCTGGTTAAGCCGACGAAAGCAGCGGAGAAATTGCCCACGGTACTGGTAGTGCATGAAAATCGCGGTTTGAATCCGCATGTTGAAGATATTACCCGCCGTGTTGCGTTGGATAATTTTATTGCTTTCGCACCGGACGCATTGTTTACGCTCGGTGGCTATCCCGGTGATGAAGATAAAGCGCGCGAGTTGTTCCAGAAACTGGATCAAACCAAAACCCAGGAAGATTTTGTGAATGCCGCGAACTATCTGAAAAAATTGCCAGATGCAAATGGCAAGGTTGGGGTAGTGGGTTTCTGTTACGGCGGCGGCATTTCCAATTTCCTGGCAACACGTTTGCCGGATCTGGGTGCGGCTGTACCTTTCTATGGTCGCCAGCCGGAAGCTGCTGATGTAGCAAAAATCAAAGCGCCTTTGTTAATTCATTATGCGGGTGTGGATGAGCGAATTAATGCTGGTTGGCCAGCTTACGAAACCGCACTCAAAGCGGCAAAAATTAATTACCAGGCATTTATTTACGAAGGCAGTCAACACGGCTTCAATAACGACACCACGCCGCGCTTTGATGAAAAGGCCGCAAAGCTGGCCTGGGGCAGGACTATCGATTTCTTCAATAAGCATTTGCGCACTTAATTTATTGTCGCTAATTAATCGCAAATCTGCACAATTAAAAAACCTCGCTTTTAGTCTCCCCCCAGCCCCCTCTTTTCCAAAGAGGGGGAGCCAGCTTCTCTTTTTTAAAAAGCCCCTTTCTTTTCACAAGCCCCTTCCATTTTCAAAGGGAGGTCGTGAGGGATTTAATTCCCCTCTTTGGAGAAGATGGATTGGAGGAGATTACAAATGTTGGCTTATATTTTTTAGTGAAAGAAGCAAGGTCATGGGTTCGGTTGGGGATTCCTGGAATCCATATTGTAAATAAAATTGCTTCGCCTCCTCGGATATCGCATGTACCAGCAACCCTCTTACACCTACATTATTAGCAATAGCAAGTGTCCTTAACATTGCATCTTTTAGTAGAGCTGCTCCGAGGCGTTTTCCTTGAAATTTTATGTCAACTGCAAGACGTCCGAGAATGATAACGGGAATAGGATCTGGCATTCCGCGAGAAAAACTACCCGCTGCGGAAATTCTTTCGATACTGCCTGTGGCAAGTGCGTAGTAGCCAATAACCCTTGAGTTGTCCTCGCAGATAACGAACGTTCTGCTGGCACCACTGTCCTGATTTTTTAAGGCTCTGCGGATAAGCCACTCATCCAGCGTGTTATTTCCGCTATTAAAATTTTCTAATTCATGTGAGGAAGCGAGTAGCGCGGGTGCCGTTATTTTTCCCAAGGTGATTCCTCATTCAGCAGCGCTTTCAATTTTGCATTTTCAGGAATAGGAGCCGCTAGCGCCGCTTCAAAATCTTTGAAATCTTTATCGTTAAATTGCAGCAAGCGTTGATCAAGGAGAACGTTCTCTGCTTCCCGACAGGCGACATCCAAAATAAAAGCACTTCTGTCCTTATGTAGCAGTGCTGCGGCCTTGGTTAATAAGGCGTGTTGGCTGGGCTCAACACGCATATTGATCGGTGCTGTTCTAGGCATGACTTTATTTCCGTGTGTATCTAATGAATATACATTGTAGGGTGCCTATCAGCTACAAGCAATCTGATTCAGGGGCTAAAGGTTGTATCCGTAGGGAGGAGCCTATGAACCGATACGGCATTCGCAAGGTGCAGATCTCTATTGCTCCACCAACTTAACTGTGTATACTGTGTATATGAAGTATGGATTTGTATTTTCCCAGACCGACAAGCGCCCCATGTATGAACAGATCATGGAGCAGATTACACAGCGAATTGCTGTGGGGGATTGGCCGCCCCAAACGCCGCTGCCATCCATTCGCGAGCTGGCGATTGAGATCAAGGTCAGCATTATTACGGTTAAGCGCGCTTATCTGGAGTTGGAGCGGGAAGGGGTGATTACCACCCAGCAGGGCAAGGGAAGTTGGGTGAGTGACTCGCTGGATATGTATTCATTGCAACGCGAAGAATTAATCCAGCACTTAAAACATGCGGGAAAATTGGCGAAGTCTTTGGCGATTGATGAAGACGAGCTGGTACAGATGATAAAAAAATATACCTGATACGGAGTTAATTCCATGAGCCTGCCATTGGCAATTGAGTGCAAAGGCCTTAGCAAACAGTATTCGCATTTTAATTTACAAAATGTTGACCTCGCGTTTGAACAGGGCAGTGTAATGGGGTTGGTAGGGCCAAACGGCGCTGGGAAATCCACGCTTTTGCGCATGGTGATGGGGCTTGTTACTCCGGATAGCGGTTCTATTAAGGTGTTAGGGCAATCCATGCCGGAAGCCCTGGTTGCTGCGAAACGCCAGATAGGTTTTATCGCAGAGGACATGCGGCTGTATGAAAGTGAAACTATTCAATTTCATATGGAATTTGTGAAATCGATTTTTGATACCTGGGATGAAGCCTACGCACAAACCTTGTTGCGTCGTTTTGAGCTGAATAAAGATCAAAAAGTAAAAGGCATGTCCCACGGGCAGCGCATCAAGTCCACACTGCTATTGGCGTTAGCGCGCCGGCCGAAATTACTGGTGCTGGATGAGCCCACCACCGGGCTTGATCCTGCCATAAGAAAAGAAGTGCTTGATGAAATGATGAATGCACTCGCCGATGAAACCCATTCGATTTTATTTTCATCGCACAACACCCTGGATATAGAGCAAATCTCTGATTACATCACCTTTATTTATGGTGGTCGTGTAATTGAATCGCGCAATAAGGAAGATTTTATGGACGGCTGGCGCCGTTTGCGCCTGACCAATATGAACAGCAATCCCTTGCCGGATTTGCCCAATATCAAAGAAGTTCAGCAGAGCGGCCGCTTGTGCAGTGTCACTGTGAATAACTACGTTGATTCTATTCTCGCAGAATTTACCAGTGCAGGTTTGCAAGTGGATGCGGTTGAGCGGTTGACGCTGGAAGAAATATTCCTGGGCAATGTTAACAGTGCAAAAGCAATGGCTAATTCCACAACAGGCTATAGCTCAGAAAAAAATAGTAGTGCAAATAATAACAGTGCTATCAACAAGGAGGCCGCGCTATGACAGGTTCAATTGTTCCCCAATTAATTAGAAAGGATTTCATGATCATGCGTAGAACCATACTGGTATACGCATTGGTTAGTCTGCTCTCAATCGCGATTGTATTTTTACTCTTTGGCAAAGTTTCTAATGTGGTATTGATGAACCTCGCATTTACGCTCTTGCTTGCCCCTGCGGCAACTTGCGGGATAGTGATGTTGATGAAAACCAATGTCATGGAAAAAGAAAAGGCTACCCAGCTATTTATTATGAGCTTGCCGGTGAGTGCAAAGGAATTTGCTATGGCGAAGCTGCTGATAAACCTCCCGGTATTCAGCGCATTTTGGGTGGTTGTATGCGTTGCAGCATTTTATTTAGTGTTTGGTTTGGGGCTGTTGCCGCCGGGCAGTATGCCGTTTATCACCATCATATTCCTGGGGGTATTTGCTGCCTATACCAGCATTCTCTGCATTAGCCTGGTGTTCCAATCCCTAAGTGTCACCGTAATATCGCTCACTGTTGTTGAGTTGGGTACGGTCGCTTATTTATGGGTAATTGCGCTCTTTGAACCGATTAATCGCCACGTATATGACCCGAGCCCGCTCTGGAATTCTGCGGCCGTTAGCATAGTGTTTGTGCAAATCATTGTTTCAATAGCCATGATATTAATGACCTTGTATCTACAAAATAAAAAACGCGATTTCAGTTGATAACTGGTGCATATCCCGATTATTTAGAAAGGAATACATTCGTGAGTACAAATGCTGTCGCAGTAGTAGAAAAACAATTAAATGCGTATAACGCGAAAAATGCGGATGAATGGGCAGCTACCTATGCCGAGGATGCAATCCAAAAGACGTTGGATGGGCTGGTGCTCGCAACGGGTAGGGCGGACATTAAACAGAAAATCCAGGCTCGTTTTCAAGAACCTAACCTCAATGCCACACTTATTTCTCGTTCAGTGTTCGATAATGTAGTTATTGATCATGAGCTGATCCAGAGGGATTTCCCGGAAGGTCCGGGAACTATAGAGATGTTGTGCATCTACACGGTAGAAAATGGATTTATCCAACAGGCTATTTTTAAATCATTTAATCAGCAGCTGAAAAACTGAACACCGGATTTTTCTGGTGGAAGTCATCATAAAATCCAGCATCGATTGCTGGAATATCAGCATCTAAATTGTTTTAATTTAAACAAAAAAATCGCTTATTCAATATGACTGTTGGATAAGCGATTTTGGTTATTTCAATAAATCCTTAAAAATCAAACTGCTAAGCCTAATCACTAAAATAATGTAGAAAATTCAACAGAAATTCCTTCGCTGGTATGACGCTTGCTCTAGTGGTGTTATCCCAGAGTGTTTCTGGGGTGCCTTATCAAGGCTTCCCCTGTGTGAAGGAATTTTGTAATGAAAGTGATTGTTAAATTACTGGCCCTCGCGGCCTTTGTTATTGCTCCCCTTGGTGTTGTTCAGGCTGCTGAACAAGCTGCTCAGCCTGCTGTGAAATACCAGGCAAAAAGTCCCAAGTTAACGCGAACGCAAATAGATAAATTATTGGCATCGCCCGAGCAGTTATTGTTTATTGATCTGCGTCGCCCCGATGAGCTGACCAAAATTGGCGGCTTTCCCGTTTACCTCAGTATTCAGTTAGCCGACCTGGAAAAGAGCCTCGCGTTTATTCCTAAAGACCGCACCATAGTCACGGTTTCCAATCACGCTGGCCGTGCGTTGCGCGGTGCAGATCTGTTGGCAGAGAAGGGCTTTAAAGTCGCAGGCGCTGCTGGCGTGCAAGACTATGAAGAAGAGGGTGGCTGGTTGCGCAGAGTCGCACCACCGGTGCAGCAAGAACTGACGAATTATTTTCCCAATAATTAATTGATCGCCATTGGTAAACGAGCGGTGATTAATTGCGTTGCAAGAGTTAAAAAATGAGTGCCTCTGATTTATTACAAACCATGTATGACTCGCCTTTGGGAACCTCATTGGCTGAGTCGCTTTATGTCTATCCTTTGGTGGAGGGAACTCACCTGTTAAGCCTGGCGTTTTCATTCGGGTTAATTGTCTTAACCGACCTGCGCTTGACGGGATTTATTTTCAAAAGTGTTCCGGTGCACATAGTGCTGCAACAACTGCGGCCCTGGTTAATCGCCGGGTTCGCAGTCACTTTTGCTACCGGAATTTTATTGACCTTTGCGGCAGGCCCCGGCCTGGTGGAAGCACCGATATTCCCGCTAAAGCTGCTATTTATTTTTCTCGCCGGTTTAAATGCACTTTGGTTTGAGGTGAGGTTCGGTCGCACTGCCAGTGACTGGGGTGGTGCGGTGGTATCGCCGGCGGGCGCACGTCTTGCCGGTTGGATTTCGCTGGTCTGCTGGAGTCTGGTGGTGATATTGGGGCGATTAATTCCCTATCTGGATTCAGGATTTTAAGTGGGGGAATTATGACAACTGAAACACTTTTTCAAAGTATCCAGAACAGCAGCATTGCCGTTGCACTCGGGCAAGCGCATTTAATATTCGGCATTTTTGCCCAGCTATTTCATATTGCCGGTTTGGTGTTGGTACTGACCTCAATCCTGTTGGTGAATTTGCGCTTGTTAGGTGTTGGCTTAACCCATTTTTCTACACCGCAATTGGCAAATTACACCAAGCCTTTTGTTGTTACCGGCCTGGCATTTTTAGTCTTGTCCGGAATTTTTATGTTGGTTCCCAGTGCGGCCTTGTACGAACCCAACCCGGCGTTCTGGTTCAAGATGAAATTATTTGTGGTGGCATTAATTATCCAATATTCGCTTTATCGCAAAGTTGCTGCGACTGAAAACCCGCGCCCCTGGCTCGCTATACTCACCGCCAGTATTTCATTACTGCTGTGGTTTGGTGTGGGGCTGGCTGGCAGGGCGATAGGTTTTGTTGCAGCTTAATTAAAATTTTTACGTTCAATCATTAAAGATCAATCATTAAACAAGAAGAGGAAATAACAATGAAATTGAAAACCCTGGCCCTGTGTACCGGTTTGCTTTCTGCAGCTATTGCATTTACCAGCTTGCCGGTAGTTGCACAAAACACCGCAGCACAACCACCTCGTCCGCAAGCACCGCAAATTAGTCCGGAAGAGGCACTGCAAAAATTCAGTTTTTTTACTACCAGCGTAGGTCTTGGTAAAGGCGCAAACCTGGGTGGTTTGGCGGGTGCTGATGCACATTGCCAGGCGCTGGCAAAAGCTGTGGGCGCAGGCAATAAAACCTGGCGTGCTTACTTGAGTGCGCAGGCTGCCGATGGAAAACCTGCAATTAATGCGCGTGACCGTATTGGTAAAGGCCCCTGGTATAACGTGAAAGGGGCATTGATTGCTAATGATGTTGGCCATTTGCACGGTGATACTTTGGCGCAGGCGCAATTGGGCAGCAACCTTACTCGCAATCAGGCGTTAACTGAAAAAGGTGAGCGTGTACTCGGCGCTGGTGATACACCTAACCAGCACGATATCCTCACCGGCTCAAAAACTGACGGCACGGCATTTACCGATGCGGCTGATCACACCTGTAAGAACTACACCAGTACTGCAGCAGATGGCTCAGCACAAGTAGGCCATTTTGATCGCACCGGTGGCGGCAATGCCTCCTGGAATTCGGCGCATCCAAGCCGTGGTTGCAGCCAGGAAAATCTGGTGGCCACAGGTGGTGCCGGATTGTTTTATTGCTTTGTTGCCAATTAAATTGAGTTAAATAAGTTATGCAAAACATGCAGCGTAAATTCGCTTTGCTCACCACACTTGCGCTGCTAGTGTCTGCCTCCGCTTGCTCTGAGCGAGCGGAGGAGTCCATCGCAACCAATCCCCCTGAATTAAATAAAACCGCATCGGCTTTCCGGCCGCACGCAACCTTGCAGGAAATTATGTTGTCGGTGATTGACCCGAATATAGATCCGATCTGGAATTCTATTTCCACGGTAAGCACGGTGGAAGGTGTTGAAGAAATTCGTCCGCAAACAGATGAAGACTGGGCGACACTGCGCAACCATGCCATAGTCCTGCGTGAAGTGAGTAATTTGCTGGTTATTCCGGGGCGCAAAGTAGCCCACCCTGATGTGAGTACCTCAACCCATCATACAGAATTACAGGCAGAAGCGGTTGAAGCCTTGATTGCTGCACAATGGCCTGTTTTTGTGGAGCGCGCCCATGCATTGCAGGATGCAGCAGATCTGGTCGTCAGTGCGATCGATGAAAAAAATGTAGATAAGCTGGAGGAGGCGGGTGGAATTATTGAGCACACCTGCGAAAGCTGCCATTCACAATTCTGGTATCCCGGCGATAAACGTCCGCTTAATTAAGTAAAAATTATCATCAAAAAGGCGCCTTAGTTGAGCGCCTTTTTGGTCGATTTACTATAAAGCTGCTCCAGGTTTTCTGGCAATTAAAAATTTCTATCTGCCTACCGGTGCGGCAGGTTTCCACTCCTGGGTTTTTACCGCTTCAGCTTCTACCAATTGATCGGGCGGGCTGACTACCAGTGTATCGCCAGTGCTAATACCCTCCAGCACTTCAACATCGCGCCCTAAATCGCGGCCTAGTTTTACATTGCGAAAACTGATTTTATTTTCTGCATCTACCACCGCAATGCGTTGGTATTGATCGCGAATAATTAAAGTAGCCGCAGGAACAACTAAAGTTTCTACACTGCTAGTAACCGGGATATTTACTTCGGCATAGGCACCAGGTAATAGGGCTCCATCCGAATTAGGTAACAGCAAATCTACCTGGCGCGAACGGGTGCTGGGGTCAATGCCACCGGCGATGCGTTCAATGCGCGCTTCCAGCGGCCCTTGTTGCTCACGCAGATTTAATTCAACCTCGGCGTTAATTGCTAAATTATCGGCGTAGGACTGCGGAATCCAGATGCTGGCCCGCAGTGGATCGGTTTGGGTAATGGCAAATAATTCCTTGCTACCCTGCGCCACATAATCGCCAATTTCCACACTGCGACGAGTAATGATGCCGTCGAAAGCTGCGCGTATGTGGCGAAAGTTTTCCAGGTTATCCAGGCGTTTTACATTGGCATCGGCTGCGGTTAAATCCGCGCGCGTCTGCCGCACCAGGCTGCGTTTTTCATCCAGATCTTGTGGTGAAATAGCATTTTCACGTTGCGCCAAACTGTCCCAGCGTGCGAGGGTTTTTTCGGCGAGCTCCAGTTGCGCAGCAATTTGCTCGCGCTGCGCACGCGCCTGTGCAAGTTGCTGCTCTTGTTCAGGTGTATCCAGGGTAGCGAGTAATTCACCGCGCTTGACGTAATCGCCAATACCCTTGTGCCAGTTGGATACATAACCGTTAGTACGCGCGTAAATAACGGCTTCAGTATTGCCGCGCAAACTGGTGGGTAAACGCAAATTTTGTTGCAATGAACCGGGTTTGGCTTTAGTGGTTAATACTCGACGTTCCAGTGTTGCACTGGTGTAATCCTGCAAGGCTTTGGCATCGCGCTGGTTAACCAGCGCACGGGTGGCACCACTAACGAGCAATAATCCCACCAGTGCGAAGGCAACACGCTGTACCGTCATTAACGAACGACTTGACGTTGCAGATGGCAGCTGTGCTGTTAAATATTCTGGCGAATGACCGTTTGTATCTTGTGTTGTGTCATTGGTAGAAAATGCCGATTGGGATTCATCCCTGGGTAAAGGGTGATAATCATTCATTGCTGATATCCAATAAAAATTTTAAAAATGTTCTGCATAATGTTTTACTCAATATGCTTTTTACTAAACATGAATAGTTGCAAGATCCGTTGTTTTGCTGAAATCATGTTCGAGTTAACTAATATTGTGTCATTGGCATTGTGTTAATTGATACTGTGTTCATTAATGCGGCGTTAATCTAGAAAATACCTGATTTTTCTCTGCGCGTTGCTTTAACCATTGGTGCAAGCTGGCAAATACCACCGGCACAAATACCAGTGTGGAAATAGTTGCAAAGAGCAATCCGCCAATAACCGCGCGGCCCAGTGGTGCATTTTGTTCGCCGCCCTGGCCCAAGCCGAGCGCCATGGGCAACATGCCCACAATCATGGCGCAAGCGGTCATTAATACCGGACGTAAACGCGTAGTCGCCGCTTCAAGTGCCGCACTAATCGGTGGCACACCTTCTTGCAAACGTGTGCGTGCAAATGACACCAGCAAAATACTGTTCGCGGTGGCAACGCCCATGGTCATAATGGTGCCGGTTAATGCGGGAACACTCAGGGTGGTGCCGGTCAGGAATAGCATCCAGGCAATACCGGCCAACGCGGCGGGCAGGGCGCTAATAATAATTAAAGGGTCGAGCCAGCTTTGGAAATTCACTACTACCAAAAAATAAACCAACGCAACGGCTATCAAAATTCCGGCACTTAATCCGCTGAAGGCTTCATTAAGGGTTTCGATTTGACCGCGCACTTTAATGTCTACACCGCGCGGTAAACTGGCTTTGGTTTTTTCTAACAACGTATTGATATCACGGCTAATTGCGCCCAGGTCGCGATCCTGGAAATTAGCATGGATATTAATCATGTTGAAATTGTTGTAGCGATTAACGGCTGATACCTGCGAGCTGCGTTTGTAAGTCACTACATTCCCCAGCAATTGTTGTTTGCCGTCACTACCTTTGCCGATGGGAATGCCCAGCAATTCATCGATTGAATCCATTTCCATTTCAATGGTTTTTGCACCTATGTTGTAGGTGTTGCCATTGGCTTCATTGAGCCAATAGGTGGGTGTGGTTTGCATACTGCCGCTGAGCGAGATCATCATATTTTCTGCCACATTGCGCGCGCTTAAACCCAGTTGCTGCAATTGAGTGCGATTCATTTCCAGTGAGAGCGTTGGTTTGCTCCAGCGCTGGTAAACGTGGGCATCCACTATGCCGGGAATTTTGCGCAGTTCATTATTAAATACAGCGGCAATGGGCAGTATTTCATTGGGACGGCCGCCAATAAATTGCACATCAATGGGGGCAGGAATGCCAAAGTTTAATGTCTGGCTAATTTGATCAGCGGGTTGGAAAAAGAATTCCACATGGGGAAAACGCTTGGGCAAACTCAGGCGCAGTTGTTTCATAATCGCATTGCTGTTCAACTCTCCCTGTTTAAAGCTGAACATAATTTCTGAGTCGGCGGATTCAGCAGTACCCGAGTTGCCGTTTAAGGTGTTAATCGTACTATAGGGCCCGCCGATAATATCGAGGATATCGCCCATTTGTTCAGCCGGAATGGTTGCGCGAATTTCCTGGTGGATTTCATCAATCAGTGCCGGCATTTGTTCCAGGCGTGTGCCTGAAGGTGCGCGCACATGCAGGCGTAATTGCCCGCTATCCACTACCGGAAATAAATCCTGCCCGAGTATTGGGTAAAGGCCGCTAGATAACACACAAAATCCGAAAAAAACTGCCATAAAACGTTTGCGTTTTTGTAACAGGCCGATCATTAGCTCTGCGAAGTGTTGACGAAAAACTTCAAAGCCGTGATTAAAGCGGTAGTGGATGCGTGCGAAATAATTACTTGATTTTATATTTTGTGGTTGCGAACCACTATTGCTGTGTCCGATTGATGGGGAATGTCCGGTAGAGGGCTTGTGCCCAGCCATCATATACATCACCAGTGTGGGTATTAGTGTGCGCGAAATAATGTAGGAAGCTATCATCGCAAAAACGACAGCTTGCCCGAGCGGCACAAACAAATAACTTGCAATGCCATCCAGGAAAAACATAGGCACAAATACAATACAAATACACAAGGTAGAGACAAACGCCGGTACGGCAATTTCCTGGGCTCCATCCAGAATGGCTTGCAATGGCGGTTTGCCTAATGCCATTTGTCGCTCCACGTTTTCAATTTCTACTGTGGCATCATCCACCAGGATTCCCACCGCCAGGGCCAGGCCGCCGAGTGTCATCAAATTAATAGTCTGGCCAATCAAGTGCAGGCAAATCAGTGAGACCATAATTGAAAGTGGAATAGAGACAGCAATAATTAAGGTGCTACGCCAGTTGCCTAAAAATAACAAAATCAAGCTAGCGGTGAGCAGTGCTGCGATTAAACCTTCGTGAACAACATTGCTGATCGCCGCTTTAACAAAAATAGATTGATCAAACATCAATTTGATATCTATGCCTTCCGGCATCTTGGCGAGCATTTCGGGCACGGAATTTTTAATATGGTCAACAGCTTCAATGGTCGATACACCGCCAAATGCCAGCACCGAGTTAAGTACACTGCGCGAACCATTTTGTCGGGCGATAGTAGTGGCTGGTAAAAAACCATCGCGCACATTGGCTACATCGCGCAATAGGATTGTGCGACCACGTTCACTGCGAATCGGAATCGACCCGATTTCATCAATGGTGGCGATAGCTCCGTTGAGTTTGATATCAAATTCGCTATCGCCCACTTTCATGGTGCCGGTGGGTAAAATTAAATTCTGCGCCCCCATGGCAGCAACAATTTCTGCCGGTGTAAGGTTATTGGCCAGCAAGGCCGCCGCATTAATATCTACTGATACCTGGCGTGAACGCGAACCGTAGGGGAAGGTGAGCGATAAGCCTTTTTTGCTGGATACAATCGGGCGCAACACATTACCTGCGGCATCACCAATTTCCACATCGGATAAGGTATCGCTGGAAATACTTAACTGCACAACTGGCAATTCCGAGGCCGACCAGGCGCGCACTCGCCCGGCCTGGGTTCCCTGCGGCATACCGCGCGCGGCGCCGTTGGCGCTCATGGTGGTTTGGGTGAGGGCAGTATTAATATCCGTACCCGGCTGAAGAATCGCCGCCACAATAAACGTATGGGGCCGGCGCAGGGCGATGTTAACTATCCACATAATGAAATCTGTTTCGTTAGAAGCAATTGCGAGGGGAAATGTTGTATTCCTGCCTTATCAGCAATAACTGCGCCATTTATCTGTTGCGGTATTTGTGGGGCTTGGGTAAGGTGGGTTCTTATTTTTCTGCTGAAAAATCAGCAGTTGGTGGTTGGGGAGTTGATAAATCAACAGGGGTTGTCAATTTGAATTCCGCAAAGATAATAACCTTGGAACGGGCTTGGTAATGTGGCGTGGGGTATATGAGCTTTAATTCTGAAAATAATGATTTTTTAAAAAGAAAATGGGAATCACAAAAGGCACATGCAGTGCTGTTTCTTGGCTTTATTCTTTATATATTGTCTCGCAAGGGATTTATGCTGTCTGGGTATACAAAGGCAATTTCTTTTTTTGTTGGGCTGTCATGTATTTATTGTTCTTTTATTTTGTGGCAGAACAAAGTGGTTCACATTAGAGGACAAGGATATTGTGAGGCAAAGTTTCATAAAATTAATTATTATTTTGAGCTCATAGGATGTTTATTCCTTGCCTGTGTTTTCTTTAACGTGAGCTGATCTTTAGGGAAATATAAATTAAATGTATTTAATGTTGTAGTTGCGCCAATTGCAATGGCAATGAATGCTGTCTGTATGGGAATAGATATGATGGAAATTGTTTTTGAGGGGCCGTGGTTTTCTTCACAAGAGGATGAAGATAATTTTTTTGAGAAGTTATATAAATTACCGCAATATTCCAATGTGGTTGGTCGGAGAACTCAACTTTATCTTGAATTAAAATTGCCTCTTGAAAAAGAAACAGTGCTTGGACTGCTTCAGGTCTTTCATCAATGGAAAATTGAAACCAATACTTTGGTAGGACTGAAATCGATATTGCCGGATAGTGAGTTTTGAGGCATCCAGGTAATTCTCTGAGCCGCTGTGCGGTAGTGCTTTTAGGGGGGGGCATAAACTGCTGGAAATTTAGTCAACTCTGCCTGTATGATTACCTTGTATTACATTGTAATTTCCCTCGGAGTGCGCCATGGGTATCACAACAATCCGTCTCCAGTCAGACGTTGAAGAAGGGTTGCAGGCAGTTGCTGAAACCACTCAAAGAAGTAAGAATTGGCTTATAAATCAGGCTGTTAAAGAATATGTTGAGCGTCAGGCGTTAAGCCAGCAACGCTGGAATGAGACCTTGAAGGCGATGGAATCAGTGGCCTTGGGTAAGGTGGTTGATGGGGACAAGGTGCATGCATGGTTGGAAACCTGGGGTTCGGAAAAGGAGTTGCCGCCGCCCGAGGTGGGTAAGTGAAGTTAATTTACTCATCTGATGCAATTGAAGATCTTACCCGGTTACGGGAATTTATTGAGAGGTTCAATCCTCCTGCCGCTAGGCGTATTGCAGCTGAATTGATTCAACGTATTGATAAGTTGCGGAGCTTCCCTGAAATGGGGCGCACATTGGAAACGCCTCAGCCACTTAATAATAAAATCATTCGCGATTTTAGTTTTGGAAAATACATAGTTCGCTATATGTGTTCTTCGGAAGCGGTAATTGTTTTACGCATATGGCATCACTACGAAGATCATTAATAACATTCAGTATCTTTTTATTCTTTTGACTCATTGTGAATATTCAGCTGCCGAAAATGGAAAACTAATAAATAACAGGATTAAATTTACTATGAATAAAACGCTGTTAACCGTTTTATTATTGCTTTCCCCCTTAACCTCTCTCGCCGAAACCTGCAAAACCACAAAGCCAATTAGTACAGATGCCTATACCAAAGCATCCGGTACCCGAGAAGTCGCGTTTATTGCCTTTGATTTTAAAACCAGAGATTGCTGGGTGATTAATGAGAAGGGAGTTGGTGTGCGTCATGCTCCATATTCCACGTTTAAAATTCCCCATACTTTGATTGCGCTGGAAACTGGTGCAGTGAAATCGGCTGATGAGTTAATTGAGTGGGATCAGGTGAAATATCCTGCGCAGTCGTTTTGGCCAGAAACCTGGAAGCAATCGCAAACCCTGGCGACTGCCTTTAAGCGCTCGGCGGCTTGGTATTATCAGGCATTGGTGCCGCGTATAGACCCTAAAGAATATAAAAAATTGTTAGCCACATTTCATTATGGCAACCAAACCTTTACGTCGGGTAGTAATCGCTTTTGGTTAAACGGCGAGCTGCAAATATCGCCTGCAGAACAAGTTGATTTTTTGGCGTGTTTGTTAAAAAGCCGCTGCAATATTAAGGTAGAAACCTTTTCTGTGTTTGAGTCTATCGCGTTACAGGAAAGTAAAAATGGTTTTTCCCTCTACGCCAAAACAGGTACAGGTCCATTAGATCCTAATAATTTTGATGGTGCCTTTGAAGGTTGGTTTGTTGGCTATGTAAAAGATAACGCGGGCAAGCCAGTGACGGCCTTTGCGATTTATATGCAGGCTGATAGCTTTTCCGTACTGCAAAATTGCCGGAAAGAACTTTCTATGAAATTGCTAACTCAGTTGGGATATTGGAAGGATTAATTTTTATAAATTCGTAATGGATGGTGAGCTGTGCAGTATTTTCTTGTTGGTATATTTCTGATGTTATTATCCTTGTCCGTCTTTGCAGAGCCGGAAAGCGAATGCTATGGCGACACCACTAATGGTCGATTGGAGAACGGCTGGAAGTTGCCAAATTCTGGTGAAAACTATCAAGCTTATAGTTCGCTCGGTGTGATTGCCGGTAGGACTTATGTTCATAGCAAAGTGTATCGAACTGTATTGGGTGCCTATGAAATATTGCGCAAAACCAATCCTGGTGTTCACTATGTCTATGGGGAAACCGGATTCGAAGAAGGTGGAGTATTTAAACCACATAAAACCCACCGCAATGGTTTGTCGGTTGATTTCTTTGTGCCAGTAATCAATGCAGAGGATAAGCCTGAAATATTAGATATAGGCATTACTAATAAGCTGGGTTACAACATTGAATTTTCCGGGGATGGAAAGCTGAATGGTTTACGCATAGATTTTGAGTCTATTGCGAAACATATAGATGCGCTAATGGCAGCTGCCCAAAAAGAATCAATAGGCATTGAACTGGTAATTCTGGATAACCAGTTTCAAAAATTACTTTTTGCGACTCCAACAGGCGCAAAGATAAGATCCGTTGTTACTTTTTCAGTAAAGAAGCCCTGGGTGCGTCATGACGAGCATTACCATATTAATTTTCGCGTCCCCTGCAAAAAATTGTAATGTCAAATATCTTCCAAAAAATTGTATCGGTTAAAACCGGGCATAGTAATTGCTGGCTCTGGGTTGCTTTTAAGTCTGTTGGATTTCGAATATTCCAGCTTATTTTTGTGTGCCGGTTATAGGCATCAATAACCTATAGTTAACAGGAATTATGATGATCAAATTTGCATATTTTTTAATAGGGATATTTGTTCTGTGCAGTTGCTCAGTGTCATCGCCAAAAAAGCCATCGAAAATTGTTGATGAACCCCATAAAGCCCATGCCGAGCAGGGGCTTTATTTTATGCAGGCGGGTATGTTGCCCCAGGCGATTGCTGAATTTGATGCGGCGATCAAACACTGTGAGGCTAGCTATCTGATCGAAGGAAAGAGCGTTTATAGCTCCAGAACTACCGCAGAAAGTCTGGTGTACTCGGTGCTTGCCAGTTCGCAGCAGCAAACATTGGAAATGGTGGATACTGTTTGTTCTGATGCCTATTACCTGCGCGGCTTTACTGCGCTGAATACCGGGCGCCTGCGTGATGCGGAAGTGTATTTGCTGAAGGCCGTGAATATGGCACCGGTCAATGCTATGTATTTATCGGCCCTTGGGCATATTTATCAGGTGCGACGCGACTGGGCGGTGGCGATAGATTATTTCACTCGCGCGGAGGATGCTGCCCAAACCTATTCGCCCGAAGCTATTCGGGGGAGTGAGTTTATCCGCGCAAAACGCGGTATTGGTTTTAACCTGATTCAGTTGGGCAAACTCAACGAAGCTGAAGTAAAATATCAGGAGTGCCTGGCGATAGATGCCACGGATAAGAGCGCGTTAAATGAGCTGGAATATATAAAAATACTGCGTGCAAAACATAATCTTTAGCGAAGTTTTAAGCGCATTAACCCTGATAAAAATACTTATGCCAATAACAATATCCAGATCAATAACAATATCCAGGTCGATACAAGCCATCTCCCAATTCCTGTTGATTCTATCCCTTGCTGCGAGTGCCCGCGCAGACTGGGTAAAACCCGACGAGCGCTATGCCGATGCTTATAAAAAATACCTCACTGCTACTTGCCCCTTAGCAGCAGATGGTATTCAACATTTTGTTTATTTCTCGCGCGACCGCGAAGCCATTCGCAACCATGTACTGCTTACTAACCCGAGGTTGGCTGGTGCGCAAATTATGTATTCCTGGCGCGAGCTGGAGCCAACAAAAGGGAATTACGATTTTGCGCTTATCCGGGAAGATTACGAATACCTTAAAAGCAAAGGTAAAAAGCTCTTTATCCAATTGCAGGACACCACCTTTGATGTTCGCTATAAGGCGACACCGGCCTATCTGGAAAGCAAGGAATACGATGGCGGCATTATCTATCAATACACTGATACCGGTGAGCCAGAGGGTTGGGTAGCCAAGCGTTGGAATAACAAGGTGCGCGCGCGTTTTGCGCTCTTCCTGAATGCCCTGGGCAAAGAATTTGATGGCAAGGTAGCAGGAATAAATTTGCAGGAATCAGCCATAGGCGTAGAGCAAAAGTATGACCCTAGCTTTACGCCTTCCGCTTATGCCGAGTCATTGAAGCTTAATATGAGTGCATTGAAAACAGCATTCCCAACCTCGGTAACCATGCAGTATGCCAACTTTATGCCCGGCGAATGGCTCCCCTGGGAAGATAAAGGTTATTTGAAATCCATTTACCAGCACGGTGAAAAAATCGGGGTTGGCTTGGGCGCGCCAGATTTAATGGTCCGTAAAAAGGGCCAGTTAAATCATGCACTGGCGTTAATGCATGAGGGCAAGTTTACCGCACCACTGGGGATTGCAGTGCAAGACGGAAACTACATAGGCGAAACCAATACCACAGAAGTAAAAAGCAAACGGCCCAATCTGGTTCCTATGCTGCACGGGTTTGCGAAGGATTTTCTACATGTACAGTATATGTTTTGGGTAGACCAGAAACCTTATTTCCAGGAAGATCTTTTGCCCTGTTTTTCTCCCAGGCAATAGCTGCAAGGGCGATTTTTTTAAAATTACTGCCTGTTTATGAGTGGCGGGCAGTAACCAATCTTTAATAGAAATTAAAAATATTACTGCACAGTTCAGTTGCCTTTATCGACAATACAGCTCACTAATCGCTTTATCGCCGGCTCAATAGCCTGTTGCGATATTCGTCCCAAACCCAGCATCAACTGATTGGGGATCTTATCCGTCACGCTAAATTCGTTTCCGCAATGTATCTTTACTCCCCGCTGTAGTGCTTTGTTACAGACCTCTTGCGCTGCATAGTGTTTATTTAAATTCAGTGTGAGGTGCAGGCCGGCACGCATTACTCCTGGAGTTAGAATTCCCTGCGCATGCTGGTGGACGGCTGCAACTATCGCGCTATAGCGCCGTTCATAAATTGGGGTCATGCGTGCAATATGCCGGCGCAACTCGCCGGTTTGCATAAATTCAGCGAGCGCCAGTTGGGTGGTAAGCGGGTTGCGCCAGTCCAGTGCCTGGCGAGCGTTAGCTAGAAAGGGGATGGCCCATTCCGGTGTGGCAATAAAGCCTGTGCGAATGTCAAAGAACATACATTTTGAAAATGTTCCAACGTAAAAGACACGCCCATCGGTATCCAGTGTTTGCAATGCATCTATAGGGTGAGAGCCGATGCGAAACTCACTGTCGTAGTCATCTTCAATAATAATCATGTCGCGCTGCCGGGCGAGTTTTAACAGCGTTGTGCGTCGCTCAATCGACATGGGAACAGCGGTGGGGAATTGATGGGTCGGTGTGACAAACACGATTTTTGCAGCCGCCGGAATTGCCTCAACAATCAACCCCTCCTCATCGACGGGAACATCCACAATGATTGCGCCTGCAGCTGCAAATGCGCGCCGTGCCATTGGGTAGCCGGGGGATTCAATCGCTACACAAGTTTCACCGGATTTAATGAACAATTGTGCGAGCAGTACATAGGCTTGTTGTGCGCCGCTGGTGACAAAAATATTTTCGGGGCTACAGCTAACTGCGCGCGATTGTGAAATAAATTTTGCAATCATGTTACGCAATAGCGGCTGGCCGGCAGGGTGACCAGGTTCCATGGTGCGCGTTTCCATTTTTCGATACTGGCGATTAATAGTGCGACGCCAGATTTCAAAGGGAAATAGGCTGGTATCGGCTAGCCCGATTGAAAAATTGAATTCAATTATTGATGTGCCGGGTTGTGCAAAAAGCGATGTGTTCTGCCACTGTGGCCTAATCATTCCGGCTAAATTCGCAGCCAATGTTGAATTGGGCAGGGTAGTGGTTATATCGGCGACCAGGGTTTTACTACCTGCTTTGGTAATGAGTAATCCTTCACTTTGCAAACGTGAATAAGCTTGCAAAACTGTATTGCGCGACACGTTCAAATGCTGCGCCAGTAACCGGCTAGAGGGAATTGCTGTGCCTGATGCCAATCGCCCTTGCAAAATTGCTTTGCTGAGTTGATTGTAAATTTGCGCGACGAGATTGCCGGAGTCTCGCGCTACACCAAGCCCCAATGCAAAAACTGGTTCCATAAAAATTCCAACGACTGGTTCTTTTGCATCGCCAATATACGTGGGAGGCTGGGTCAACTCAATGGCGATGGGAAATTGCTACGGGTTTGGTCATGCAAATTTTTCAATAATTTCTCTCCGAGGGACATCAACTATGAGCACATTAACGAAAAAAATCCGCCTGTTCACAGGGCTTTTACTATCCACTTTCTGCATGATGACAAATGCTGTGGAATTAACTGACGACTCATTGCAGTATCAGGATTCTTTGCGCGATCGCTATCGCGAGCAGTGGGTGGCGACCTGGACCAAGCCATCCACTGCCTCCGCCGAAAAAACAAACATTTTTGAAAACCAGACTATCAGGCAAGTGCTTCAAATAAGTACAGGCGGCCAACGTTTTCGTATTCGTATTTCCAATGCATTTGGACAGCAACCATTAAAAATTGGTGCAGCGCAAATCGCCATTCAAGCGTCGGGCGCAGCGATTGTTCCTGGTTCCAGCCGGTTACTGAAATTCAGTGGATTACCAACGATCAACATTCCCGCCGGTGCAGTTGCGCTTAGTGATCCAATCGATCTTGTAGTGGCGACACAAGCAGCACTTTCAGTGAGCATTTATTTTCCAGGCAATACCGGGCCTGCCACCTATGTGGACGGCATTAATAAGAATACTTATATTACTGGCGCAGGTAATTTTGTCGGTGCGCTCAATTTGCCCAGTGTTGATCCGGTTGCACCCAGCTATTTTCTTTCCGCTGTTGAAGTCTCTGCACGAAAAAGCTCCGGCGTTATTGTGGCCTTTGGTGATTCGGTCACATCCAGCGCTACATCAACCCATTGGCCGGGTTTTTTATTTTCGCGCTTGAATGCCAACTACAGCACGCAAAAGTTGTCTGTGGTTAATCAGGGAATAGGTTGCAATCGTACCTTGCGAGATGGCTGCGGGCCTAACGCATCTGCACGCTTTGATCGCGATGTGCTCGCTGTTACAGCTGCAACTCATGTTATTGTCGCTTTGGGACTGGTGGACATTATCTCGCCCACCTTTACCGGAAACACCGCTGAAATAGCTACGGCCAGCGACATTATTGTCGGATTAAAACAATTGATTGAACGTGCTCGGGCTCAAGGGTTAAAAATCTACGGCGCTACTATTACACCATTCAACCACAGTATTTTTGGCGTTTATACTGAGGAAAATGAGGCAACCCGCAAGGCGGTAAATCGCTGGATTCGCACCAGTGGGGCATTTGATGGTGTTATTGATTTTGATAAAGTGGTAAAAGATCCCGCTGATCCAACCAGTTTTTGGCCTATCTATACGGTTGATGGTATTCATCCCAATGATGCGGGTAATCAGCTGATGGCGAATGCAATTGATCTGGCGTTATTTGGTGAATAGTTAACAAGTAATTGATCGCGTGCTGCCAAATGATATTGAAATCGGGGTAACTTCAGGGTTACCCCGAATGTTTTGTAAATTACTTAATTTAAAAATATCACAAGGAGTTTATTAATTGAAAAGAACATGTATCGCTGCCGTAGTCTTATTCGTTCATTTACTGACAATTTTTTCTGCAAATGCCCAAAACGATGAAAGCCCCAAAAATCGTCGCTATTTGAATAGTGTATTTGAAGATACCCTGCGTACTGGCAATATTGTATACAGCGAGAAAATGAATAGCGCAGGAAAGAATGAACAGCTTAAGTTGCGTATATTCGAGCCCAAAGGGGATACTGCTGCCAAACGGGTTTTGTTTATCCTGACTCCTGGCGGTGGCTTTGTACAGCATGGGGATAATTGGATGGATGTGTTTGGTGCACAAATGGCACGTGCCGGGTATGTGGTTGCTATCAACCGCTACCGGTTGGCTAGCGCGATCAACTCACCCGAGTCTTACAGCGATGCTCTGTTTAAAGCGGTAGCTGACCAGAAAGCAGCCATTAAATTTTTTGTGAAGGATGCGCAAGGCGAAAATCGCTACCGCATAGATACGAAAAATATTTTTATTGGTGGTCATTCTGCAGGAGCAATTACTTCCATGCATACTGCCTATATTAGTACCAATGATGAGTTGGATAAATTTATGACTGCGGCCTTGAAAAATAACGGCGGGTTAGATGACGGTAAAGCAAAGGACAAGCCGGACGCATTGATTCGTGGCGTTATTAATTTATCCGGTTTGCTAACCGATTTATCTATTCTTGATGCTGGTGAACCGCCCTTGCTGAGTATTCATGGTGATCAGGATAAAGTTGTGTCTATAGGAACAGCCAGCTTTGGCGGGTATGGTTCCATTCCCATTCATGAACAAGCGAAAAAAGTTGGTCTGGCAAGTGAATTACAGGTTGTTCGCGGTGGTGCCCATAACGACACGGCTGAACCGGAATTATGCCCGGAGTGTATTCCTCTGGTGCAACGATTTATGTTTGAACTTATTCAAAATACTGCCAGGTAAATACGACTTGCCATCCCGTATCACCACAGCTCGTTGTCGGATCACTTAATGCCGGTGTTGATATTTATACAAGATGTATGTTGGTTTTTGTGCATGAGAATCTCTTAACCGATAATTCTGTTGTGCAATGTAAGCCTGGTCTCCCGCCGGGCTTGAATCTGAATGAATAATATTTCTCTCGGCATAAAGTTTGCTGTGCTTTGAATTCTTCGGATCGTTGATGACCCGGATTCATTTACATACAGGACGGAGTTGGGGATGCAGTCGCTCAATAAATATTTACGGTTATGTCAAATAAGCTTTGGGGGGATTTATTTGGCAGCAGGTATTATCTCCGGTGCAAATGCAGAGTTGCCGTTGCAAAATATCAAATTACCACCGGGTTTTGAAATCAGTATCTTTGCTGAAAATGTCACCAACGCGCGCTCACTGGTATTAAGTGATGCACAAACCTTGTTTGTAAGTACTCGCAATGAAGGCAAGGTGTACGCCATTAAACACGATGGTGTTAAGGCACAGAAGGTGATCACTATTGCTTCGGGGCTTAATCGCCCTAATGGTGTGGCTTTTCGCAAGGGGGCGCTTTATGTTGCCGAAGTGAATCGTATCTTGCGCTACGACAATATTGAGGCAAATCTGGATAATCCCCCCAAACCGACAGTAGTAAACGATCAATATCCAAGCGATAACGCGCACGGTTGGAAATTTATTCGCTTCGGTCCCGATGGTTTACTTTACGTACCTGTTGGAGCGCCCTGTAATATTTGTGAACCGGGCGAACCCTATGCCAGCATCACTCGTATTGATGTAGATAAGCGCAATTCAAAGCCGGAATTATTCGCGCGCGGAATTCGCAACACGGTGGGTTTTGATTGGCATCCGCAAACCGGTGAGCTGTGGTTTACCGAAAATGGTCGCGATCATCTGGGTGATGATATTCCACCGGAAGAATTAAATAAAGTAAGCAAAGCCGGGCAGCATTTTGGTTATCCCTATTGCCACGGCGGTGATATTCCCGATCCGGAATTTGGCAGCAAGCGTAAGTGCAATGAATTCACGCCGCCAGAAGTTAAATTCCAGGCCCATTCGGCGGCGTTGGGTATCCGCTTTTATACGGGATCCTCTTTTCCTGCTGAATACCGCAACCAGGCATTTATTGCGCACCATGGCTCATGGAATCGCACCAAAAAATCAGGTTATAAATTAGTGACGGTGAATACTGCAGTTAAAACGGGAGAAGCTCCAACCTATAAGGTATTCGCTGAGGGTTGGTTAAATAGTGATGACAGTGTATGGGGTAGACCAGTAGATCTGTTGCAGTTGCCTGACGGCTCGCTATTAGTGTCTGACGATTACGCCAATGTGATTTATCGAATTGCTTATAAAGGAAAATAACTGAGCGAAGGGCGAGGGAATGATTCAGGCCGGGAGCCCCGGCCTGATAAATCTCGCGGAATAAAATGCCTATTTAGCTTTAAACCATTTATTTCGTTTTCAAGGTTGCCAAGCCTGCTTCGGCGATTTGTCCATCCTGCTGTGAGTTTGCACCACTTACCCCAATGGCTCCGATAATCTTGTTATCCACCACAATCGGCAAGCCACCTTCTATTAATAAAGTTCCTTCCGGCAAACTCAGCAGTACGTTGCGGCCACCGGCTACACCATCTTCAAATACTTTGGTAGGGCGTTTGAAGTTATTGGCGGTGCGCGCCTTGCCAATTGCTACATCCACACTGGCAATCTGTGTTCCATCCAGTTTTTCCAGATAGGTGAGTGTACCGCTGGAATCCACAATGCTGATAACAACCGTGAGATTTTGCTTCTTTGCTTCAGTGGCGGCTCCTGCGGCAATTTTTTTTGCGGCATCCAGTGTAATCGGGGCACCATAGGTGAGGGTTTGGGCAAAGCTGCTGGCTGAAAAAACTACTGCAGTTCCCATCAGCAAGGTCATTAACGTCTTTTTAATGTGCATAGTGTCTCCGTTGAATAATAAATTTTTCAGAATCTGATTATTTTGCCGATTATTCCTGGTGTTGATTTTATGGCGCTACGTTAACCAAATAGCACTAAGTTGGCAACGATTACTACTTACCTTAACGCTTAATAGCTGTCGCAATAATCATTGTCGTTATCCATACAAATATTTAGCAAAGTAAACACTATTGATATTTTATCATCAGATTTTTCTGCAGGTTTTTGTACAGATATTTTTTATAAATCTAATTTTTCCTTTTCTTTCAATGAATTATTTAGTTGGTACAGGCTTTGCGTTAAGCGAAGTGTGCCAGTGATTCTGGCTGTAAATAAGTGCTGGTTAAAGTTTCGAAATTTCGTAGCCATTCATTGCTTAAATCATTGGAGAAACGCTATGTCTGTTATTACGGGTTCAGATCAACAAGTAGCTATTAATGTTAATTCTGCAAATGAAAAAAATCAGTTAGAAAATTCCAGTACTGCTAATCATGGTGTGAGCCGCCGTGCATTGCTTGGTAGAGCGAGTTTGATAACTACTGCTGGCGTGGCCGCCCCGCTGCTTGCGAGTGTTGCTGGTGCGCACGAAAAGGAGGGTGACAATGAAAGGTCTACTAGTGGTCGCGATTATTCGGATTTTTATCGCGATGATCAGTATGGAACCCTGCACGCAAAAACCTTAACCAAAAAATCCTACAAAGCACGCCTGAAAGCGGCAGAGCTTGAGTATGATGTAGATATTCCCCCTCATCCCAATAACGGTGATGAAGCTCGCTATCCCAATAAAATTGGTACTTCTACTAAAGGTTTAAAGCATGATGCCGATGGTCATGTCGATCCTGAATCCTACGCTTCTTTTTTAAAGGCATTGCAAACGCGCAAACATGAAGATTTTGAAAAAATTATTTTAGGCGGTACAGCAAAGCTGGCTGATCCACAAGGGCCGTTAACGACTGCGTTGGAGGGAGTAAGTAACGCGCAACTGGCAATTCCTGTGGCGGAGCGTTTGGATAGTGCCGCACTTGCTGCTGAACATATAGAAATTTATTGGCAAGCGCTGTTGCGCGATGTGCCTTTTAGCGAGTATCGCAACACTACCAGCAACCCTTTGGTGTTGGCGGCGGTGGCAGAATTAAATCGTTTACCGGAATATCGCGGACCAAAAATTAATGGTCAGGTTACTCCGGAAACTTTATTTCGCAGCACTGCACTCTATGTGGATTACCAGGCAGATCGCAGCGGTAAAAAAGGCAAATATGTGGTTCCGCCGGACACGTTAAAAGGCCCTTATATTTCACAATTTTTATTGCGCCCGGTACCCGCCTGGGGAACTTTTGCGGCGCAGCCGCAATTGCGCCCGATTCAAACTGCAGGTGAAAGCTTTGGTACCACCTTTGATGAATGGTTAAAAATTCGCAATGGCATTAGTACTGGCAGAAACGTTACCAGCGAAGCAGGGCGCAGGCATATTATTAATGGTCGTGACCTGGCCTGGCTTGCGCGCGTGCACAAAGTGTTGGCCAAAGGTGCGAGTTATCCGCTTCACCGCGATGTACTTGAATCGGATGCAGTAGCTCGCACCTTTGCTGCCAATGGCAGTTATTTATTGCCACTGGCGAATAATACCGGTGCGCCTACGCACCCCGGCTACCCGAGTGGTGCAACCATTTCAGCGGCTACGCCAGTGACCCTGTTAAAAGCATTTTTTGATGAGAGCTATGTGATTCCCAATCCGGTCCAGGTAGATCCAGCCGACCCTACTAAATTAATTCCCTGGGATGGCGAACCCTTAACCTTGGGCGGTGAGCTTAATAAGCTGGTCAACAACGTTGGCTTCGGGCGTAACTTTAATGGTTTCCATACGCGTGCAGATATTTCTGCTTCGCACGCACTGGGTGAGGCATTGGCAATCAGTTTGTTGCGTGACCAACGCTTTACCTACAACGAAACTTTTGCGGGCTACAGCTTTACCCGCTTTGATGGAACAAAGATAACTGTTTAGTACGTTTGTTCAGTTGGAGTTAGCGCGGTTACAGAATTATTGTATTCATCGAGCTAAGGAGAGCCGGGTTCGTTAAAGGGATTTTGTTTCCTACTATAAAATGCCTCGCCGATATTATCGACGAGGCATTTTTTATTGCAGCTACTGTCATTGTATTCCCGGTTTTGTTGCCAGGTATTCCAACCACCTTGATGAGTCAGATTTTCCACAGTTGATTGTTTCTTTTGCTAAATGTCGCTGTTCAAATTTGTACAGTAAAAATTCTTATGCGAAGACTTTTTCCGATTATTGCATTGGTTTTCTGATGTTTCGTGCATCTTTTAATCAATAAGCCTTTAAATAAAATTTGGTATAAGCATTGCAATTCTGCTGTTGTGGTACCTCATTTTATTTCTATTTATTTTCTAATCCCGTTTAAGGAAGTGTTTCCATGAAAAAATTAACCTTGGTATTGGGCGTGTTTCTCGCATTTTTTGCGTCTCTTGCATCGGCGCAAAACAATGGCAATAAACCAGCTGTTAAATACAAAACCCCTGAGCTTACCGTTGCCCAGGTTGACCAGTGGCTCGCCAAACCGGACCAGGTACTGGTAATTGATATTCGTCGCCCCGATGAACTTATCAGCTTCGGTAGCTTCCCGGTGTTTTTAAATATCCAGTTTGCGGATCTGGAAAAATATATTCCCTATATTCCTAAAGATCGCAGCATTATCACTGTCTCCAACCATGCTAACCGCGCTTTTGCAGCGGGTGATTTGTTGAGTGGCAAGGGCTTTAAGGTAGTGGGTGCGGCCGGTTCGGAAAATTATGAGCAGCAAGGCGGTAAAGCGGTTACCAAGATTCAAAAACCTGCACCAAAACCCGCGCAGTAAACATTTGGTACCTATACCTTTACCTTTTTTCGCTGTGTTCTGTGGTCTGAGTAAAATGAAACATGCCGTATAGCCGCCCTTTGGCGGCTGATACGAATGCGCTGGAAAACAATCAATTTCCCTTAAATTACGTTATGCTTGGATGCTTTAGTCATCAGATGTATTAAAAGGATGCTGGTTTTGTTCAGGTTATTGGGTAGCAATCTTACCGGTCAGCGTATTTTTGAAATTGCAGTAGCTGTATGTTTGGCGCTTATGCTGGTTGCCACCTTGGCGAATTATTGGGCTATTGAGTTGTGGCGGCATGATTCCATGTACTACGTCACTAGCTATGACAACAAGTTGTCTGAAGAAGGGCGCTGGATCAATTACCTTTTATTCGATTACTTGCGTCAGGTGCCGGGGCAATTAGCTGTTTGGCTGAGTTATCTGGGAATTGCCTGGTTCGCTTATGCCATGACTTTTCGCTATACCAATGAAGTATTGTTTTCGCTGGTTTTTAGTTTATTAATTTGCCAGATTCCAATCCTCCCTGCGCAATTGCAATGGCCAGAGACACTCCTGCCTGCATTTATCCTGTTGGGGGTATCACCCGCATTGGCGCGGGTGTTACCTATCTACGTATTTTTTCCGTTACTGGCAATTTTATTGTTTGCCACCTTTAGTACCTTTTATTTTATATTACCTCTGCTTTTCTTAAAGGATTTGGATAGTAAATCACTC
The DNA here is from genome assembly GCA_021151625.1 of Gammaproteobacteria bacterium. Classification (GTDB taxonomy): domain Bacteria; phylum Pseudomonadota; class Gammaproteobacteria; order Pseudomonadales; family Cellvibrionaceae; genus Cellvibrio. The sequence goes on along the minus strand of JAGKWY010000049.1, from coordinate 42,219 downwards.
ACTAAAATTGTGGTGATATGGGTGGCGTCTTTCTGTATTGGTTACCTTGTAACTAACGGGGTAGTTTTTTATTTAACCGGTGATAGTATTCAAATAGCCAGCTGGCGCAATACTAATTACGTCACTGATTTTTCTAGTCTGATCGAAAATCTGAATCGAATTTATCAAGCCTCGTCATCCCAGTTATTAAAAATAAATCGTTTTTTATTCTATGTATTGCCTCTGATATTAATGGTTTTTGGACTTTATACCGCTCGGGCGTTAGGTGGCTATCCGATATTAGTGTTAGGTGTTTTGTGCGCGTCGGGCGTATATATTTCTACCTTGCCTGTGGGTATCTATATTCAGGAGCGGACGCTGATAACCTTGTTTTTTGGGTTATGCGTGGCATTATTATTACGTAATTATAGAAACCAGCACTTGGGAATCATTGCCTATTTTTTAATTCTGGTATTAGGCGGAAGAATGGCCGTACTGGGTAACGACATTATTACCTGGTACAAGGGCAACGTTAATAATATTGATAGTGAATTTACCCGGCTGTTGCCTGGTGATCCCACACAAATCAAAAGAGTATTTGTAGTTGCAGAATCCAGTGAAGCCAATGTTGCATTTCCCAAATACAATCAAGGTCAGGGGATGCGCGGACGATTCAATGAAGGCTTTTCTCAGCCGCTATACTGGACACCCGTGCTTAAACGTATGGGCTTTGAACATGTGCGTATATGCAATGATTTTCAAAGCGAAGAGTGCGCCTCTGTTAAGTCCCAATACGACCAGCGGAGTAATTATGCAACAGATAAAGGAATGTTTATCGCCTGGAAAATTGAGGATAACGATATGATTGTCACCATCAATCCAAGTTTTATTCGTTAATTAAAGGCGATAGCTATGAGCTGGCAACCAATTACAGAAATAAAATTATGGGATTTGATCAATGGCGCTTTTGAACGGATGGCGCCGGAACAGAGAAAAATTTGGGAAATAATAAAAACTCATCCAGAAAAGTGGAGTCAAGATCCTTGGGGTAAAGAGGGAAATGGCTTCTGGATTGTCGCCCTTATTGGCAACAACGTTATTTGGTATAACGACATAGAACATGGCTTTAACCAATCTACCTACACAAAATACGGAAAAATTAATGAGTATTGGTGCAATCAGGATGAATTGGAGTTTGCGGTTCAAAATATTATCAATATGCTGCGTGATGGATATGATTCCGCTGGCCGTTGCGGCGGACCACAGCCAGGGAATTTTAGCTCGTGATTAGCGAGTATTTTCTGACAAAAAACTTAATAATCCTCTGGCTTTATATCCCCACAATCACTTGATAACCAGGTACCGGTTTGTTCGGTGTCGTAGCGTTGTGACTTACCGTCAGTTTTGGTAATAAAGTAGGATTTGCCTTGGTATTGGGTCGGGGAGGTGAATTCAATTTCGCCTTCGCCAGTAGCGTTTTGTTGTCCGGTACAAACGTAAGTGGTTTTGAATTTGGTTTTGCTGATTTGGGTGATGGTGGGTTTGCATTCATCGCCGGTTTCAGGAATGTAACCTTTATCGATTTGTGCCTGGGTAACACATTGTTTGACAATAGTGCCATCTTTTGAGATTTGCACTTTATTGTTTTGCATACTTACACCCTGATCAGAAAATTTCATGCCCTGTTGGGTCATCATCTCTTCCATCATCTTGCGCTGTTCCGGCGGTAAGCTCGCCATTTGTTTCTTCACTTCCTCCATGGCTTTCTGCATTTGCTCGGTTTGTGCGGCAAGGTCATTGTTGCCACCAATAAGCTTAATGCGGTGTTCCCAGAGGCCAGCTTTCATATCGACTTTCAAGGTGTCAGCCTGGAGTGGTAGTGCTGTACCTATCGACAGTAAACCCATTAACGATATTAAGCACGTGCTTTTAATCATGATGTTGTTCCTCTTGGCCAGAAGGTTGGTATAACGGAATTATCGTAAATCTTAACTGAGATTCCTGGCTGCTGCTGCGATGGGCATATCATCCTGAATAATCCGGTGGAGGGCGTTAAATATCTTCCGCGGGTTTAATCGCTTTCGTCTCAATCCCTGTAAGTAATGCAGCTTTTATGTTAAAGGTGTTTAGTTCACCTGAAGCCTATTTAACTGAACAATTTCTTAACTGAACATTAATATGTAGCATTGTAAAGGAACCTTAATATGCAAACTGCAACTATAAATCGTCGAATTCTGCTCGCCTCTTTTCCAAAAGGTCGGCCGCAATTGGAAAATTTTCATTTGGATGAAACACCATTACCTGCACCGGATGAAGGCCAGGTTTTATTACGGACACTTTATCTCTCACTTGATCCCTATATGCGCAACCTGATGGACGAAGTAGGGCCAGGGTATGCGCCCCCAATAAAAATCGGCACGCCTATGGTTGGTGGTACCGTGAGCCAGGTAGTTGCTTCGCGTAATAAAAACTATCAGGTTGGTGAATTGGTATTGAGCTATTCGGGATGGCAGGATTATGCGCTGTCAGATGGAAATGATTTAAACAAATTGGGTGATATGGCAGAACCTTCACTGGCGCTCGGCGGGTTGGGTATGCCGGGGTTTGCTGCCTATGTTGGCCTGCTGGATGTTGGTCGGCCGCAGACGGGAGAAACACTAGTGGTTGCGGCTGCAACAGGAGCAGTCGGTGCAGTAGTGGGGCAAATTGGAAAGCTTAAAGGCTTGCGCGTAGTGGGTGTTGCTGGTGGTGCGGATAAGTGTCGCTATGCAACAGAGGAATTGGGTTTTGATGCGTGTATTGATCGATATAGCCCGAGTTTAGCGCAGGACCTGGCAGCGGCTTGCCCGCAAGGTGTGGATATTTATTTTGAAAACGTGGGCGGCGACGTTTTTAATGCTGTTTTGCCATTATTTAATTTAAATGCGCGCATTCCAGTGTGTGGCTTTATTTCTTACTACAATGATCAAACATTACCTGCGGGCCCAAACCAATTACCCCTGTTGATGGCTGCAATACTTCAAAAGCGCATTCGCGTGCAGGGTTTTATTGTATTTGATTACTATGCCACCCACTACGAACACTTCAAGCAGGATATGCAGGCATGGGTTCGCAGTGGGAAAATAAAATTTCGTGAAAATAAAGTGCAGGGTTTGGAAAACGCTGCTGCTTCGTTTATTGGATTATTGGACGGAAAAAATTTTGGCAAGTTGGTAGTAAAAGTTGCCAATCCTGAATAAGTGATGTTGGCGGAGCAAAAGCTCCGCCAATCGTTTGTGAATATCCCTCCTATAATATTTCCTTTCAGAGTTTGCTGTTCGAAAAATTAAAACTTTCCACTCAATACAATACTCGCCGTTCTGGGTAACGCCGGGTTCCAGCTGTTCCAGGTTTGGCTTTGGTAGGTGTCATCGTCGAACAGGTTTTTTACTACCAGGCTTACATCAAATTCACCTTTGGCTTTACCCAAACCGATAGAGAAATCGGTAGTGGTTGAACCTTCAACCCAGCCGTAGCTGGAAAGCGCGTTATCGGAATTGAATTTGCTGTTGTAGGAAGTATTCACGCTGGTGTGGAATTCGTGACTGCTGAACACGGGGACGCGGTAATCTATACCTAAATTAAAGCTGTATTTAAAGGCTCCGGGCAAGGTTTCGCCGGAAATATCGCGGTAGGGTGCCGCACCTGTGTAGCCATTTTCTACCGGCTGCGCGGAGTTACGGAATTCCACATAATAAGCATCGTTATAGGCGCCGGAGAAACGAATAGTAGTATTGGGAATGCCGGAATAAATACCATCGATTTCCACACCCTGCGCGCGTACTTTGGGCACATTACCGGTGTAGGATAAGTAAGCGACTTCCGGCGCACCGCTGATAGTATTTTGTTCCGTAGTGTACTCATCTACCGCGCGCACCGCTTGCTGGTAGTCTTTTATGTTGGTTAGGAAAATATCCGCGTTAAATACCAGTGTGTTATCTAACAAAACGGTTTTCACACCTACCTCATAAGCGCTGGATTTTTCGGCATCGGTTAAATAGGAAAACCCATTGACCACCTGCGCGATTCCCGCTTTTTCACCGTATTGCCATGAGGCATAGAGAGTGAGCTCATTGCTAAATTTATAGGTTGGGCTAATCACAAAGGCGGGTTGGGTATCTTCAAAACTTTCTGCGTCTACTTTATTCCAAAGCGCGGCGGCCTGAGTGCGACGCAAGGTTTTGGCATCAGCGACTTGGGCCTTTTGCGTATTGCTTAGGCTGCTATATGCGCTACCGGGTGTGTTGGTAATTGCTACCCCAAAATATTTATTGGCGAGTTTATCGGCGAGCTGCAATTGTTCAATGGAGTTATTATTAACGAAAGCTCCATTGATCACTTGCCCCAGAGTACCCGCAGCATAGGTTTGGCCGTTAATCGTTGTCGTTGCATTGATGGAGTCAAATCCACCCAGGCTAACCGGATTTACTACATTAATTGCTGATGCATTGAGATAACTGCCGGCGCCCTGATCAGTGAGCAAAGCGCTGGTGCTTGTGTCTCGGTCCTCACGGGTAAAACGCACCCCAGTGGTGAGTGTAAGTGGTTTCGATACATGCCAGTTGGCTTGTGCAAATAAGGCGGTACTTTCATTTTCGTACTTGTTGGCTTGTTCACGTGTTAAACGGCTTAATGAATCCTGCAAAAGTGCGCGACCACTGGCGTTGGTATCCAGGCGATTGTATTGAGCGTTAGTGGCGAACCAGGCGCCGGCATCGGAACCCCAACCGGCGCGGGTGGAGTGATCAATATCTGTTGCCAGCCAAAATAATCCGGTTTGGTAATCCACAAAGCCGCCGGTGTCTGAACTTAAGCGCAGTTCCTGGCTGTATTGTGTGTAGTCCACCAAGCCCCCACCATTTTTGCTGATATCAAAGGGTGTACCTTCGTCATTGCGTGCAGCAAAATAATAATCTTTATAGGCAGTAATTGAAGTAACTTCGTAATCCTGCAATTTCCAATTTAATTCCGTAGATGCCCCATTGGTACCGGTCACAATGGGATTGTAATTGTCGGCGTTGATGCGATCGCGCTTGCTATTGCCAAGCCAATCTTCTTCGTAGCGATATTCACTTTGTTCCAGAAACCAGCGGCGATTCAACCGGGTTTTTGGATCAGAGCTTAATGGATTTACGTTCGTGCCCGCGTTGGTACCGGTGAGATTGATACCCGCATAGGTTGTTGGTGTGGGTCTATTAAAGGTTCTGCCGTTAGTGGCCTCACCGGCTTTGGGTTGTGCATCTAGGCTGATACGCGCAGAGAAATTTTCGCTCGGCGTTAATAAAAATTGCACCCGTGCAGAGAGACGATCTTTATTTGCATAAGTTTGGTCCTGATTGTAGGTGTTAACCAAATCACCATTGGCTTTTTGTGCGGTAAATACACCGCGCCATGCCAGTAAATCATCAATTACGGCACCTCCTAAAACGGCAGAGCCAAATAAATCGTGGTAATAGCCATAGCTCACAGTCGCGTAGGCTTCGTTAGTAAATGTAGGGCGACGGGTGGTGATGTTAATGACGCCGAGACTGGTATTTTTACCTAGCAAGGTTCCTTGTGGGCCGCGTGTCACTTCTACCGCAGCAATGTCGGTAAAGTTCACGCTTGATGACAGCGGGTTATAGGCGTAGTTAACACCATCCACAATAATGCCTACGCTTGGATCCTGCGCATCGGTTTGCGCCTGCTTGCCCACACCGCGCACTGATAAACTGAATTGACGCGGGTTGCCCGGGTTCCAGATTACATTGCCAACACGTTTACTAAAGGAAGCAACATCCAGGGCTTGCAAGCGCTCCAGCTCTTGCCCGGTAACCACTGAAATAGAAAGCGGTACATCCTGCAATTTTTCAATGCGGTTGCGTGAGCGCACGGTAACAGTTTGCAATACTGTGGTGTTTTCTGCTTTTTGTTCGCGCTTGGTCGTAGCATTGGTTTGCGCTAAAACCGGCAGGGCGCTGTAAGTTAAACTGGCCAGCAATAGCCACTGACTTGCCAGCAAGTATCTATTGCGGTAATAGCTCTTTTTGTGGTGAATGCTATTGATGTGGCCTAATAATAAATTCTTATTCATGAAAAATTCCTTACGAATGCACAGTGAATTAAATAAAAGTAATGTTTCGGTTAACGCTGTATCTATTGACCGCTGTATTTTTTTAACGCTGTGCTTATCGCAAGTAATAGGCCATGAGTATTGGCAAGGTTGAATGTTTACGGATATTTTTTATTGGGTAATTCCTATTGTTTGAAAATAAAAATTTTATTGCGTAATAAAAAACTTAGTCGGCTGCGGTTGTTTTTAATAAGACAAAATTTGTGTAAAAAGCAGCGTTGCTAATACGCAATTTTGCAGTGAGTAAAACGGAGAAGAGTTTAAATGGGAAGGGCAGACCAACATCCTTGTTGGTATCAATTAATCTGGTTGTTTTATCATCAGCAGATCTGTGGCGAAAAAATCACTTTTTGGTGCTAATTACACCGTGGCGATCGGCCTGGCTTTTTCCATCGACTACATGCGTGCTGGATTCTTCAGTAATGGGCAACATGCTGCTGTTCCATTCATCCCAGCGGGTTTTAAGTTGCGCGAGAATATCGGCATGGGTTTCGGCGTAGTTGGCGCGCTCGCGTACATCTTCTTTTAAATTAAACAGGAATTCATTGTTCGCGATTTTTAAATACTTCCAATCGCCGGAGCGAATGGCGCGTTGGCTATTGCCCTTGTAGCGCCAGAAAAGAGTACGCGGCTGCTCTTCTGTACTACCCAATAAAACCGGCAACAGGTTTTCGCCATCGCTGGGGTAAGTCGGGTCTGGTGCGCCGCCTGCGGCGGCGAGCAGGGTGGGTACCCAATCCATACTAATAGCGACTTGATCCGAGATTTGCCCACCTTTAATTGCCGCTGGCCAACGAATAATACCCGGTACGCGAATACCGCCTTCCAGCAATTCGGTTTTTTGCCCGGTAAAGGGCCAGGTATCGGAAAAACGTTCGCCGCCATTGTCGCTGCTGAAAACTACAATGGTATTTTTGCTCAGCTTTTGTTTGTCTAATGCTTTTAACACCCGCCCAATGGCAGTATCCAATGCCACTACCATTTTGCCGTAGGTTTCCAGGCTGCCGCCTTCATAGTGAAAGAGGCTTTTAATTTGTTGTGCCACTGCTTCATCTTCCGGACCTTCCCAGGGCCAGTGGGGGGCGGTGAAGTGTAGCGATAAAAAGAACGGATTTTTTTTGTCATGTTGATTGATGTAGTCCACCGCGCGCTCGGCAATTAAATCCGTGTAATAGCCCACTTTCTCTACCGGAACTTCGCCTTCAAACAGGCCTTCTTTTGCATCTGGTCCAACATTGGTTTTGTGGGTGAAATAATCCAGCGCGCCACCGTAATTGCCAAAGAAAAGATCGTAACCACTTTTCAACGGACCAAAATTGGGTAGCGAACCCAAATGCCATTTACCAAATAATGCAGTTTTATAATTTTGCTTTTTCAGCAAGGATGGCAGGGTGGGGTGTTCTGGTGGTAAACCTATATTGTTGGCTGAACTGGATAGCGGCTCTTCCAGCCCTCCTTGCAAACGGTATTGGTAGCGCCCGGTAATTAAGCCAAAACGCGTTGCGGAACAAACTGCCGAGTTAGCGTAGTGCTGGGTAAAGCGCAAACCATCCTCTGCCAGTTTATCCAGCACCGGTGTTTTAAACGCGCGCTGGCCGTACACGCTCAAATCGGCGTAGCCCAGGTCATCGGCCAGGATAAAAATAATATTAGGTTTTTCAGCAGCCTTGGCGTTCAGTAAATTTGATCCCAGCAAGCTGCCTGTTGCCAGTGTCGCGGCAGATATTTTTGCGGAGCGGGTAATAAACCGGCGGCGATTTTTGTTAATTGATGTCATAAGCACTCTTCTGGTCGATTGATTTTTTTCGCTAATGGGTGATCTATTTAGAAGAAAAATCTACCAGCGCAAATTGCGCTGGTAGTAAGACGCAAACGTCCGCTGTTCTGTTTGAAAATTGCTTAGTGTGAATCCTGAGTTGAAAAAATAAGTTCAGTGCGATTATTGAATAGCATTAACACGGAACTGACCAGGCGCAGGTGCTTTTACCGGCTTTTCCGAGCGCGGTGTTCCTTCGGGAGCCCATTCATAAGGAACTGGTTGGGCGCGATAAACGGTGTTGCTGCTAAAGGGTTGCGGATCTTCTGTGCGCGGTGTGCTGAAGTAGGGGCTGATGTATTCCCACACAATTTCGCCTTTGCTGGTGATCTGGAACAAGCGCCCATTCATGCCTTCATCAACCAGGGTATTGCCATTGGGCAAACGGCGTGCACTGCTGATGTAAGAGCTGTAAAAGCTGTAACCGGGTTTGCCGGAATCCACGCCTGTGTATTGCCACACAATTTCTTTTGTAAGCGGATCAATTTCCAGTACGCGCGAACGTGGTTGGGTACCAATATTAACTGGTGGGTAACCTGCTGCGCCCTGGTTATCAAATACCAGCAAATTGCCTGCGCCCGGCAAGCCTTGTGCAATTATGTGCGCGTCGTGCTGCCCGGAAATTTGATCAACCGGACGGGGGAGATTCGGCTTACTTGCGGTACCAGGGGATTGTCCAATGGATGGTGGATAATCCGGTCCGATACGCCAGACAATTTTTCCAGATTTTTTATCGATAATACCGATGATATTTGCTTCGCGTGCATCGAATAATAAATTATCCGGATGAAAGCGTTGGTCGCCGGCGTCATACCATTTGTTGGGGCCGACTACGGATAAATTGTTAAAATGCAAATAATCGAAGGGAATGGTTTTGTCGTTGCGTGTGAGCGATTCACGTAAAATTTTTAGCGATGCTTCACTAAAACCAAATTCGCCCAAATGTTCAAAGGCAGCCCATTTCCACACCACTTCACCCTTTGGGTTAACTTCGTAAATGCCGTCTTCCAATAATTTTTCTGCCTTCCAACCTTTAACGGGAATAACGTAATTCACCAGAATAACGGTGTTGCCGTTGGGCAGGCGACGCCAGTCGTGATGCTGGCGAATGCTGGTGCCGTAACCGCTGGCATCGGTCGCTGTACCGTTGCTGGCATAGGCGTCCTGTGCGCCGGCGCCGCCCCATTGCCAGACAATGTTTCCATTCCAATCCACTTCACCAATAGATTGTGCGGTTGCATTAGCGCGGCCGCCAGTTTCACCGGCGAGTTGTACCAGCACATGACCGCGCTTCCCCTTGTTTAACGCCGGGTCAATAAATACCGGTGGAAAGCCGTTGTAATTCCATTCGTGTACTGCATTGCCATTTAAATCGATTAAATGGGTTTTCTTATCCTGCCCGGCAAATAACACATAAGAGTTATAGGCTTTGGCGGGGTCGTAAATGGTAGTGCCTGTGGGGTAGACGCTGGGAATTGCCTGGGCCAGATTGGCGGCGAGAAATATAGCCGTTCCCGCGAGCGGATTAATAATGTTCTTCAGTGGGGGGAAAAATTTCTTCTGCAATGATGCAATCACAACTGCGCTCCTTAACATTTTCGTCGCTGCAAAACAGCGACGAAAATAATTTTTAATGTGACTAATGGATAACGATTAATTAAAAACGCCCACTAAAGGTCACACCTATCCAGCGTGGATGCGCCGGCGTGTAGTTGTTCCAGGTGCGGGTTAAGGGGGTGTCATCATCAAACAGGTTTTTTACCACCAGGTTCACATCGAAGGTTTGATTGCTGTTGCCCAGGCCAATACCAAAATCCACAATGGTGCGACCTTCAATCCAACCATAGGATGACAGTGAGTTATCCGAATTGAATTTGCTGGCGTATTGCGCGTTTAAACTGGTGTGGAATTCTTTGCCATCCCACACGGGCAAACGGTAATCCACACCCAGGTTGAACGAATATTTGGACGCGCCGGGCAGTGTTTCGCCGCTCACATCCTGATATTGCGGTGCACCGGTATAACCATTTTCAGCAGGCTGTGGCGAGTTGGTGAACTCCACATATTCCGCATCGGTAATAGCACCGGCAAAACGAATAGACGTGTTGGGAATACCTGAATAGACGCTATCGATTTCAATGCCGCGTGCACGCACTTCGGGAATGTTGGCGGTAGCGTTGGTGTAAACATCGTTAGCTGTTGGGTCTGCCTGGCGATTCAGGTTGGTGGTGTATTCGTCATAAACGCGGCTGGTTTGTTGATAATCCTTAATCTTCATATCAAACAGTGCCAGGTTAAATACCAGGGTGTTATCCAGCAATAAGGATTTCACACCCAATTCAAAGGCATCGATTTTTTCTTCTTTCACCAGGTTGGAAATACCGTTAGTCGCTTGTGCGATACCGGCTTTTTCGCCGTGCTGCCAGGAAAAATAACCGGTCAGGTTTTCATGGAATTTATAAGTGGGGCTGATAACAAACGATGGCAATGTTTTTTCGTAAGGCTCTACATTAATTTCATCAAACACCACACCGATTTGCGATTGACGCAAGGCTTTTGCTGCACCGACTTGCGCTTTTTGCGCTGCAGTTAAACTGTTGTAGGCATCACCCGGTGCTGCACCGGCTGCCTTACCAAAATATTCTGCGGCGAGTTGATCGGCCAGCGTCAGTTGTGCATTGGTATTGTCGGTCACTAATGATTTAGTACCATCGGCATTAGTGACTATGCGGCCGAGTGTACCGGCGGGAATAGTGAGGCTATCGCTGATTTTGGTTGCACTATTCACTGAGTGGAAACCGCCCAGGTTTACCTCGCCCACATTGGCCGGATTTAACTCAGCACCAAAGCCGTGATCTTTAATGTAGGTCGCGGTGTGGTTTTCACGCTCTTCGCGCGTAAAACGCAGACCGGTGGTTAACACAAATTTTTCAGTAAAATTCCAGTTTGCCTGCGCAAAGAGTGCGGTACTTTCGTTGTTGATATCCTGGAAGCCCGCTGGGCTATTCCAGGCCATATCCAAACCAGATAGAGAATTAATTAACAGGTAACGGCCCGCCGCGTCTTTATCGAGCGTGGTGTATTGGGATGCGCTGGCAAACCAGGCACCGGCATCGTTACCCCACACGCGCTGGTATTCGGCGACGTTGTTAACATCCAGATAAAAGAAACCGGTCTGGTAATCAACAAAACCACCTTGCTGTGAACTCAAACGCAGCTCCTGGCTGACTTGTTTGTAATCGTTAAAAAATCCACCGGAATTGCGTTGGATATCAAAGGGCGTGCCTTCATCGTTTACTGCGTTGAAATGGTAATCCTTGTAGGCGGTGATAGAGGTAATTGTGTGGCTATCCAGCTTCCAATTTAAGTCAACCGTTGCGCCATTGCTGCCGGTAATTAACGGGCGACGACCATCGGTATTGTATTCATTTTCGCCACCGCCCCAGAGGTAAGAATCTTCATAATTGTAATTCGGGCTTTGGGTAAACCAGCGGCGGATTAAGCGCTTGCTCGCATCCGAGTTATTCGGGTTAGCGCTGCCGTCGGAATATTTTTCCGGTGTGGGCGTGTAAATAGTGCGGCCATTAGTGCGCTCGCCCGAACGCGGTTGCACATCCACTGCGAGGCGCGCAGTGAAATCTTCCGTGGGCGTTAATAAAAATTGTACGCGGCCGGAAACGCGCTCTTTGTTGGAAATACTTTCATCGCTGTTGTACGCATTTTTAATATCGCCCTGGCCTTTGCTAACGCTGAGCGTACCGCGCCAGGCGAGCAAATCATCAACCACTGCACCGCCACCGGCAAAGCGACCTTGCACTGTGTCCCATTCACCCAGGGTTAAAGCGTAGGAAAAGTCTGAATCAAAGGATGGGCGCTTGGTGGTTACGTTAATCGCGCCGATACTGCTGTTTTTACCCAGTAGCGTTCCTTGCGGCCCGCGTGCGACTTCTACAGTTTCAATATCGGTAAAGTCAAAGCTGGATGACAGGGCGTTATAGGCATAGTTAACGCCATCCACAATCAGGCCTACCGCTGGGTCCTGCGCTTCGGTTTGGCCTTGTTTGCCAATGCCGCGAATGGCCAGGCTACTGGTGCGCTGGTTGCCCTGGTTCCAGGAAATATTAGCGAGGCGCTGGGTGAGCGAGTTGATGTCTGTAGCATTCAATCGCTCCAGTTCCTTGCCCTGTACTACCGAAACCGAAAGCGGTACGTCTTGTAGTTTCTCAATCCGGTTACGGCTGCGCACAGTAACTACACCCAACTTCAGCGGCGCATTTTTAGCCGCGCTGGTTGTTGTCGTTGCGGTGCTGGTTGACCCTGCTGTGCTGTTTGCAACAGCCTGGGTTTCGATAGTTGGATTTTGTACAGCGTTATTGCTGCCGCTATTTGCTGATTGCGCAACAGCTGTTGATGAGAGTGCAACAGATGCAACAAACAGTGCCAAAGGTTTTACAGAAAATGGTTTTCTTGTTGTTGAGAAAATAACATTTTTTTCTTGCGCAGATTTTTTCGAGGTCGATGACATTCAATAACTCCTGATCGGTAAATGCGTGTGTCAGGAGTGATTGGGCAATTAATATGCCAGTAGACCTTCATAAAACTTTTCCATGTCTTGTTTAAAAAGTGAAAATCCTTGCAGCACAAGGGTTTGGCGGTTGATATTTTTTTCTGAAAATTCCTTTTGGTAAATTGGTTTATGAATTTTTCCTGTTCGCGATCGCTGTTGAAAAATAATCACTTTAGCAAGGATATTTTCCACTAGTTAATAATTAACAGTGACGGCTGTTGGCTGCATAGCAATGAGCAGCGCAATTGTTTTTATCCAGTCAGGTTAAAACGTTTTTTTAGCTGGTTATAAGCTTATGTGGTTACAACAATGAAAATATTTTTTCCTTTCCAATCAAAAACATAAATAACCGCTGCCGAGTGAATGAACAAAAAGAAATTATACCTGGCCATAGCGCTGGGTTTATCGGCAACCGTATTTGGCTTGGGACAGGCCTATGCCGCCGATGCTAAAGCTGATGCCGCGGCTAAAAAGCCGGCGGCAGCCAAAGCAGAAAAAGTAAAACCCATTACTAGTACTGCCTCTAGAGACTGGGCTTATGAACCGGTAAAAACCAATGTGGCTGTTCCCGATGCAGGTAATAGCAAATGGGCTCGCTCACCAATCGATAATTTTATTTTGGCGCGTTTGAATGAGTATGGGCTTGAGCCTGCTGAAGAAGCCGATCGTGCAACCTATATTCGCCGCGTAACACTGGATTTGATTGGCTTGCTGCCAACACCCGCCGAAGTGGCCGCGTTTGAAAAAGACAAATCACCCGATGCTTATGAAAAGCTGGTTGATCGTTTGCTTGCTTCACCGCACTTTGGTGAGCGTCAGGCACGTCGTTGGTTGGATCTGGCTCGTTATGCTGACAGCGCCGGTTTCCAGAATGACCAGACGCGTCCGAACAACTGGCGCTATCGCGATTACGTGATTAAAGCCTTTAATGACAATAAACCGTTCGACACATTTATTCGCGAACAAATTGCGGGCGATGAATTGTGGCCCGACAGCCAGGAAGCAAAAATCGCCACCGGCTTGCTGGCCGGTTATCCGGATAACTTTAACTCGCGTGACCTGGTGCAGCGTCATTATCAAATCGCGACGGATATGACTGACCTGGTAGGTGAAACTTTCCTTGCATCGACTATCGGTTGCGCAAGATGTCACAACCATAAAATCGACAAAATCAGCCAGAAAGAATATTTCCAGCTGCAGGCATTTTTTGCTAACACCTTTAACAACGAGCGTGTGGAGTTGGCGAAAGGTACTGAAAGCCAATGGGATCTTGATTTCGTGACGGCGCAAGCGGTTTATCAAGCGGCCATTAAACCCATTACTGATCAGCAGAAAGCGATTCTCGATAAAGTGCGCGTTGCCGGTCGCAAGTATCACAACGAGCGTTACTTAACCGATAGTCGCGATGCAATCTTTAAAGCAAAAGACCAATGGACACCGTTGGATACCTGGGTGAACGCACGTTTGAATGCAGTGGCCTCCGAGCGTGATATCGCTGCGTATTTGCGTGAAACCACTGCCAACAAAGATCACCCGCAATATGTTGCGGCCAATGTGGAATTGTGGAACGAGTACGAGCGTTTGACGGAGGAATTGAAAAAATTCGATAACCTGCGTCCACGTCGCGGTTCAAAAACCTATACCGCATTAACGGATCTGGGCACTCAGGCTCCACCAACCCATGTGCGTTTCAACGGTATTCACGAGCGTCCATTGGAAGCAGTTGAGCCTGGCTTGCCAAAACTCTGGGCGGCGAATTACGACCTGAAAATTACTCCAACTGCAAATTCAACTGGCCGTCGCACGGCACTGGCTAACTGGATTGCAGATCCACAAAATCCATTGACTTCACGTGTGTATGTCAACCGTGTGTGGGCACAGCTCTTTAACAAAGGGATTGCCGGTATTGTGGAAGATTTTGGTCGCGCCGGTGACAAACCAACGCATCCGGAGTTGTTGGATTATCTCGCCTCTAATTTTGTGCAAAGCGGTTGGGATGTGAAAAAACTGCAACGTGAAATTGTGTTGTCTTCTGTCTATCGCCAATCATCTGACGAGCGTGCAGAAGCGCTGAAACTCGATCCGAACAACAAACTGCTGGCGACTTATCCGCGCAAGCGTTTGGAAGCAGAAGAGCTGCGCGATTCATTGCTTTATGCATCGGGTGAGTTGGATGAAACCATTGGTGGCCCAGCGGTATTCCCGAAAGTGCCCGCGAGTTTAGTGGCAGGCAATGTATTGGCCAATGGCCAGGGCGGTGCACTCTGGGAAGAAGCCAAAGACCCGAACGATCACAAGCGCCGCAGTATTTACACCTTTGTGCGTCGCAGCTTGCCTTACCCATTGACGGCGTCGTTTGATCCGGCTGATCCATCCAAGCCGCATCACAAGCGCGATGTAACTACCACACCATTGCAAGCACTGACCCTGTTCAACAGTGACGTGGTATTCGGTTGGTCGCAAGCATTGGCAGGCCGGGTAATTTCTGAAGCGGGTGCAAATGAAAGTGCACAAATCGACAAGTTGTATGAAATTCTCTTTTCACGCAAACCCACGGGCAAAGAAAAATCAGCGCTTAAAGGTTTCTTGAAGGAACAGCAAAAACTGGTTGAGTCAAAAACCTGGACCGACAAATTTGAAGTGGCAGTGCCAACCGGTTTGAAAGACACCAAAAATCTGGACCCATTCAAAGCGGCTGCTTTTGTGGACCTGGTGCACGCCGTGGCTAACTCCAACGATTTTGCGTATCGCTTCTGATACGCAAAATCAAACAAGCCTTAATGTGAATTTAATAAATTATTTCTAACAATTTACTAGTGAGATCTACGCAATGGACAATAAATCACGTCGCGATTTTTTAAAGAACACGGGCCTTGGAGTAGGTGGTGCCGCCCTGGCTGGCGCTATTCCCGGTTTGAATGTTAATGCTGCAGTAGCCGCAGATCTGGTTAACCCGGCAGATCCATTGGCTCCCAAAGAGTCACACTTTCCCGCAAAAATTAAATCGGTAATCTGGTTACACCAAAACGGCGCGCCCAGCACCCTGGACCTATACGATTACAAACCCGAGCTGGTAAAAAATGCGGGCAAAGGTGTACCTGATTCTTTCCTGAAAGGTATCAAAACCAGTACCCAGGGTGGTGTGAATGAATTGTTTGTATCCAAAAACAGAAGCTGGAAACAATATGGCGAAAGTGGTGCCTGGTTTTCTAACTTGCTGCCAAACCTTGCCACCCAGGCGGACAAACTTACCTTTATTAAATCCAGTGTGACCATTGGTGCAACTCACGATATTTCTATTCTGAAATTGAATACCGGTGATTTAAACCCGGGCCGTCCATCGCTGGGTGCATGGATCTCCTACGCGCTGGGTACCGCGAATCCAGATCTGCCACCTTACGTAGTTCTGTACAACGGCGCTGCAGAACCGCGCGCAGGTTCAGTGAACTGGCATTCAGGTTTCTTGCCAGCGGTTTATCAAGGTACGGCATTCCGCCCGGGTGCATCGCCTATTTATTATCTGGATCGCCCTGAATTGCGCTCTGCTTTGCAACAGCGTAACTCGCTTGATCTGTTGAATAAACTCAATCAAATCGGTGCGAGCGATCGTCCGTTAGATAGCGAATTAAAAGCGCGTTTGCGTTCCTATGAATTGGCAGATCGCATGCAAGTGGCTGCACCTGAAGCAGTTGATTTGAGCAAAGAAAGTGATGCAACCAAAAAGCTTTATGGTATCGATGATCCGGTAAGCGCAAGTTACGGTACTACGCTTTTGCGCGCGCGCCGTTTAGTGGAGCGCGGTGTGCGTTTTATTCAGGTAGTAAGTGGTGCACCCGATGGTGAAGCTGAAATCACCAGTTGGGATGCGCATGATGATCTGGATAAAAACCACGGTTTGATGGCGAAAATGGTGGATAAACCTATCGCGGGTTTGCTGGAAGATTTGAAATCGCAAGGCTTGCTGGACACTACCCTGGTGGTGTGGACTTCTGAATTTGCGCGCACGCCCTGGGGCGAAAGCGGCACCGGTCGCGACCACAACCCATGGGGCTACACCCAATGGATGGCGGGTGGAGGATTGAAAGCTGGCTTTACCTACGGTGCAACCGATGAGCTCGGCGTACAGGTTGCGGACAAGGATACCGCTGTAGATACCTACGACCTGCATGCCACCGTGTTGCATTTGTTAGGCTTGAATCACTTGAAAACCACCTTTATTAACAATGGTCGCTCAGAGCGCCCAACCGTAGTTTTCGGCAAGGTGATTAAAGATATTTTGGCTTAATTTGATTGATTCTTAATTAAAGCGATCCTTAATTAAAGCAATCCTTGATTAATACCAACTTTTTAGGGTGATTTGTGAGGCAGCTCTGCTGCCTCGTTTTTTATCCACTGTTTTTAATATTCTTTTAGTGTGATTCGATTTTATTTTTATATTCCAGTTTTTTATTTTTTTAATAAATTTGATATTTCCTTTTTTAAATCCAGATTGATATTTTTTGCTTTCCTTTTACTGATATTGAATTGCGGGAATTTATGCGTAACCTTGCTGTAGCTACACGTTTTTTGGTATTGCTGTTGGGTGCTAATCTGTTGGTGGTTTCTGCACCTTTTGCGGAAGAGGCGGAAATGGATATGGACTTAATGCAGTCCATTGAAAGCACTAACGATAACCTGTCTTCCAATATTTCACTGGAAAATGCGGAATCAGCCATTGCCGATGCGCAAACCCTGAATGAATTGTTCGCGGTGGTGGCTGAGCACTATAAAAAGGAAACGGCTGCAGGTAAGGATGTTGCAGAAGCAGTGGATTTAACCACCAAAAGTATCAAGTTTTCCGATGAGATTATTACCTTCCTCAAACAAGAGGATTTTGAGAGCGCGGCCAATACCGCAACCGACCTCGCACGCACCTGTAAAACCTGCCATAACTTTTACAAGGAGGACTAAGTTTACAAGGGACTAGGTTTACAAGGAGGAATAAGGCAGGTTCGTAGTTTAACGGTGTAATCTAGGGCCAGGTGTTAGAGCCCGGGTGTTAGTGGCTAGAGGCGGGTACTAGTAGAAAATGGTGAAAATAAGAAACCAGCCGCTGTTATTGGCAGGGGTGTTGTGGAGTTGTTTAGTGGGGATTAGTACTCATGCTACAGATTTTCCCGGCAATGCCGCAGCCGGGAAAATAAAAGCAGAGGATGAGCGCTGTGCGGAGTGTCACGGTATTGATGGCAATATCCACGCGCCCAATGAGTCAGCCAAAATTCCCAAGCTGGCGGGGCAGAGCCCGGATTATTTGCTAAAGCAATTCCAGGATTTTCGCAGCGGCGAACGCCATAATGATTTTATGGCAATGATGGCGCGGAACCTGGATGACACTGATGTGGTCGATATCCTCGCCTGGTACGCCAGCCAGCCGGCCATGAGTGGTGAGGGCTCAACCAATCCCCAGGGGCAGGCATTATTTCTGCAGGGCGATGCCAAGCGCGGTATACAGGCTTGCGTTGCTTGCCATGGTGTTGATGGTAAAGGAGTAGATAAGGCTGTTGATGGCTACCCGGAGCTGGACCCGGCATCAATTCCGGTGCTGGCCGGGCAGGATTGGCATTACCTGGATCAGCAATTGCGCGATTGGCGCGCTGGCGCAAGGACTAATAGTGCCGATGGTTTAATGAATAAAATGACCGAAAAATTATCGGATGCAGAAATTACCGCCTTAAACGATTTTATTTCGGGATTAAAATAATGGGAAAATTTCTCTCTAACCTTAATTAAGGAATTCACTATGACGTTTTCATTCAGAAAAAAGTGTCTACATAAAATTGTTGCCAGTGTTGCTGGCAGCTTGCTTGCACTGCCTGCCCTGGCTGCATTGGAGGCGGGACAAAGTGCACCGGAATTTTCCCTGCAGGCCTCACTGGCGGGTAAGGCATTCGATTTTTCACTGAAGGAAAAATTAAAATCCGGCCCGGTGGTGGTTTACTTTTATCCTTCCGCTTATACCAATGGCTGCAATTTGCAAGCACACAGTTTCTCGGTAAGCAGCGATAAGTTTGCCAAAGCCGGCGCAACCGTGATTGGTGTTTCACTGGACAGTATTGAGCGTTTGAATGATTTCTCGTCCGACCCGGAATATTGCGCGGGCAAAGTGGCCGTTGCATCCGATCCGGAAGGCAAGGTCGCTAAATCATTTGAATTGAATGTGCGCGATGCAGCGCCGGGTAAAGTGGATAGTCGCGGTAAAGCTATTGATCATGGCTTTGCGGAGCGCACTACCTTCATCATTACTGAAGATGGAAAAATTTCCGCTACCATCAGCGGCGTGTCTCCGACAGATAACGTCAAGCAAGCGTTGGCAGCAGTAGAGAAACTGGCGGCGCAGTGAAATTTTTCAGAAATTATTGGTTAAAAATATAGTCGGAAGTCGCTGCGCTCTTCCAACCTACGTTGATATTGACTTGTAGGTTGGAAAAGCCGAAGGCGCCTTCCGACATTTTTATGTGAAAGAGACACCTGCACCATTTAACTGCTGCACGATTTCCTGATGTAGTTCTACGCCGGAAATTAATTGTTTGTCGCGCGTTTGCCAGCCGCGTTCACCAGGGTAGGAGAAGGGCGCTGCATCCGCTTTTAAATAGGCAATAAACGAAGCAGCGTGTTGCTGGAATTCTGCTGGTTCAAGAAATGCTTCCGGGTTAAGCGCAATAAATATTTTACTCGCGAGTGGGTCAAGGCCACTGGCATCGTTGCTGCGAATTTGTTGGGTAAATGCAGCGCCGGCCAAAGCCGCCGTCAGCAATTCAAACATCACTGCTAGGCCCGCGCCTTTATGTTCGCCCATGGGCAAAACTGCACCGCCTAAAATTGCTTTGGCATCATTGGTGGGGTTGCCCTCGGCGTCGATTCCCCAATTACCGGGCAAGGTTTTTCCTTCGCGCAGCCAGGTGCCCACTTTACCCACCGCCGCCTGACTCATAGCCATATCCAATACGGCTGGCTCCTGCGCATTAATTCCCGGAATACCAATAGCGAGCGGGTTGTTACCAATCACCGCTTTTTTTGCCCCGCCAATAGCCATGGTGGGAATTGCATTGGTGGTGCAAATGCCGATAAAACCCGCTTGCGCCGCGCGGCTAGCATAAGCATGGGCGCGGCCCCAGTGGGTAGTGTTTTTCGCAAGGCAAACACCCACACCAAATTCTTTTGCCAAATCCATCGCCTGTTGCATAGCTTTGGCCGATGCATAGCGCCCCGGTCCATTGTTGCAATCCAACACGGCAATAGCACCAAACTGACGAACATAATTAAATTGTGGATTGCTGGTCACGCGCCCTTCAGCAAGTGCTTTCAGTAGCGGTGGCAACATACGCACACCGTGTGAGGGAACACCAAGCAAATCCGCTTCGCTCATAATCTCCGCTTCAATCTGCGCTTGCTCTGGTGCGATACCGGCAAGCACTAGTCGATCAGCTATTTTTTTTACCAGTATCTTGAAGGGAACAGCAGTGGTGTGGTTCATTAGAAAATTCCGCAGTAGTAAAAAGAGTAAATGCCTGATTATAGATTTTTATCAATCCAGATTTTTAGCGCTGCTTTGCGCTCGGCACCGGATACTTTGCATAGATGTAGTAATTGTTGTGCATCCTCTGGTTTTAAATATTCGTAACCGATTTTTCCCGATGCAGTACAAAATACATTTGCCCAGTCTTTTCCGCACAGGTTACATTTTCCGAGCATAACATCAAATGAATATGCATGCCCTAAATCAGCAATGGAAATCCAGGTGGATTTTTTGCAGCATTCAAATTCACTCATTTAGTGTTGATCTTTTGTTGTAGTGTTTTCAATACATTCATAGAGAGTGGATTTATCCACGGCCTTTAGTACAGTTTTTCCGCCTTTTTGCTCAATACCTACAGAAAGTAATCTCCATTGATCGAATGATTTAAATAAAAGAAACATATTCGCTACACCGGAGTTTTCCAGTGGGGGCAGATTGAAGGTATAACGATTGTCTGATAGATCAATCAGCTCGGTGGTATATGTCTTTTTTCCTTGATCTTCTGTTTCGATTAAAGTGACTTTCCTGATTTTTTCGTCAATTTTTATTGAAGCAATCCAAGCGAATTCCTCCGGATTGGACATTTTGCATTCCAGGGCCTGTGAGTATGCGCTGTAAATCGTTGTAAGTAATAGGGCTGCTATTTTAAGAGATTTCATGGTGTGCTCCCTGGTGAAATGGTATTCCTGTAATCGTCTGGCAGGTAATTGCAAACCTTTAACCATTCCTGCTTGGTAATCTCAATTAAGGATTTAACAGAAATTATGCCGCCTGCGGCGAGCGAAGGTGCATCCTGCGATATAACGAACAAAATTCTGGACTTGAGCCATTCGGGGTTAAACCCAGCCCATTCACCTGCGACAGACCTTAGGTTATCCCCAACGCCTGGGAATACCTCGTTCCATAGAATCTGGTGAATTTCTGCAGGGGTAAAGCCAGACTCCAGAATTACTCTGGCAATATACTTATGAGATGTTTCATCCAGCTCAGTATCTAAAAACAGCTCGGATAAAGCATCCCAAACGGGGAATCTTTTTTCGATTTCAGATTCAGATAGCATCGTTAGACCATGGCTTCGAGCTTACGTAGAGCATAAGCGATATCCTCTGGCGGCTTGACTTCTTTCACGCACCTGCACAGGCGAGAAAACTACGCTATTTCAATTGTTATGCGTTATCAATAAATATCTTCGAAAAATTCTCAGCTGACCAAGACTTTTTGTCAGAGACCTGGCCGTCTCCAATTTCAATTAGTCTAAATTCTCCGTCTGCTTTTTGGGCAATATCAATTGAGAAAAATGGGGATTTAATGCGGGCAGCGATTGCAGTTACCAGCGCAGGAGTCGATGAGCCAGGGCTATAGACTTTTCCTTTAAAAACAAAGTAACGGGTTTCGGTATCTTTTAAAAAATCTTCAAAAGCTCGTAAAGCAACACCTCCTTCAATTGAGCCTCGGTATGTTTCAATCAATTCCAGGATATCTGCTATTTCTTCCGCTGCGTTAGCTATTGAGCCTCGCTCGGTTGAATTGGACTTTACATAGTCCTTTACAAAGTATTTTGGCCAGTTCAATAACTTAGCATTACGTATCAGGTTTTCATCATTTTGAAAGAATTTGGTCTCTGGGGTGAACTCTTTACATAATTCGTACCATTCTGATATATGGTGGCAGCTAGTATAGGAATCGAGATTAGTAATTGGAATACCTCCCTGCTGGTGAATATGCCCAATAAAATTTTGATACTTCTCTGGATTGAGCATCCAGCCTCGATACAAAACTGCCTCTTCTTGAGTAATGGCTGGTTTTGGCTTGAATTCATCAAACGCAAGCGAATCAAAATCGAAAAGTGAACACTTCCCGCCACTATTCTTTATGGATGTAAACTCATCCTGATATGGCTCATCGGCTTCATCAGGTTTAAGAGGATTAAATGGATAGAGTATTCTCATCTGCGTTTGCATCACTCGAAATCGTTATGGAGATTGGACATCTTCTATTGACATTTGTTCTGGTGAGCAAGTATTTACTTTTTTGGCGTCTTCAAAATTAATTGCATAACACTCATTTTTTACTCTAAAGACAATTCCCTTGTCTTTACTTGGGATGATTTTGTATGGTTTTCCTGAAAGCTTTCCAATTTTTTGAGCAAGAGGAAAATGCTTTTGGTTTAAGTCAATTTTGTAAATAGCACCTTTAGTAATGGATAGGTGACTGATACCAGTGAAGACAAAAATGTCAGAGTTTGAGCTATAAATGCCTACTATATTTTCGTCAAGTATTCTATGGGTGTTATTCTGTCGATCTGCGAATAGCAGTCCTCCTCCGAACTCCCCATGGTCATATCCAAACAATGTTCCACCAAAAACAGGATGGGTATGATTAGGTTTTCTTTCTTCTGTTACCTGTGGGGCGTCCAAACTATGATTGACTTCTGAATCTATTGTGCACCCCAAAATCGCAATTGATAACAGAAAGATAGAGTAATTTTTCATCGCTCGCCTATTGCTGCTTTTTGTTGCAAATTTTGAGTAAAAACTCACTAATTTGTTTGCGAAGCTCCAAGTCAGTCGTATTCTTGGCTGACTCATTTGCCGCGTCGGCGAATGTAAAGGCGTGGTCCTGTTCATTAAGTTGCAGGTAACGTTCAGCCATAGCAAGTTGGATGGACAAAGAATATTCGGTAAGTTGTAGTGCTTCGGCCAGTTGTAATGCAGTTGTGTAAATCTTTAAAGCCTCTGCATTATTTAGTGTGAAATCTGCCAGAGTTTCCCACTGAAAGGGATGGTCGTTTTTGGAGCCGGAATTGCATTCACATACTTTTCGCAACTCTTCATATGCGGACCAGCACTGTTCGGCTGTGTCTTGTGAATCCACAAGGGTTGATGCCAAAAGGAGTACTTCATCATAGAACGGAGGTGTTTCCATAATTATACGTAGAGCCTTTTAAAAGTAGGGCTGTGGACTAATCAACCGGCACCATTTTCCACATTAACTAACAGAAACTTGGAACTCGATCCCGCCAGTCTGGAATTTTTGTAAGGCGCATATTCCCGAGAGTTGTAAAATTCCAGAGCTATTTCTTTTGACGGGAATTCTGCCACTACTGAGAAGTGTGGTTTTTCAGAGCCCTCGATCAGATCAATATTGTTCGTTCTGGTTAAATACCTTCCACCGTACTTCAGCAGCATTGGAGTAACATTTTTTGTGTAATCCTCAATCCATGATGGATTGGTAACATTCGTTTCAATAATTGCCAGTACCTTCATGTAATACTCCTTGTGATTTTTAGATGATTTTTCACGAAAACATTATTCTCTCAAAAACTGTACGCTCTTAATCAAGCCATTTTCAACTTCATAAATAGATACGTATTTTTGTGGCTTCTTGTCATAAGTTACGGTTTCGTGGTTTACCACGTAATTGCCCTGGGTGATCTGGCTGTGGATTTCCACGTGAACGCTCTTTTCTTTAAACATAGGTTCAAAAATAAAGGCGAGGTGCTCTTTCCCGGGTTTCCCTAATGGCTTGCTGGGATAGGTGAATATTTGAATATTCTCAGAATAGGTATTAAGGAAACTGGTTAAGTCATGGTTGTTATAGGCTGCCATTCGGGTATTCACTACATCCAGCGGAGTTTTTGGTTGGCTATTTCCAAATGCATGGATAGGAAGCAGGGCTAATAAAATTAAAAGTAGCTTTTTCATAAAGTTCTCCTTTTAGCGTTGCATGCATCTTAAGGTTGGGGTGTTTTAATTGAGCCCTGTCAAACAGGATGTAGCATTAAGGTTTAGCCTCAATCATTCTGGACTCTTTAAAATCCGGCATGTCGTCTATGTTGCGAGGCCAGTTAGGCCGATACGCGCAATATATATTGGCTGTTGGTAACTCTGTAGGCTCTGATTCTAACAGGCCAAATGCAATTTCAAAGGGAGCATTGTGAGTTGATAGTCGATAAAAAATGCTTGAGCCACAATGTGAACAAAACCCCCTGTGGGCTTTCTCGGAAGAATGAAAAATTTTGATAAGTTTAAAACCAGATTCCCAATTCAGGTTTTCGGTACTCACTGTACCAAAGGTTCCGTATGCTGAACCGCTAAATTTCCTGCACATTGAGCAGTGGCAGTTTGCAATCCCACCTTCGAATTTATCGAAACTAAATTTAACACCACCACAAAGACAGCTGCCGTTCATAAAATCAGTTTCCTGGTTGGGATATTTGGTTCTCTGCTTTTAAGTCATTGACTGGCCTGGAGGCTAGCGGTCGATATACTTTTTACTGAAATGAGTGCTTCTGTATGGTGGTGGCCAGAAGTTCCAATAAATAACTGACCTTTGACTACAGCAGTACTTCCTTCCAGATTTTTTTGTGATTGGTAAGTATTGGAGGTTTCAAATGCTAGCTGAAAGCGAATAGTTGAATTTGCAACTTCGTAAAGCTCGTCGTTTTCCGCTGACTCTGCTATTACACACTGCGGTGTTTTGATGGTTAAAATCCAATATGTTTCAGGTGTATCCCCATCCTCAATGCTTTCGTAATTGGGCGGGCCGGGAAAGGTTTCTCTGAATATAGTGCCTGTGAGGGTTACATTCTGCCCGTCTTTTAGGCACTCCGCTGATGTGTGTGCGGAAAATAAAAATGCGGATAGAGTTATAAGCTGACTTAGGGTTTTCACTTGATCTTCCTTTTGGTCCAGCGGTTTCTTCAAGAGACCTAACTATATATCCCTGGCTGTTGATTTTCACTCACTTTGCTTTGGCATGGCGGAATTAGTTGAGAGGTTTAGAAAGCACAAGGTAGGAAGTGTTAAGTGTTTACTCGACCCAAATAGGCCCATGACTGCCTGATACCTAATGCATACACTAAACCAAATACTAAACAAATTAATGAGCTAAGTATCCAGAAGGTAGTGCTGTTGTCGGGAAACATGGGCATTAAGGGTATAAAAATTACTCCGCGTAATAAATAGATTGCTGCGATTAAGCATAGTGCCGGGCGCAACAATGGAAGTCTAATGATAATGCCCGCGCCGGATAATGCATAAAGTGACCAGATCGTTAACAGCCCAGCTATGATCAAGGTGACGATTGTTGGATAAATATGTCCCGCTTCAGCCATTTGTGCCATTTGTTCACCGGCACCAAAGAATCTGTACCAATCGCCACCAAAGATAATGCAACCTAAATGCAGTAGGGCAGCTGCGCCACTGCAAAGTGCTGCAAGAATTAAGAATTTATTTGTTCGCACGGATTGTCCTTTTGCTTGGTCTTAAATGCCATGAAAATTTTGAATTGGACTGATGTGATCAACACAATAATCTAAAATATCTGGGTTAAACTGCTTAATGCGGCTAAGCTAGCTGAAAATCCAGAAAAATCAGCCAATTACTGGTGAGTTAGGTTCTGCTTTAAGCACCATTACTCATATGCCACCAATATTTCGAAAATTTCCTTTGATAGTGATCCAAACGCACGGTGAACGGATTTTGACAATATCTTGAAATCATCAAAATCAGGTAGCGGAAGTAATATTGTTTCAAAGATTGAATATTCTGGCATTGCTTGGTCATTTACCCACTTTACTCCTTTTAATTTTTTCCAATAACGTGCTTGTACGTCCTTTGTTTGGCCGAGTAACCAGAGTTCGAAGTGCGCGCGTTGATGATTTAGTACAATGGCGAACTTAAGTTTATGTTTTTTTAGGTAATCGTTTTGCAGATAGAAGTATGTAAAGTCGATGTAACCGTGCAGTAAATTTGCAACGGTATATTCGCCTTCGTACTTTTTTGAAAAATCAGTTCTAATATTTTGAGCTATGCCAACTAGATTTTGATACGTTTTTTGGATCTCTCCGCTCGCGAAAGCTTTCTTATACGCTGGTATCCTGGCATTTAAACTTTTGTCTAACATGGTTCGTACTCCCTGATTTAAGCTGACAAACAAACACAGTAACGACCTGGGTGCTTTTTGCTTTTTAATTGCTTTTTTGGTTATGTTTCTCCTGAAATCGCACAAGCATATAAGATAAGGTTGCCAGCCAAATAACCGATACTCCATAGTTTACGCGTTGATACAACCCAAAATTGTGGCCTGACTCTACAGCTGCTGGAAGCATTAATGCAGCACCTAGTGCAATAACCATTGAAAAAAATGAAAACCAGGAAAGAAACATAGAGCCAAGTTGCTTTTTGCCCAGATAAACCCATAGCCAACCCGCTATGGTGAGCGAAAGGAACATTATAAAACCGGATAGATTATGCATAATCTGGGAGTTCGATGGTGACACTGGTTGGCAGCTTGAGTCGCAAGAAAAGTAGCCGGCAGAAATGCTCCCAACACCATGAACCAGCACCATTACGCCAGAAGCTATAGCCAGTTTTGAGTGCTTAAGGGTTGAAATGAGATGGAGGCCAAAGGCAATAAAGAGTATACCCAGGGGAAAATTATTAATTAACGGGGAAATACTATGAGTGGTGGATCCTTTTGCACCTAGCTCACTCATTGCCTGATTGAGGTGGTTGTACTCCGGATTCATTAGTCCTGCAATAGTCACCCCAATAAAAAGCCAGGCTGGAATGACCATTCCGGAATAAAGTGAAAGTTTCTTTAGCATTATCTATCCCTACATGTTTAGCTAATTTTAGGTGCACACACAGTTTGTGTCTTGTGGAATACTTTTGTGTAGCATAATCACAACTCGATGGCTCTGGAGCCGTCGCGTGCGCGAAATGTACTGGTTGGCAGTACCATATGCGGCTTTATATGTTGATGCCATAGGCGCGTATAGTGACCTAATTAGATCACTTCAGATTTATGGCTCTTGGCACAAACAAATGGAGGGCTCACTGCTGAGTACTAGTGCCAGCTCTCTTGCCAATTTATATTCGTGCTCCTGAATGCTAATTTTTCCCATTAGCTTTTTTAAGAGTCCGGAAACTTTAAATATAGGCACCTCAGCCTGTGCGAAAACATGCCAGACCACTTCGCTACCCTTGGGCGGGTTTGTTGGATCGTACGAGTTGATTAGGTCTTCGGTTTGCACAACCCCGCAGCCGATCCAGGTTGTCACTTCATTGGTTGAGCAGACAACGCACCAACCCCAGTCTTCTGGAACTACTTCAGCATTGGTGTAACCAATAGCCCTAAATTTCTTGCAAAGCCATTGAGCCAGATTTTTTCCATAGCATCCTGGGTTTGTGGCTTCATCTTCACCTATGGTGATTTCAAAAATGTTAGCAGTAAACCAATAGCCTTTATTCATATTTTCCTGTTAGCGAATGGTGTGCGTTTAGATGTTTACATGAGGCTCAGTCACTTGTTAGATATTTTCTTCCGGATTTAAACATTCAATTAAATAACTTAAAGGTGGAAGCTCTTCATAATTTTCTGTGTTCAGAGCCAAAGGTGCCCAATTAGCTTTTGAGTTTAGGCACAAATGCAAGATTACTTTATTAGATGGGTTGGTATTTTCTAATAACCCGGCTGGCACCCAATAGAAGTTTGTATTTCTTAAGGGATTGGGCACTGGCGAACCGCAAATGCTACAAAAATCAGAGCGGAAGCCAGAATCTTTAACCCAGCTATTTATAAGTTCTTTGCCGGTTAGAAAGCGAAACCTTTCGTTTTCTATGATAGTGGCGGCATTTGAATAAGAACCGCTTTGCTTTCTACATAAAGAACAATGACATTGGTACAGATTAATATTTTTACGGTCAATTTCAAAACTAACCTTCCCACAGAGACAATTTCCAAGCATTACTTGTTGTTCCTTTTATGTGACCTTTCCCGCACAAAATGTGCGTATTATTTGTTAATCGTTGTTTCGTGGCTTATTTTGATTTATCAGATTTTCTGTTGTTCTCAAGCAAAATAAGCATTTCTTTCGCTACTAATGCTGCAGATGGCAGGAACATGGTCGAGACAATGCGATTATCAATAATTACATCATGCTTGTCTGGAATATTGTCTTTGTTCACTGTGATCGCCCCATTTTCTTTCAGCTTCTCTTCAACTAAAAAGGGGAGCAGGCTCCCTTGTTTTGCCCAATCCTTTTCTTTCTCTGTTGAGTTAGGGAAGCCTGCAATGCGTTTACCTTTTACAAGGGGCTGACCGCTGGAAAGCTTCACGTTCGCAAAGGCGCTGGCGCCATGACCACTGCTGCCAATCACTCCGCCATTCTCGTAGATTTTCGCTATGATGTTGAGCAAATCTTTATTAGAGGCTACATCAAAAACATTGCCATAACCCCCACCGATGAATACTGCTGAGTACTCACCTGGATTCACCTGCTTAGGCGCTAAGGAATTGTTGGCTTTACGCGAGAAACCCTCATATTTGATGGTGTAGCTGCTAATTCCCAAGGGATCCCTCATAAATGGCACGGGACCTCCCTGCGGAGAAGCAAAGTCCGCGTCGTAACCATGTGAAATAAATACATGGTAGGGCGGTGCATACTCCCAGAGATCGTTTCTGGCCTCGTGCTTATCCGGGTCGCCCATATCTACCATGTTCGAAGCAATAATAAGAATTTTCTTTGTGCTACCAGTATGTGCCGATGTGCTGGATGCATCCGTTTGAGAAAAGGCTAACAGGGAGAATAATAGGGAGATAGTTGTAACAGATAATTTTAATAACATATATTTTCCAATTGGCTGATTAAAATTATAACTTATTACGTTACAGTTAACCTTAGATGGGCTAAGGATTCGCTTTGGATTCATCGAATGTAACTTTTTACATAGTGAGATCGTAGATAATCTGGGAGGTCCAGTGCACGGGGGCGTTTGTTAGGGTAATTGCAATATCGGCTAGACAGATTTCGAAATGTTTATTCATTTTCCATTTCTTCATATTACAGATTTAGGCAGTTTTCATTAGCAGTTCATCGCACAAAGTGCGCGAGTTGGAATGCCATTGTGCGCGATAGTTGCGGTTGGCAATCTAGCTAAATTTGGGTTGCAGGCATTGATTTTTTACCACAGTCCCTTGTTAAGCTTGATTTTCTTTAAACCAGGCTATGACATTAGCTGCATTTTCATTCGGCGGGAAAACGGGATAAAAAACCTTTTCAATTATTCCGTTTACCAGAACTAAAGTAAGTCTTTTAATTAATACTGAAGAATTGTACTCAAAAGTTGGGAGTCTTAATGCAGAAGCCAACTCAAAGGAAGCATCACTAACCAATTCAAAAGGTAGGTGGAGACGTTTTGATGCCTCTGCTTGCTCCAAATGAGATTGGCTACTTGCACCGTAAAGGCTTACGCCAAGTCCCTTAAATTCAGAATAAAGATCACGAAAGGAACAAGATTGTGGCGTACAGCCTCTTGCTCCGGGAATTTCGTTCCAACCTAACATGGGCGGTGAATCAGGCCTTCCAATAAGCGGATAAAAATAGATAGCGACTGCTCCCTGATTGGAGCCAATGTCTATTTTGTTTCCAGATGTTGCAATTAAAGGCACAGACGGAAATCTCATGCCTTTTAAGTGGTCGCATGCTCCGTCATCTTCAGGCACAGGTAAATTAGCAGGCAATACAGTTAGATCTTTCACTTCTCAATATTCCTTAATTCTTGATGGTGGTGAGCTTAACGAATGATATGAGCTTCCCATCTTATGCACGGTCCCGCGCCAGCGTAAAGTCATCGGTGTTATCACAGCAACCAGAGGAGTAATTCTATGAATCTTACAACACTAAGCATTGAATTAGCTAAAACTTCTTTTAGTCTTGCGGGTATGTGTTAACACGAAAAGGTCGTATTTAGTAAACCCAATAGAACTGTGCTTACAGTTTATATATGGAAAATAATGGTAATTTTTGAATGCCCAGATGCGAGTTACTTACTAACTGCAACTTTAGATTTACCGATTTTCTGGGCGTATTTTTTCAATACTGCTAATGAAAGCAGCTATTTCAAATTTTGTATAACTTGTATTCACCCTTTGTGTTGAAGCCGGCCTAGTTGCTAAACAAACGCCAAGCCTATATTCGCTTTTAGGACGAATTGGCCTAGGTGTAAAGCCTCCGCCACAATTAGGGCAAACGTTGTGCAATAGATTTTCAACGCACCCTGTACAAAATGTACATTCGAAACTACAAATATTTGCTTCTGTTGATGAGGGTGGTAAGTCTTTGTCGCAGCCTTCGCAATTTGGTCTAATTTCTAACATTGAACATTTTCCATTGTATTTTATCTAAAAATTCAAACTTAAGAATAAAGTAATTTTCTAGCCTGCACCAAAAAATTATGACGATTTTGAATGCCAAGGTTCGAGATAATTGCGAGTGGCAAGCTAACTAAATTTGCGTTGCAGGTATTGATTTTTTACCACGGTCGCTTGTTATGCACTTTCCGTTCAAGCTGACTTGTAGGCTAAAAATTCACCTTTACCAACTGAAACCAAACAGCAACTATATTCTGATTTGCGTTTAAAATATTCCATAAACTCAATTAATTCATGCTCATGTGAAATAGCATTGTCGGTTACAATTAAGCCGCCAGGTTTCAACAATTTTTCAATTTCTACAACCATAGACATATACAATGACCTGTCAGCGTCAAGAAAAATTATGTCGAATTTACTATTTAACTGAGCCAAATAACTTTTAGCTTCATCATGAATTTGATCAATTTTATTAGTTAGTTTTGCTTTTTCAAAATTAACCTGTGCTTCATTAAATTTTTGAAGTGAGCATTCAATTGTGGTAACTAAACCATTTTCTGGTAATGAAGAAGCAAGCCAAATTGTTGAATACCCATTTGATGTTCCAATTTCAAGAATATTCTGAGATTTTGTAGATTTAACTAATACGGAAAGAAACTCACCAGTATCTCTAGTGATGTTAAGATATTTTTTTGATCTTTCAGATTCAATTGAATCGTTTGAATTTCCAAGCTCTTCCAACTCTGTAAGAATATTAGATAGATTCATGTTTCCCTTCTGCATAACAGTTTATTCAAAAGTCCAAACTATATATCCCCTGTTTTCATTTTTCTATATTTTGCTGTCTAAGCTTCTTATCCTCAACGTAAGGGCATCTTAAGTCCAACAAATAAAATTCAGCCAAATCAAAATGTTAGCTTCTTTTTTGCTCAGTGTTGCAGCCTCTAACCGGGATAAGCGGTTTAGGTGGGGGCAAATAATGCTTGGGGACGAATTGGTTTGAGGGGAGAGGTGGTTATGGAGCAGCAGCTAATTGAACGGGGTTTAGCTATTCAATTAGCTGCTGGTGAGGAGGGTATCGTCCTTGATGAGGCTGCGCGCTTGATGTGGAGGATACAAGTGCGCAGATTTCTCGCTGAAATTTTTTGCAGGTTAGAACTTCCCGGTAAATACCACGCCTATCCAGCGCGGGTAGGGCCAGGGGGAGTAGCTGTTCCAGCCGCGTTCGTGGGTGCGGTCGTCGAAGGCGTTTTTTACGATCAGGCTTACATCCAGTTCGCCATCCAGTGAGCCAACACCAATAGAGGCATCGGTGCGGCTGTAGCCCGGGGTGTAGGTGTAGGATGACAAATCGTCCGCGTTTAAATAATCGCTGGTGTAGGCTGTGTTAAAGCTGCTGTGGAATTCGGCAGAGCTAAATACCGGTACTCGATATTCCACGCCCAGGTTTACCGTCCATTTGGCGGCGCCGGGCAAATTTTTACCGGTTTGATCCACAAACGGTTCGGCGAGGTAATTTAATTCGGCCGGCTTGGGTGAGTTTTTAAAATCGGTGTAAAAGGCATCGTTGTAAGCGCCGCTCAAACGTACGGTGATATGTTCAATGCCGGTGTAATAACCATCAAATTCCACACCTTCCACGCGCACACCATTAACGTTGCCCTGTGCCGTCACATAGGCGAGCGAGGGGACAATACCGTTGTTGATATTGTCTTGCGTAGTCCACTCGTCCACCTTGCGAATGGCTTGCTGGTAATCGTCGATATCCATGCGAAACAGGTTAGCATTGAAGACTAAATCGCCGTCGAGCAAATTGGTTTTGATTCCAATTTCATAAGCGTTGGTTTTCTCTGGTTTAACGCCGGTAGGTTCGCCGTTAATGTTAAACGCCGTACCCGATTTTTCGCCGCTCTGCCAGGTGATGTAAGCGCGAATTTGTTCATTGAATTCGTAAGCCTGGCTTAAAAAACTGGTGTAAAGGGTATCGTCATAGTTGCTCGACACGGTGGGAATTAATTGGCCGATTTGACTTGCGCGCAGCGCTTTGGCGTTGGCGATTTGTGCTTTTTGCGCAGCGGTCAAACTGTTGTAGGCAGCACCGGGTACATTGGTAATAGCTACACCGTAATATTTATTGGCCACTGCATCAGCCAAACTTTTTTGCGTATCGTTATTGCCATTGGTGTGCACAGTTGTTGAACTGATGGGGTTGCCAAATTGATCGCGCTGTTGGGTGATCGTACCCAATTGCCCGCGCAATTCGGCGGGAATGGTGCTGGCCGTGCCCACTACATCAAACCCGCCCAAATCTATTCCGCGCACTGATGATGGATTTAACCAGCTACCTGCGCCGTAGTTTTCCAGAATCACACTGTCAGTGGTGGTGCGATCTTCAGTACCTATACGCAATCCGGCGGTAAAAGTAGCTGCTTCATGCCAATGCCAGTTGGCGTTGCCATAAATTGCGTTGCTTTCCGTTTCTACATCGGTGGAACCCAGTTTGCGCCCATAATCCAGTGAATCTTTTAACAAAGCTAAACCCGCACCGCGGTTTACGCCGGCGTTACGCTCCAGGGAATTGTATTGTGCAGTGGTTGCAAACCAGGCGCCTGCATCTGAACCCCAACCGGTTTTTGAGGTAATAGTGTTTTCAGTTTGGAAGAAAAAGATACCGGCGATGTAATCGAAATTTTCGCCTTTCTCTTTTTCAATACTGAATTCCTGACTGTATTGTTTATAGAATACGCCGCCGCCGCCATCGATGTTGATATCAAAAGGGGTACCTTCATCGTTATGCGCATCAAAACTGTAAGCACGCCAGGCGGTAATAGAATTAAGTTTATGGTTTTCCAATTGGTAATCCAGATTCAATGAAGTCCCTTTGTTGGAAACCGTTTGCCCCTGGTTCTCATTGATATAAACGGTCTCATCATCTTCATTGGCCAGGTAATCGCTGTAGTCGTACACATTGCCTTTGCCAAAATCGCGCCCCACAAACCAGCTGCGTGGGCCGACCCAGGTTTCTGTCACTTTGGTAATGTTGTTAGTGGCAGAGTCGCGTGTAAGTGACTCTTGCCAGAAGCCCGCAAGTTTTGCCTTTGAACCTGTGCCGCTCGGGTCCGTCAAGCGTCCCTGAGGTGCTAATGCGTTGGCGTTGTTGAAGCGCTCGGGTTGGTCGACATAAAAGGTCAAACCATTTTGCAATTGTGCGCCGCGTGGCTCTATATCAATACTTAAGCGCGCATTGAAATTTTCGTTGGGAGTCAACAACAGTTGTACGCGACCACTTACGCGGTTGCGATTGTAGAAGCTGTAGTTTTCATCCCAGCGGCTTTCGTAGTAGCCACGTTGTTTATCTACTACAAAAGATCCGCGCCAGGCTAATAGATCATCAATCACCGGGCCACCGTAAGCACCTTTTAATACCACAGTGTCCCGCTCGCCATAGGCCACACTTAATTCGCCCGTAGGTTCAAAAGTAGGTTTTTTGGTGGTGACATAAACTGCACCAGAGCTGCCACCTTTACCGCCGAGGGTGCCCACAGGGCCGCGAAAACCTTCGACAGTTTCTACATCATAAAAATCGAAATTGCCCAGTGCTGTAAGACCAAAGCTCACGCCATCCTGAATTACCAATACGCTGGGGTCTTGCACTTCAGCGAAAGCGCGTTTGCCGACACCGCGAATAGAGAGTGAGGCACCGCGGGTATTGTTTTGGTTAAAGGTTACGTTGGCGAGGCGTTTGGATATGGCTTCATAATCCAGCCCTAACTCGCGATCCAATACCTCACCGGAAATAATGGATTGGGAGAAGGGTTCTTGATGGACTTTGTGCAAGGTCTTTACTTGTGTCTGCTTGACACCGCTCACCAATAATTCTTCTACGTTGGAATCTGAGCGCTTGCCGCCTGCACTGGTGGGTTCGCTTTCCAGAATTTCATTAACATCAGTTTCTTTTTCTTCTTCCGGTGTTTCGGTAGTTTGTGCGAAAACATGACTGCTGCCGAGCAAGAGCAATCCGCTCAATACCAGACTCAGTGGTTTTAATGTAAAGGAATTTGGTTTAAGCGAGAGAAGTGGAAATGATTTTTCCCCAGTTGTGGATTGCCCATTGGTTGCGTTCCCTGGAGAAGTTGTGTGTTTACTTGCTTTCATTAAAGGCTCCAAAATATTTTTCTTTCGTCGCCGAAATTGCAAGTGATATACCAATTAGCAGTTATTGCGTGATTTTTATATAAGGCTTTGATTTTATTTGGATAATAATTTTCGGAAATTTGTTTTCTGGTTTTTTGCAAATTAATTTGTTATTTGTATTTAATCAATGCTGGATAAAAACAAGCAGATTTGTTGTTAATCTCTCATAACCATTTTTAACTTCTATATTTGGTTTTGTGGTTTTCATTTAGGGTTTTAATTTGTGGTTTTCAGTTTAGTGGCTATCGCTACGGGACCGTTTTTATGGGGGCATGCTTATGGGGCTATGTTTATTGGGCAATGTTTATTGGGCAATGTTTATGGATTTATCTTTCTGGAGGTGTAAAAACAAAAGGCGCTATTTTTCAATAGCGCCTTTTGTTGTTTTCGGTAAGTGAATCTTGGTGCGGAAATTAATTACTGGCAGTTTTCACCGCGATAAAAGATTCCAGGTCTTTCAGGGTTACCAAACGGCCATGTAAAGGCGCAATTTGCACTACATCCAGTTTTAAACGGTTAATGTTATCGTGCAGGTTTTTAGCAAAGGGATTAACGCTGGTTGGTGCGGGTGTATTTGGCGCCGGTGGAGTAAATGCATCTGCCTCTATCAGGATTTTTTCCTTGGGCAAATACACCACGGCAAACGCATCGTTGTGGCCATTGCCTTGCAGGGTGTGAATTTCTATCGGGCGTTGGCCGTCATTCAGTACCAGCTTGTCATTAAAGGTCTGGAATTTGGCTGGTTTTTTGGAGCTGGCCAGTTTATCCGGGTTAATGGTGCGCGCTTGTTGCCAGGCTTTTTCATAGAAAGGCTTATTCAGTTCCTGGGTCACAATAGTCACACCGGCATCGGCGTAGGTACGCAGGCCACCAGAGTGATCAAAATGCTGGTGGCTATTAATTAAATGGGTAATCGGCTTGTTGGGAATTAATTCTTTCACCTTGGCGATCACCGCTAATGAGCGCGCTTCATTAAGCGGTGCTTCAATCACAACGACATGATCTTTTTGTTCAATCGCAAGGCTGTGATGTGAGCCGCCCTGTAGGTAGTGCACGCCAGGTGCAATTTCGCTGCTGGTAACCGCAACAGCAGGGGATGGATTGGATTTAACATCGGCCGGAATCGCCAAATCAATTGGCTGGTTTACCTTCACCTGATTCACATTGATATCCAGCACGGGTGCACCGCCCTGGACTTTTACAATTTTAGCGGGGAAATTTACGCCGTTAAAATCCTTATAGTGACTGTAATTAATTTCTACCAGGGTATCGCCCAGAATCGGGTTATCAATCCAGGTTTTTACTTGTTCCACTTCGTTCTTGCTATTGATTAAGCCCTGGTATTTGTATTTTTGCACGCTGAACTCAACCAGGGTAGCGTCGCCTTTTTTATGGGTAACGGCGTTGTTGTTTTGCGCCGCTTTTAAAAATCCCTGCGGTGTAGTCCATATTTCTGCCTGACGCTCTTCTACCGCTGTGGGTTGCGCTTGCGGCACTGCAGGTGTGCCCGGTGCAGAGCCTTGCGGAGCTGCGAGGTTCCAGGCTACTGAGCCGTTGATATATTGATCCGGCTTTTGTTCAACTGGAACCGGGCGCTCGCGATTGGGTTCAATAATTTGCAAACGCGTTTGCTGGGTACGGGCTGATTGATTTTCGAAATTAATGCTGGCGCTATAACTTTTTACTTCAAACGCTGGCCAGGCAGTGCCTGGGGCAGGGGACTGACCAAATTGGTACCACTTGCCGGCACCCGAAAATTCCAGGGTGTTAACGGTATCCGCGCCCGCTTTTTTATAAGCGGCACTAATTGCTGAATCAGCAGCGAAGCCACTGTTTGCAAGGGTTAAACCCAGGGCAATAACGCTAGCCTTAAATGGCAGGCCATTAATAGATTGAATAATTGTTTTCATAAAAGACATTTCCTGTTGGCAGTGAGGTGTTTGCATTCACTCTTGCCTGAGAGCAATGGCTATACCAACAAAGAGGATGATTTTGCAATTAAATAAATTCTGGTTGTTTTTCAACGAATCCTGTTGATTTGCGCGTGACTATGCTGCAAACCGGCCAGCGACTGTTGTGTTTATTGCAAGCTGTTTTCTTCGATTTTGAAACTTTCTATTGTTATAGATTATGAAAAATAAAACAGGTTGTTGTTTGCGCAACACTCCTGGGTAAGTTAATTATTAATTTTTAATCAATGATTGCTTGTTTTTAAACATTGTGTATGTCGATGGACTGCTCATCGCTTCGCTCTCACATACATAGAAAATTTATTTTTATTGCTGGTCTGCAAATTGCTAAGCCCGGTTAACGCAGAATTAACTGCCATTAACTGTCCGGTTAGACGTTACCGTTGTTAACTAAGGATGCTGTTGTTGAAGAGGGTGGCTGTTGTTAACCAGGATCATTGTTGCAACCGGATTTTACTCTTGACTCATTCACTACCTACACAAAGAGGCTGGCGATGAAATTTTTTTCTCCATTACTCCTATCAACGCGATTTACGTGTCCTGTTAAACGCTTGATGAAAGTACCGTGTTTAATAGTATTGGTATCCATCTTGTCGATTGCTCCGCCAGTTTCTGCGCATCATGCTTTCTCGGCGGAGTTTGATGCAAACCAACCGATTGAATTGACGGGTGTAGTAACCAAACTGGAACTGGTGAACCCGCACAGTTGGTTGTATTTCGATGTGAAGCAAGCAGATGGCACAGTAGCTAACTGGGGGTTTGAGTTTGGTGCGCCTTTTAGTTTGAAACAAAAAGGTTTGACTAAATCTACCTTGCCGATAGGTACCCAAGTCACCTTAAAAGGCTATCGTGCAAAAAATGGTTTGAATTTTGGCTACGCCGTAACTGCCAGTTTGCCTGATGGCCGTGTATTCACTACCGGTGGCGCGCCCGATGCTCCAGCTAATCAACAAAAACCAGCACCCAAATCTTGAGTTGGAGAAAATCCTTTGAGCTATTTAGTAAAAGTGCTATTGCGATGGAAAGCTTATGTAATTGCCAGCATGTTATTGGTAAGTGTTGCTGGCTTACACGGCTGCAGTGAGCAAACAGTATCTGAGGCCAATGCCCAAGCTGCCGCTGTACCCACAGCGCAGAGCGATATTCCACGCCTTGCCAATGGAAAGCCGGATTTCTCTGGTATTTGGCAAAGCATCAGCGGTGCAGATTATGATTTGGAGCCACATGGACATCGCGAGGATGCATCGCCCGGTGCCGGAGTCGTTGAAGGAAAAGTCTTGCCTTACTTGCCTGAGGCTTTGGCGCAAAAGCAAAAGAATTTTGCTGAGCGCAAAAAGCTCGACCCTGCGTTAAAGGGTTATACCCTGGGTGTGCCCCGTGGCATTTATTATCCGGCGCCATTTCAAATTTTCCAGCGCGAAAGAGATTTATTTATCGTCCATCAATTTGGGCATTCAGTGCGCACTATTTTTAATTATCACAGCGATGTATTGAAAGTGCTGGAGCGTTGGACTTTCCTGGATCGCAATACCATTGAGTATCAAGCCACAGTAACTGATGAAAAAGTATTTAGTCGACCATGGACTTTGAGTGTGATTTTACATCGCCACCGCGAGAAAGATTTCCAGTTGATTGAGGATTATCGTTTTACGATGGAGTACGACGAGTTCTATCCGCCCAAACCACCGGCTAATCCTTAATACGTAATCACTGCTCAGGTATTTATGAGGCTTGTTATGAAGCAAATCGCAACAACATTTTTCTCTGCGCCGCAAAAATTTCTGTTCAATGTATTGGCGGTGATAGGACTGTCGGGTATGGCAGGTTTTGCCAATGCACAGGGCGGTATTCCAATTGAAAAAAGTTTTCCGGAAATTAAATCCGGCGAATGGACTGGCCCGCGTTTACCCGATGGTCAACCGGATGTGCAAGGTCATTGGTCTAACACCATTGCCAACCACAATAATTTTACTGATCCGCAAGGCGGCATTCCCAATGACCCCAACCCGCGCCCGGCAGATCAGGGGCCGCGTGCAGAACGAGCACCCAGCCGTGTAAGTGATCCGGCAGATGGGCAACTACCTTTGCAACCCTGGGCGTTAGAAAAGGTAAAGGAATTTCAGGTTGGCTTTCACAACCCGGTAAAACCGGAATTTATTGAACCCTTGGCACGTTGTGCGCCGGCGGGTGTACCCAAGTCCCTGTATTGGCACGGCTATGAAATTAGTCAGTATCCAGGTTACGTATTGTTCCAGTTCAACTCCGGCACGCGCATTATTCATTTAGATAACAAGCCGGCGTTGGCGGACAATATTAAATTGTGGAATGGTGATTCGCGTGGTCACTGGGAAGGTAATACCCTGGTTGTGAGCTTGCGCAACCACAATGGCAAGGCGCTCTTTGGTCGCTCGGGGGAATTTATCAGTGAGAATGGAACCATTGAGGAACGCTACATTTTTAATAGCGATCGCAGCCGCTATAATTATGTCGCCACCTTTACTGACCCAGGCGTCTATACCCGCCCATTTACCCTTACCATTCCCGCCAAACGCTATACCGAAACCGATACACCTAACGGCTGGCATTTTGAAGTGGAACCTGCAAGCCATGCTGGGAGTGAATTGATTCTGGAGCACTACGAGCGAATTTGCGCCGAGAATAATGGTGCTTTTGGTATTACTGCGGCGCAGAAGTAATTGCACTGGAACGAATACCTGGCCACACCAGTTTTTACGCACAAGGCCAGCAGTAGTTGGCCTTGTCCTTCATCTATCTACTGTTATTGCTGTAGCTATCTGTAACTTCTGTCTATCAATTATTTCTGCAAAAGTTATTGTCCTGCACTTTCCTTAAAATCTTTCTTATTAGTGTTTTGTGCAGATTCTACTCAAAAATCGCACGCAGAAAAAACTGTTGATATTTACGCATTTCGCTGGTTTTTCAGTAGTGGTGTTTTTATTTAAACAGATTCCGCAGGCTACTTCCTGGCATGGTTCCTTATAGTTAATTGTGCGCTGCTTATAACTCCGCAGCGGTATTGAATTTTCATGTTGAAAATTTATCCGTTTGGATGGCTTTAGGGGGTGTTTTTTATTGTGCACTGAAGCATTTTTGTGCAGTGTTTCTTGCAACACCAAAGTACAAAAACAAACAAGGTTATTGGCCTGATGTTTGCTCTGCGCAATCTATGGTGACAATTTAATTGTTACGCACAGGTTAAAACTTTGTTAAGCGGGGAAATGGGCATGTTAACTGTTGTAAAAAAATCATTGGTTTTGAGTGGCGCAGCGGGCGCACTTTTTTCTGTTGCGTTACCTGCTGTTGCACATCACGCATTTTCTGCGGAGTTTGATGCACAAAAACCCTTTGAATTAAAAGGTACTGTCACCAAAGGCAAGTGGGTGAATCCGCACAGCTGGGTGTATGTGGATGTAAAGAATGCCGATGGCAGTATTACTAATTGGGGTTTTGAATTTGGGTCTCCTTTTGCGTTGAAACAAAAGGGATTAACCAAGGCGACTTTACCTGCAGGCACAGAAGTTACTGTGAAAGGCTATTTGGCGAAAGATGGCCAGACCTTCGGTTATTCCACCAGTATCACCTTGCCCGACGGCAAGGTATTCCAAACCGGTGGTGCGCAAGATGCACCTTCAACCGCTGCGCGCCCGGCTGCTAATTAATAACGCCTGAGTTGTTGGAAACTATTTTTAATAGTTGGTGAAAACTATTTTTTTGGAGACAGCTTTTTGAATATCTATGTTGCAAGACATTTATCGTTCGGCCGAATTCTATTGCCGGTTATTGCTCTGGCATTTTTATCTTTACCTGGTTATGCCGCCGAAAAAATCCCGCGTTTGCATGGCAAGCCGGATTTTTCCGGTATCTGGCAAACCACCAGTG
The DNA here is from genome assembly GCA_021151625.1 of Gammaproteobacteria bacterium. Lineage (GTDB taxonomy): Bacteria > Pseudomonadota > Gammaproteobacteria > Pseudomonadales > Cellvibrionaceae > Cellvibrio. The sequence continues at coordinate 1,929 of JAGKWY010000049.1, read as the reverse complement.
CGGCGGATTACGATCTGGAACCGCACTCAGCACGCATTGATGCTCCGCCCGGGCCGGGTGTAGTGGCGGGCGGTGAAATTCCCTACAAGCCTGAAGCCCTGGCCAAGCGTAAGCAAAACTTTGATAACCGTTTTAAGGCGGACCCGCGCTTGAAAGGCTGGACCCTGGGTGTGCCGCGCGGCATTTATTATCCCGAGCCAGTGCAAATTTTTCAGCGTGCGCGCGATTTAACCCTGATCCATCAATTCGGACATTCGGTGCGTACTATCCACACTAATGGTACCGATCATCCCAGAGATCCCAACGATTGGTGGTTGGGCGATTCCCGCGCGCAATGGGAGGGCGATACGCTGGTGGTGGATGTAAAACATTTTAACGATGAGACCTGGCTGGATCGCTCGGGCAATTATCACAGTGATGCATTGCATGTCATCGAGCGTTGGCGATTACTGGATGCCAATACCATTGAATACAAAGCCACTATTGACGATGAAAAAGTATTTACCCGGCCCTGGGACATCAGTGTGATTTTATATCGCCATCGCGAACCCAATTTCCAATTGGTGGAGGATTATCGCTTCACGCTGGATTACGACCCTTATTATCCCTATCCCGCTGAGCGCGCATCTAAAGCGCCGGCGCAATAGCAGGTATTTTGTTATGCGAAAAAAAATCATCACTACAAAATTATTGCTGGCGTTCGCCAGTGTGGGTTTGCTGAGCCAGACGGCGGTTGCAAATTTCGAACAATGGGAAACCGAGCGCGCACAATTGCCAAAATTTGAACGCGAAAAAACCGTTTACCGGGTTGAATCGGGCAACTGGTCTGGCCCGCGTCTCGCGGATGGTCAACCCGATGTGCAGGGACAGTGGTCCAATACGATTTCCAACCACACCAATTTTACTGACCCGCAGGGTGCGACGCCGGGCGAAACTCCGCGCACACCGCTGGGGCCGCGTGAAAGCCGCGCACCCAGCAGGGTAGTGGACCCTGTCGATGGGCAGATTCCCTACCAGCCCTGGGCGCGGGCATTGCAGCAGGAATATGTTAAAAATTTTAACGACCCGGTGAAGCCCGAATATGTGGAGCCGCTGGCGCGCTGTGCACCCGGTGGTCCATCCAAATCCTTTATATGGCACGGTTACGAAATTCGCCAGTTCCCTGGCTATCTGGTGTTTTTGTTTGATTCAGGTTCGCGTATTATCCACTTGGCTAAAAAATCAGAACTGGATAAAAAGCCCCATCTGGATCAGAAAATTCGCTTGTGGAATGGCGACTCGCGCGGTTACTGGGAGGGCAATACCCTCTACGTTGAAGTCAAAAATAATAATTCCAAAGGTCGCTTTGGGCGCACAGGTGAGTTTTCCGGCACTGAAACAATTGTTAAGGAACGTTTTATTTTTGATCACAAGGCTGGGCGTTATTTATACTCGGCCACCTATACCGACCCAACGGTATTTACCCGTCCATGGACCCTGGAAATTCCTGCTCGCCGCGTAGAAAATTTTGCAGAAGATGGCTGGAATAATCAGTTGGGTATTGCCAATCACAAGGGCAAGCAATTAATACTGGAAGCTTACGAACAAATTTGCACCGAAAATAATGGCGGGTTTGGTGGTGGAACCATCATTGGTTCAGGTGCCGGCGCAGGCAATGCAGTGCCTGTGTTGTGATCACAGTCAAAAAAACGTTGAATTAAAAAACTGAATTAAAAAGAATTTTAATCGGCACACGAGTTGCAAAGATCTAAACAGCATGGGCGAATTAAACGCACATGTGGTGGAATAAAGCAGCAAGTGTGCAAATTGAAATAGCCGTACCGGTTAGCTTGATGAATAACCAACAGACATAGATCTTAGGAGAAACCTGTTAATGACTCGTGTAGCCAAAGCTGTAACTTCGTTAAAAATTCTGGGGGCTGCATGCCT